>CAWUKA010000101.1:0-7233 GCA_963922965.1 uncultured Gammaproteobacteria bacterium | reverse complement strand
ATTTCTGAAAAATACTGCCTAGTGATAAATTGTAACGCGTGAATCTCGTCACCCTCAGCTTTGCGCAGCGTGATTTTAATCGCATTGGTCTTAGGCCGATAACCCACTGCATTTGGGATAGTGACGCTAACCTCAACTTGCAATTCTTGATCGTCATAAGCTATTAGCATATTTCTACCCCTTAGCACATGATGTTTACCTTACTTAAATTATAGATAAAAATTTAAACAATAAATCAAATTTAAATCATAATCTCGCAACTTATTGATAAAAATTGATATTTATTATTCATTTTGGTATCGATTTTGGAATGTATATCCCTGAATTAGCAACTGATGGCCATTAAAAGCAAGCAGCAATCAGTTGGTGACTAATGCAAACCATTCGTCGCTTGGTTACACTGTTGCTTTTATTAGAATAACAATCAGATGCTTAATTTTATTTGGGTCTTACTCATCGTCAGCTCAGTCATCATGAGCTTTGTCAATGGTACCGAAGCTGCGGTGGCTGCCTCTATCGCTGTCTCTGCTAACCAAGCAGTCAACACAGCAATTAGCTTAATCGGTATTATGACGTTGTGGCTTGGCATCATGCGGATTGCCGAGTGCGCCGGCTTTATTGCTTTATTTGCTAAGCTTGTGGCACCTGTGATGGAAAAATTATTCCCTGAGGTACCAACTGATCATCCCGCGATGGGAGCAATGATCCTGAATATCGCAGCGAATATGCTGGGCTTAAATAATGCCGCAACACCGTTCGGCTTGCGTGCAATGGAAGAATTAGACAAACTCAATCAACACCGTGGTATTGCCAGTGACGCTATGTGTACCTTCTTAGCACTCAACACCTCAAGCGTGCAGCTCATCCCAATGACAGCAATTGCTATCTTAGCAGCAAATGGTGACAGCGCTGCTAGCGACATTGTCGTACCAGTATTAATCGCAACAACTTGCTCAACCATTGTTGGTATTGTCATTGTGAAGTGGCTAGCAAAACGTAAACTCTTTCGGATTGAACCGGCGGGTACCAATGATGCTGCATAGTTGGATTACAATCACATCGAACGCTATTTTATTCAGCTTTATCGGTGCTATCCCGCTGGTAGCATGGCTAAAAAAAATTGATGTTTTCGCAACTTTTACTGAAGGTGCGGAAGAAGGCTTCCACATTGCGGTTAAAATCATCCCGTACTGGGTTGGCTTTTGGGTCGCAATGAATATGTTTCGCGCCGCCGGTGGCTTTGCTGCACTGGAAACACTACTGAGCCCACTCCTGAACTGTCTCGGCTTTCCATTACCATTGCTCCCGCTCACCTTAATACGACCTTTTTCTGGCAGCGCATCCAATAGTATCTTAGCTGACATTGCTCATACCTATGGTGGTCAGGCTAAGGTTTCCCACATGGCGGCTACCATGATGGGCAGCACTGAAACCACGTTTTATGTCGTTATGGTTTACTTTGCAGCAGTTGGTATCTCGCGTACTCGGCATGCCATCCCTGCTGGACTCATTGCTGACGCTACCGGGGTTATTGCCGCTATCATGGTCACACACTGGTTTTATTAGCTAGAGAGTTGTGCTATCAATACTGCAATATGCTTTTGGTAGCGACGCCATTTTTCGATAGAACTGTTATAGATAGGCTGACGAACTTGCCAACTACTTGCGGTGTTAATTGATTCTGTGACTTGTTTGGCATATTTCTCATGCCAAGTTAACCGCAAGTATTGAAACACGATTTGCAAAGTCACTGCAGGATCACTCACCATCGCTTCATACTGAATAGTCAGGATCCGATCAGAAAAAATAGTCTGCCAATGTTGCATAAGTTGCTGATAAGCTTGGTACATATGTAGCAAATCATTTAAATCATTGGTAAAAGCCATTGTTGACAATGAAAAGTCTTGAAAGAAGCAAGACACGCAGGTATCAATTGCATTGCGCTGGCAATGAATAACCCTTGCCTCTGGAAATAAAAGAAAAATTAAACCAACATGAACAAAATTCATATTATTCTTGTCTAAGGTATAATACCCATCACGATAATCAACCGCATCTAAATAATACTGGCGCAAACCCTTCAACTCATCTGGCTTGAGCCGATCAATAAACTCAGGGTATGGCTTATCAATATCAATTAACCGATCAGCCAATTGTAATAATGCATGCATAGCATTATGTTCACCGATACCAACAACATCAGGATGACCTTCGATACGACTATAAAGCAGTGTTGTGCCTGCGCGCGGCATACCAACAATAAAGATTGGCTTTTCAGCAATCACTTCCGGATTAAATTTTTTTACTCGCTTCTGATCAATAATAGTAGTAACACGCCGCATTAACTTTGGTGTATAAAAATCATCTGCTGGCATGAGGTTATTTTTGATCATATTAGCTTGGCTGTAACTTGCAAAGGCAGCATCATAATCCTGTAATTTTTCGTATAGATCGCCGAGTGCATAAGATAAAATGGCGGTTGATTGATCAGTTGTCTCAATCCGCTTGATCGCTTGTTCAATATTATCAATATATAAGCGGATACGATCTTCTTGCTTGATTAACTTTACCATATGCGATAACGCATAAGGGTGATTTGGTTGCTGAGCAAGTACAGCATTAAAATAATGCTCAGCCTGAATAAAATCACCAATAAAATAGTAAGTTTGCCCCAAGCTATAAAGCAACTTAATATCGACTGGATGATGCAAGAGTGCTTCTGTCAATAGCGCTTGCGCTTTTCGACTACGGCCTCCGATATTATAAAGATTTGCTAAATTCAAATAAGCGTTAATATAAGCTGGATTGAGCTGAATAGCCTGCTCATACTGAGTGATTGCTTGTTGACGCTCAGCAATATTTTCGTAACAGACACCGAGTGCGAAGTGAACCTGCTCGGAGCAATCAGCCACTGCCATGACACTGTTATATTGTTTGATCGCCTCAAAATAGCGCTGCGCAAACATACAAAATGCTGCTAATAACACACGAGCATCACAATCTTCAGGTTGTTGCTGCAGATGATCACTTAATAATACGATTGCAGTATGGATTTGCCCATTCGCGCGTAGCGTATTGGCTTGTTCAATCACTGAAGGTGGTGTGTCAGCTTGCTGCACATTGACTCCTTGTTATCATATCAACCTACTTCTGTCACTGCATCAGGTGCTCTAAATTTTTGAAATCCATTAACTGCCGATCCATCAACTGACTAAACTTCACATTGCTCAGTGCATTGAGTAAATTGCTTGGCACTTTTGGATTTTCTTGTGCTAGCGTTGCAATTAATTGTTTGACTTTTTTTCGTGTTAGATTTTCTTGCGAACCGCATAAATTACAAGGAATAATCGGAAAACATTGTTCTTGTGCGTAGGCAATAATATCTTTTTCTTGGCAGTAGACCATCGGTCGGATAACAATATTTTTTTTATTATCAGTCAATAATTTTGGTGGCATGGTCCGTATCTCACCACTATACAACATCGACATCATGACACTCTCAATTAAATCATCGCGATGATGGCCAAGCGCTATTTTATTGTAGCCGTATTTTGCAGCATAGGTGTAAATATTACCGCGGCGTAATCTTGAACATAGTGAACAATAGGTTTTACCAGCTGGAACTTTATCAACAACCACGGAGTAAGTATCACGCGTTAAAATTTTATAAGGCACTCGCTTGTGTTCTAGATAAGCACGCAACCCAGTATCATCCCAACCTGGCTGCGCTTGATCCAGCGTAAATGCTAATAGTTCAAAACTGTGCCTCCACCTAACACGCAGCTGCAATAACAAATTCAATAAGGTATATGAATCTTTGCCACCGGACAAACACACCATGATGCGATCAGCAGGCTGAATCATATTGTAATCAGCAATCGCTTTACCGGTGTAATGCAATAATTTTTTCTCTACCTTGGATACCATCAGCTCACTCGTTTAATTTTTGCTGGTATTGCAGCGGTTATAAACAACTTATTGTGGCACATTGTAACAGAAACGACACCTGACAAACGCCACTTGATCATTCTCTTTTTGTCTTCTATGCTTAACGAGGGAAGAACGAATAGAGAGACTAAAGATCATGCAAACTGAGCAGTTTTGGCAACGTGCCATCATCCATGTTGATATGAATGCATTTTTTGCATCCATTGAACAACTCGATCAACCACAATTGCGCAACAAGCCAGTGGCAGTCACTAATGGTGAGTGCGGCAGTTGTATCATCACTTGTTCTTACGAAGCACGCCACTATGGCATTAAAACCGGTATGCGATTTAAAGAAGCATTGCGACTATGTCCAAGATTAATCAGGCGACCAGCCAACCCAGCGCGATATGCTGCAATTTCGCGGGCAATTATGGCTGATTTAATTAACATCAGCCCCGATATCGAAATCTTTTCGGTTGATGAGGCGTTTCTTGATGTAACTGCTTGCCAAAAATTATGGGGCACACCAGAACAAATTGGTAAGTTGGTAAAACAGCAAGTCTGGCAAACAGCAAACTTACCTTGTTCTGTTGGCATAGCGGCTAACAAAGCGATGGCAAAATTTGCTGCTAATCTTAATAAACCTGATGGCTGTACCACACTACACCCACAACAAGCAAAGCAAGTATTGGCACCCATCCGAGTGACTGAGCTTTGTGGTATTGGTCCAGGCATTGCACGCTTTCTAGCTGCTTACGGTGTATTGACTTGTGGTGATATGGAAAAGCTACCGATTGGTATTTTAGCTAAGCGATTTGGTAATCTTGGCCGCCGCATCTGGTACATGTGCCAAGGTATCGACTTTGCGCCACTGCAACAAGAAGTTGCTGCTGCTAAATCAATGGGCCACGGCAAAGTGATACCACCTGGTACAACTGACTCCAAAGCACTTTACACTTACCTCAGTCATATGAGCCATAAGCTCACTGTGCGTTTGCGGCGTCATGATTTACAAGCACAAACCTTTTTTATTGGCTTACGCAATCGGCAGCTGGGTTGGCTAGGTGGCAAAGCAAAACTGGCCGCACCTAGTCACGACTTTAAGCGGTTAATTAAATTGTGCCGTAACACGTTACGATTATATTGGTCAGGACAACCCATCGATCAAGTACAAATTACAGCACTTGATCCACAACCAACTGACTTGCAGGCTGATTTATTTCAGCAACCAGAAACAACTCATCCGGTGACTGACTTGATCAATCAGCGCTTTGGTCACCACACCCTAGTACCTGGACGCTTAATCAAAAAATTAGCGACACCTGACGTTATCGCACCAGCATGGAAACCATCTGGTCACCGACAAAGTTTATCGATCAATACTATCGCTGATCTAACGACCGCCAAGCCTAAACACGAAAGAAGGTCAAACTGATAAATTGCAATAATTAGCAAATATATCGATCAATATCAACCTATATACGTGGTGATGCTAAGCGACCATTACACTAGATAGACTCAGGCTCAGATTCACCAGCCTCACGCTCTGCCATGTCACGGAGTTGCTTGAGCTTACCGAGCATTTTTTTTAACTGCTGAATTTCATCAGGCGGGAATTCTTTGTAAACTTCGCTACCGAAATTTAAACACAAATAAACATTATCTCTTAAATTACCAATCAGATGGAAACCGATGGTTTGATAAGATTCGATTTCGTCAATATAATCGCCAGCCCAAGCTTGCAATTTATCAAAACTATCAAATGCTAATAAAAAGAAAGCGCCATCGTGTTCGATAAACATTGGCATTGGATCAGCATCGTCATTCACCTGCTGATTGCGCTTATGAATTGGAATATAAAGCTCACTGCGAAATAAGCTTAAATAGACTTTATTCGCTGCGGCATTGTCAGCATCATCAGATAATGCTTGCACTAACTGTACTTCAAGCTCGGTCATTATTGGCGTCCTGTTCTGCGGTTAGTCGGTGGCGTTTCGAAGTTAGAGCGAAATGGATTAATATCTAAACCACCACGACGGGTGTAGCGTGCATAAACCGTCAATTGACGCGGCCGGCATCGCTCCATCAAATCAACATAGATACGCTCAACGCATTGTTCGTGAAATTCAGCATGCTCACGGTAAGATATCAGATAACGTAACAAACCAGCACGATCAATCGCATTACCGTGATAACGAATCATAATGGTCGCCCAGTCTGGCTGATTGGTAATAGGGCAATTCGATTTCAGTAAGTTTGAAAACAAGGTTTCATTTTGCTCTTTGTTAGTCATGTACAGATGCTCAGGGTTTAACTGATAGTCGTCAATCTCAACATCCAAATGATCAATGCATAAACCAGAAAACTCTTGCCGCTCTAATTGGTAAAAATCTTCTGGGAAATAGAGTTTAACAATGACAGTCAAACCAGCAGCTGCTGATAAATCGCGAGCTAACGTTTCATGCACTGCATTCAAGCTCTTAAAACGAGTTCGCATGAATGAATTTAAATACAACTTAAATGACTTTGACTCGATGATATTAGGTGAGTTGTAGGGGATAGCAAATTCAGCGATTGCTACCACCGGCTTACCTTTAGCGTTCAACCAAGATAATTCATAACCGGTCCAAATATCGACGCCAGTAAACGGCAATCGGTTCACTAAACCCAAAGCATCACGCTTCTCTTGCCGCGGCAAGGGGAATAATACCGTCGCATCATAAGCCTCAGGGTATGTCACATCACGACCCAAGGGGGCGTTCTCTAATAGGCTATCTTCAACATTACTCATCAATTATCCATCCATGTTATGCACAAAGTGACTAAATTTTAACGTAAGCACAGCAAATTATAAATACTTGGCAAAGTATGCTTTTGTCAAAAAATCTACTTACGTGCTCATAGCCCCACGAATTGAGCATAAAAATATCAGCAGTATTACAATCATCAAGCGCCAGCCTGGGCTAGGGTTCTCTTTCCATCAGTGCTATCATCGGATAACACATGATCTTAAGTGGAGATAAGCCACATGCACGTACCGATTGGTGTTTCCGATTTCAGAGAGCTGATTGAATATCGTACCGAAGATGGTGAACGATTCTTATTTGTTGACAAATCCTTGTTCATTCGCGAGATCACCACTGATCCAGCACGAGTCATCGTCCTCACCCGTCCCCGGCGCTTTGGCAAAACCATGAACCTGTCCATGCTCGAGCATTTTTTGAGTGCTGAGATTAATGGCAAGCCAACCCAGGCGCTGTTCGCTGACCTCAAAATTCAAGATCATCCGCAGACCATTCAAAC
>CAWUKA010000100.1:0-7262 GCA_963922965.1 uncultured Gammaproteobacteria bacterium | reverse complement strand
ACCAGCAGCACGTCCGAACACAATCAAATCTAATAAAGAGTTGCCGCCTAAGCGATTCGCGCCATGCACGGAGACACAAGCACACTCGCCAACTGCATACAAACCGGAGACAATCTGGTCATTATCATTAGCACTCGTTAACACTTGGCCATGCATATTGGCGGGTATACCACCCATGACATAATGACAGGTTGGCAACACTGGAATTGGCTGTTCGATCGGATCAGTATGAGCGAATGTCATTGACAGTTCACGGATGCCAGGCAAACGCAAATTAATTACGTCAGCGCCTAAGTGATCGAGTTTGAGCTTTACGAATTGAATACCATCTTTCTCGAAGCCACGACCTTCACGAATTTCCAAGGCAATTGAGCGTGAAACCACATCGCGCGATGCCAAATCCTTCACATTGGGGGCGTAGCGTTCCATAAATCGCTCGCCGTCCTTATTGATCAAGTAACCACCCTCTCCACGACAACCTTCAGTCAGTAGTACACCGACACCGGCTATCCCGGTTGGATGAAACTGCCACATTTCCATATCTTGTAGGGGTAAACCAGCACGCAGCACCATACCGAAACCATCACCAGTATTAATCAGGGCATTACTGGTCGAACGATAAATAAGACCGGCACCCCCAGTAGCAAGCACTACAACTCGTGACTGTAAAAAAGCCAACTCACCAGTCGCGATCGAGATGGCAGTAACACCAGCAATAGCGCCATCGGCACCTCTCACTAGATCAATCGCATACCATTCATCGAAGAAATGGGTGTTTGCTTTCATATTTTGCTGATAGAGCGTGTGCAACAAGGCATGACCTGTGCGATCGGCGGCAGCGGCTGTGCGTGCGGCTTGCTCTTGGCCGTAGTTCTTACTCTGGCCCCCAAATGGTCGTTGGTAAATTAGGCCGTTATCCATACGTGAAAATGGTAGCCCCATATGTTCCAACTCATAGACTGCGTCTGGGCCAGTCTTACACATGTATTCAATTGAATCTTGATCACCAATGTAATCTGAACCTTTAACAGTATCGTACATGTGCCAGCGCCAATCATCCTCAGCTGAATTGCCGAGTGCACAAGTGATGCCTCCCTGAGCAGACACTGTGTGTGAGCGAGTAGGAAAGACTTTAGAGACTAGTGCAACTTTGTAGCCAGAGCCAGCAAGCTGTAAGGAAGTTCGCATACCGGAACCACCAGCACCGATGATAACTGCATCAAATGTATATTTTGCTATTGTCATATAGGTTTAACTCCACAAAATCTCAATCCCCCAAACTAAGGAGAAAAACAACACTAAACTTAACAAGGATAAAAACGTCCAACGGATAAAAATCGGTTTTAAATAATCGGTCGCTATGGTCCAACTACCAATCCATGCGTGAATGGTAATATTAAATAAAACAAAAAAAGTGATTAACCGCATCCATAAGTGCGAAAACAAACCATACCAGGTTTGATAATCTAAAGCTGGATGGAGAAGAAAAAAAACAATCAGACTTAAGGTGTAACAACCAATGATGACTGCCGATAAGCGTTGTAACACCCAATCACGCAGCCCAGTTTGATTCATTATGGCCATAAACGTACCCCCAACTTAGTAATAATAATCGCAGCCGCAACCATAACGAGGTAGGCAGTCTTACGAGAAATCGCATATGATTCACCGTAACCATAATCCATAATTAGATGGCGAATCCCAGCAAACAAATGGTAAACCAAAGCCGAAAACAGGACCCAAAGCCCGAAACGCAACAGCGGATTAGCTAACGAATACTGCAGGTTAGTAAAACTAGCCGCAGACAATAACGACTGCTGTAACAAATACAGTAAGGCTGGTATCAGTAGCACCAGCAGTAGACCTGATATGCGATGTAAAATCGAAACGATTGCAGTCGGTGGAAAACGAAATGCAAATAAGTTTAAATTAATTGGCCTTGAAATACCTTGAGCATCTAATGAATACTTTTTTTTCACAAACTTCTCCTATGTTCTCAAAACAATAATGAGAGGTGGGACAAATACTATATATAGGTGTTGGATTTCGTCATTATAACAATTTAGCATATAAAAACAATTACCATTTGATAAATAAGTAGTGGTCAAAGAAAAAGTATCAACAAGTTGGTGAGCCACCAGCATCGTGAAACTGCTTCAAGAATAAACAAAATTGGATCAGAGCCAGGCCTTTCCTAGACAATTTACCCGAACTACGCCACAATATTTGTTCTATGATAATTAGCGCCCGCAGATGGAGTCATGGTAACGTCAACAAGACTTAGCACGTCACCACGTCAACCGATCAGTGAATAGTCAGCAGCGCTTAGATTAGTAGTAAGGAATAGCGCTTGACTGCGGATTAGATAAACTTAGACCCAAGATCACAACGAGGTTTTTACGATGGCGAAAGATAGAGTTCAGCTCACCCACCCGGATAACGACACTACGATTGACTTACCCGTGCTAGAGAGCACACTCGGCCCCAACGTCATCAATGTTGCTGGCCTCACCAAGCAAGGCTGCTTTACTTTTGATCCTGGCTTTATGGCAACAGCATCATGCGAATCTAAAATTACCTTTATCGACGGCGACAAAGGTATCTTACTCTACCGGGGTTATCCGATTGAACAGTTGGCCGAGCGCTGCAGCTTTTTGGAAGTGAGTTATCTACTGTTATACGGCGAACTGCCGACAAAAACCGAGATGAGAGATTTTGGCGACCGCATCACTCGTCACACCATGATTCATGATCAAATGACTCATTTTTTTAGTGGATTTCGTCGTGACGCACACCCGATGGCGATTATGGTTGGTGTTGTCGGGGCATTGAGTGCGTTTTACCATGACTCCTTGGACATCAACAATGCCGAACACCGTGAAGTAGCCGCTTACCGCCTGATTGCGAAGATGCCGACGCTTGCCGCTATGTGTTACAAGTACTCGATCGGAATGCCATTTATGTTTCCGAATAATACTCTAGATTACTCAGCAAATTTCTTACACATGATGTTTGGCATACCTTGTGAAGATAATGAACCGAATCAAACCTTAGCAAAAGCCATCGACAAGATTTTAATTTTACATGCCGACCACGAACAAAATGCCTCAACCTCAACGGTACGCCTGACCGGCTCATCTGGTGCCAACCCGTTTGCCTGTATCTCAGCTGGTATAGCGGCGTTATGGGGCCCTGCTCACGGTGGCGCTAACGAAGCGGCGCTCAATATGCTACGCGAAATTGGCGATGTCGCCCACATTGGCAAATACATCAAAAAAGCAAAAGACAAGGATGATCCATTCCGCCTAATGGGCTTTGGTCACCGGGTTTATAAAAATTTCGATCCGCGCGCTACGGTGATGCGCTCAGCGTGCCATGAAGTACTTGAGATAACGAATGCCAAAGATAACCCATTACTCAAAATTGCGATTAAACTTGAAGAAATCGCTCTTGAAGACGAGTACTTTGTGCAGCGTAAGCTATATCCAAACATCGATTTCTACTCTGGTATTACCTTAAATGCGATTGGCATTCCAACCAATATGTTTACTGTCTTGTTTGCCCTGGCTCGCACCGTTGGCTGGGTTTCCCACTGGTGTGAAATGATTGGCGCAGAGAATCATCGCATCGGCCGACCAAGGCAGCTCTATACCGGCCCAACTCAACGTGATTTTGTGTCAATAGAAGAGCGCTAGCCAGCGTATCGAACTACATGTTTGAGCGAGTACGCTGCACCGCAGTAACCCACTTTTGATAATACACCGTTGCGACTTCAGCAGAGCATTGCGGTTGATAACTTGCCCTAGCTTGCTGCAGCTTAGCTAGCGCTGCTATCGAGTCGAACCAACCGACACCCAATGCTGCTAACATCGCTGCACCTCTAGCGCTAGTTTCTTGAACACTTGCCGACTCAATTGGTAATTGAAGCAAGTCAGCAAGGTACTGCATTAACCAACCATTAGCTGTCATCCCACCATCAACTTTTAAGGCATGAATTGCTGCTACCCCATCACGACGCATGGCATTGACAACATCTAAGGTTTGATAAACGACTGATTCCAAGGCAGCACGAACGATATGATTAGAACTGCTCGCGCGCGTCAAACCAACAATTGCACCACGCGCATCTGCATCCCAATAGGGTGCCCCCAGGCCAGTAAAAGCTGGCACCAAGTAGACACCAGCGTTTGACTCAAGTTCCGCTGCGATTGCTTCTGTGTCGGCACTTGCTTTGATCAAGCCAAGTTTATCACGTAGCCACTCCACAACTGCACCAGCAATGTAAACGCTGCCCTCGAGCGCGTAACAGACTTCACCTTGGTAGCGATAAGCAATCGTCGTTAACAAATTATTTGTCGAGCGATGTGGCGTAGTGCCAGTATTTGCTAACAGAAAAGCACCGGTACCATAGGTACTTTTTAGCATACCGGACTGTAAACACCCCTGACCAACTAAGGCGGCTTGTTGATCACCTGCCATTGCTGTGATCGGTACTGGCGCACCGAATAACTCAGGCGAAGTATTTGCAATGAAACCAGCGTTATCACACACCTTTGGTAACATCACAGCTGGTATCCCAAATAACTGCAGCAGTGGTTCCGACCAGGCCTGGCGATGAATATCATAAAGCAAAGTTCTCGAAGCATTAGTTGCATCAGTTAGATGTACCTGACCCGCCGTCAGTTGCCAAAGTAAGTAACTATCAATCGTGCCAAAATAGACTTCACCATTTGAGGCCATTTGCCTTAAGCCAGTGACGTTATCGAGTAGCCAGGTTAGTTTGGTCGCAGAAAAATACGGATCGAGCACCAGGCCTGTGGTTTGGATAACTTGCTCAGCCGCGGTTTCACCTAAACCTTGGCAGTACGCTGAGGTGCGGCGATCTTGCCAAACGATAGCACGATAGAGTGGTTTGCCTGTCTTTGCATGCCATACCACCGTAGTTTCACGCTGATTGGTGATCCCAATGGCAGCTATATCAACCCCGCTCAAGTTGGCATTAGTAAGCGCTTGACGACAGCATGTGAGTGTTGTCTGCCAAATTTCTTCAACATCATGCTCAACCCAACCAGGCTGAGGAAAGTGCTGCTGAAAATTGAGCTGATGTGATGCGACAAGACTCATTTCAGGATCAAACACAATGGCTCGCGAACTTGTAGTGCCCTGATCGATGGCGAGAATAAATTGCGACTCCATTTCTTCCTCTGCTATAGTTTTAACAAGTTGTTATCGGCAATATTACGGACTCATATGCAATTGTAAACGGCAAACCAAGCTGGACGCCTAATAAGATGTTCAATTGCACACTGAGTTAACACTAACCGCTTAAGAGCAAACACGTGTCAATGAGCAGGTCTAGCCATGCAGCATACCTATGATATTGCAATTCTCGGTGGCGGCATCAATGGTTGCGCTATCGCCGCTGATGCAGCAGGGCGTGGTTATCGTGTCATACTGATCGAAAAGCATGACCTTGCCAGTGGCACTTCTTCAGCAAGCACTAAGCTCATCCACGGCGGTCTACGCTATCTTGAACATTTTCAGTTTCGGTTAGTTCGAGAATCATTAGCAGAACGCGAACGACTCATGAAGATTACACCACACTTAATGAAGCCAATGCGATTCATTATACCTTGTAGTAAAGAAAGGCCTTATTGGTTACTACGCTCCGGATTGTTTCTTTATGACTACTTACAGCGAACATCACTAGCAAAAACCGCAACCATTTCGCTGCAACATCAAGCATCTTGTCCGCTACAGTCTTGCTACGATAGAGCACTTGCCTATTCAGATTGTTGGATCGATGACAGTCGCTTAGTGATCAGTAATGCACTAGCTGCCAAGCAACAAGGTGCAACCATCCTTACCCGTACGCTTTGCGAGCGTGCACAGGCTACAGTGGATGGGTGGCAACTGCAATTGCGGTGTGCTAATAAGACCAGCAACAACATAACGGCAAAGATATTGGTAAACGCGACTGGCCCTTGGGCTAACCAATTGTTAACTGAACTCGGTTTATCTGTACCTGGCCAGCTTCATCTTGTTAAGGGTAGCCACATTCTATTACCACGGCTTTATGCTGGTGACGAAGCTTATTTATTACAGCACACTGACAAACGAGTTCTCTTTCTTATCCCTTACCTTGATCGCTACACACTGATCGGTACAACTGAAGTTAAACTAGGGAATATGATAGCTAAACCGATGATTACCGCTGACGAAATAAATTATCTCTGCGAAGCGGTAAATCGCTATCTGCGACAACCCATTACGGCACAAAATATCGTGGCAAGTTATTCTGGGGTACGGCCACTATTTGATGAGAGCAATAACGGAAATAGTCAGTTATCACGTGATTATCAATTAAAACACAGCAAATACACAGCGAACTCGAGCCTGTTGACCGTGTATGGGGGTAAAATCACAACTTATCGCTGCTTGGCTGAAGCAGCTCTCGAGTACCTTCAACATGATTTACCAACATGTAGCAAACCCTGGACCGCAACAGCTGCCTTACCAGGCTCTGAAACTGATGATTATCAGCAGTTCGCAGCTAAATTCAGACAACGGTATCCGTGGCTAACGGCAAACACCTGCCAACGCTTGCTAACAGCCTATGGCACGCGCTGTGAAATGATACTACAACAAGCAGCTAACCTGTCTGCACTCGGTCAATGCTTCGGCGCTGACTTGTATGAGCGTGAAGTTGAGTATCTTATCAAACACGAGTGGGCACAAACGGTGGATGATATTGTTTGGCGCCGAACTAAGCTAGGTTACCAACTCTCAGCAGTAGAAAAGCAAAAGCTCACTAACTGGTTAGCAGCCAATAACACTGACTAACACAAGCAGTTTGGCGCTAACGGGCTTTAGTCCCTAGCAGCATACCCGCTACACTAATGAAGATGATAAGCAACGTCACACAACCATAAAAACTCGTCGGTAAACTAAAAAAACTCATGATTATCCATCGTTTATTGAAACAAATTAGGTAAATTTGCTATTGATATATTTTTTTTTGTGATAGACTCGGCCGTGAATTCGTTGCATCAAACAAGAAAAAGAATAAAGACAAGTGATTTTTTTAGTTTTTTTTAGTACTTCTCTTTTTTTGTGCTATGTTTTAGGTGTCAGGATTTTTTGAAAACTAGGAGAGTGTCAATGGCAAATACAACTGTTAAGCGCAAACCAGCTGCGAAGAAAGCAACAACTGCTAAGCGTAAACCAGCTGCGAAGAAAGCAACAACTGCTAAGCGTAAACC
>CAWUKA010000099.1:0-7373 GCA_963922965.1 uncultured Gammaproteobacteria bacterium | reverse complement strand
CTTTGACCCAACAGCCGTCGCGAATCGTTTCAGGTTGGTTAACAGTGGTTTTCTCGCCGTTACCAGGGAAGCTCGAAGTCGATTTAGCATAGTTACACTCCTTGAAAAAATTGGATAAAATTGTGATTTGCTAATCGTAATCTAATAAATAAACCAGCATTCCAACATTTACTAATACCCACATACTGATTCAAGAAACAGTTTGATGACAATCAGCGAATATATAATATCATAATCCAAATAGGTTATTAAAAGTTTTGTTAATTATTTTTGTGATAGTAGAGACTGTTTGACCAAATCGGCGGTTAAGATAATTATTCATGGATAGCACTTACTATCATTTGTTCAAACTTTATTTGCACTTATAGCCAGCATAGTCTTAATAGTGAATAACGTGCATTTTTACGAGCACATTAAATTAGTTGCTGATTTACTTTGTGCTATAAAACAAGTAGAGATAGATTTTAATAAAACGAACAGTGTGATGGTTGCAAGTTTTTTTAGTAACTTGACTCAACGCTACTGAGAAAGTCAGTTGTAATCTGCGAAGTATTGATTTAGGTTTCGTCACTAGACCACACGCGGGTGATGTGATTGTGATAGCTTAGTAGCTGGCTTGTGACTTCTGAATAATTAAGAAGTTTTAGGCAGCGATAACAAGTAGAAAATGACAGTAAAACTGGTATTTGATTCATTAATTTAAAGAAGTTACTACACGGGTTAGCTGAGGCGAGCGACGGAGTCGCGTGGCAACCCAGCAAATACAATCACCACAAGCACTCTTACCAATCAATCACGGCGATTAAATAAAATGCTAGCTTGGTTAGGAGGAATCAACTCAGTATTGAGTTCTAGATAGTAAAAGAATTTTGATAATACAAACTGATAAAGGATTATATTGTGCTAATGATTTCAGCATTGAAACTGTGGCGCTTGATAGCTTTCCAAGATCTCTCGATTTACAACACGTTTTGATGATACTTCCCCTTCTGGTTTGAAGAAGTGTAGGCCAAGCTGACCTCCCGGCCTAAGAGCTGGTGACCAAACCTGATCGAGTTGATTGTCAGCTGCAATCGGTGAAATTTCGAAGTTAATTTCATCACCATCTACTTCATCAATCTCTCTTTCGCCAATGTGGGTGAGTTGATAACGCTGATTCTCATAAAGAACCGTGAGCAGGCTTCGGTAATTACCAACGAGGCGCCCTTGCGTACCGACGACGTTACCGGTTAGCGCTATTTTAGTTTGATTGATTAAATAGTATAAATCACCTGCCTCAGTCAAGGCATAGCTATAGCCAATTTTCCTGACTGGCCCAGCGTCTACAAGATCAACCAGGGTGGGTTTGGTAACTGCATTGCTGGCGTTACCAGAAAAGTAGATATTCTTCCCCCAGCTATAGACTTCACCTGACATCGAGAGTGCGACAACAGTGTTAAAATCAAACACGACTTGCGTGATTGTTCCACCCCCTGGTAAGTTAATTTGAGTTGGTGTTAGTCGTGGCTCGGTATCACTAAGCCCAAGCTCACCGAGTTGATTATCACCCCAACCCCATAATTTGCCATTCTCCATTAACATAATATATGTTTTTTCTGCGGTTAAGTAATTGCTGCAAGAAAAAAGTTGTTTGATAGTATCAGCACCAGGAAATGCTATCGCTCGTACTTGAGTGGCAATCTGCCCATGTATTATCTGATAGAGATGAGTCGCTGATGCAGCAAATTCAACATGACTGGAAACAAGGTTAACCCTACCACTTCACCGTGGTGGGTAAGGTAGTATAGGCTTATAAACTGAGCCTGATGTAAAGCTGGATCTTCCAAACTGCGGCTATTAGGGCTCAGTTCAAGCTGTTTTATCCGTTCATGTACTGGTAGCTTAATAAGATAAGCGTACATCCGATCCACATTTGGGATTGGGGAAGTAAAAGTGTATATTGGGTTTCTTTCTAACTCATGTCGCCACAGCACGCCGTCGCGAGAGCGGGCAATCAGAATCCCTGCCCCTGTAACAATTTGTACTATTGGGTCGGGTGTTGAATGCAGGCTATTAGTATGTGTCTGTCGGTGTGATGGTGGGAACTGAACTTGCCTCGGCATTGTGCTGGGCTGGTAGCTTTGCCTCATCTCTGCAGGTAATTGCGGATGCATCGTAGTGTTTACTCCCGTAAGGCAGCCAGTGCCCCAAACAAAGACTTCACCTGTCATCGTTAATAGAGCCATAAATGTTTTATGAGGATGCGGAATCAGAGTTCTGACCTGGGCACAATCCGATAGGCCGACTCTGACAAAATCAGCTTGATCATCAAAGTTACCAATATCAAGTTGGCCAGCGCCATTTTTCCCTTTTGCAGAGCACACGCTGTTCATCTAAAATGAAGATTGCACCGTGAGCAGTTATCATCGCTTCACTGCTAATAACCGGCTGTGGTGCCGGTGGTATATTTGCAACAGTGCCATCCCAAGCATGATCGACTTGTTTCATGACTGCCAGCTCTTTAGTGTGAAGAAAAGAGAGTATGCCGTGTCTGCAGCCTTCATTCCTAAGTTTGCTATGAGAACTCACAGTCGAGCGGTTATAGAAGTAAGAGTGGATTGCGGCAACCGCTAAGCCAACTAAGAAGCACAATAGCAGCGGACAACCGGCTAGGTAAGCAACAAAACTGCGCATAAGCTAACGACTAACAGAGCGGCGATTTGGCGTATGGTCAACATGTTGACTGTGAATGGCATATTTCTAAGATTTTCCTTGTTCGAGATTAACTTGCTATCAGTAAATACAGTCCAGCTGGCTAGGACAAATTAAAAAGTTGACCAATGCTATTACATTATCGGTCAAAATTAAATCAAATTTCTACCGGTTGGCAACACAGTAGTCGAATTAAATCGATGGTACCGTTAAGGTAATGTTTTATTGAGCATTTGCTACTGATTGCAAAATTAGCCACAAAAGATCTGGTTTTGCCGCAAATTGGGTTATAATGCGGCCTATTGTGTATGCACAATAGTTGATCGAATACAGTCGCTTCCTTGGAGGAATTATCATGAACAAATCGAGTCAGAAGTTATGTGTGGGATGTTTTGGTCTGGCATTTGGCCTACTGTGGTCATTTGCGGTGTTTGTTGTTGGCATTGCTGCTTGGCAGTATCAAATTGCAACTAGCTTCGTGAATTTTTTCAGCGGATTGTATTTAGGCTACGCGGCGAGCTTAACCGGCGCACTGATTGGCGCTGTCTGGGGATTTGTCGATGCGTTTATTTTCGCTGCATTGTTAGCTGGTTTATATAACTGCTGTATCTGCTGTTCTGCCCGGATGGGGAGCTGCTGTCCAGCAATGAAGAAACATCATGATGATACTGCTTAGGTAAGAGGTTAGGCGTGAAATTTAATTTTCTCGAATTCGAAAAACCAATTGCTGAGCTGCAAGCTAAAATAGCCGAATTGCGCTTGGTCAGTACTGACGGTGAAATCAATATCGGTGAAGAAGTCAATCGGCTTGAAGCTAAAAGCGTTGAGTTAACTCGCTCAATTTTTAAAAACTTAACCGCTTGGCAAATTACCCAATTGGCACGTCACCCAGAGCGGCCGCACACCGTTGATTACATCAAGCATATCTTTACTGATTTTGATGAGTTGCAAGGCGATCGTCATTTTGCAAAGGGTGCGCCGATTATCGGTGGCTTGGCTCGGCTGGATGGTGAACCGGTGATGGTGATCGGGCAAGAGAAAGGTCGTAATACCAAAGACAAAGTCAATCGTAACTTCGGTATGCCACGGCCTGAGGATTATCGCAAAGCATTACGCTTGCTGAAAATGGCTGAGCGGTTTCAGCTACCGGTGATCGCATTGATCGATACTCCCGGTGCTTATTGCGGGATTGATGCTGAAGAACGTAATCAAAGTGAAGCCATCGCCACTAATTTAATCACTATGGCTGAATTAAAAACGCCGATCGTTAATGTCATCACTGGCGAAGGTTGTTCAGGTGGTGCATTAGCGATTGGTGTCGGTGATCGCTTACTGATGTTGCAGTATGCGTATTACTCTGTCATTTCACCAGAGGGCTGCGCTTCGATTTTATGGAAAGACGCTGCGAAAGCCGCTGATGCAGCCGAAGCGTTATCGATCACAGTAGACAAGCTCAACAAGCTTGGCTTATTGGATGAAGTGATTGAGGAACCGCTCGGTGGTGCTCATCGCGATGTCGAGCGCATGTCTGCAATACTCAAGCAGAGTTTGATCAAGCATGTGCAAGCATTGAAGAAGTTGGATTTAGCAGAACTACTCGAACAACGTTACCAGACGCTGATGCAGTATGGCTTGCAACACGGATAAGCTAACAGCAGCTAACCTAGTCGAGTCACACCCGCTATTAACCCAAGCAGTTACCGTGGTAGTTGCTTACAGTGGCGGCATTGATTCACAGGTATTACTACATCTGTTGCTGCAAGCCAAGTGTACCAACTTACTAACAGCTGAGCTCATCGCCGTCTATGTGAATCATGGTTTGAGTCCTCATAGCGATGCATGGCAACAACAATGTCAGCAAGTCTGCCATCAGCTAGGCGTTGATTTTAAAGCAGTTGTCATCCAGTTATTCACTGTTAAGGATCTTGGTATTGAAGCTGCTGCGCGGCAGGCGCGCTATCAGGCGCTGGCAGAATTCATTACGCCTACTGCTATACTAGTCACTGGCCACCATGCTGACGATCAGGCTGAAACCTTATTATTGCAATTATTTCGTGGCGCTGGGGTTAAAGGTCTTGCGGCCATGCCTACTCTCAAACCATTTGCAACCGGCCAACATTGCCGACCCTTGTTGGCTTACACTCGCGATGCTATTCAGCACTATGCTGAGGAGCAGCAGTTAACTTGGATTGAGGATGAGAGCAATGCAACACAAGACTTTGATCGCAACTACATTCGCCATACGCTTTTACCAGTCATACAGCAACGCTGGCCAGCAGTGACTCGGAATCTCATCAAGTCGGCGCAACACTTACAAGCAGCAAACCGATTGTTGGATGCAAAGGCTAGTGCTGACTTGCAAGCCATACAAACACTGGCTGGTAGCTTGCAAATTGATTTGTTGCAGCAGCTCAGTACTGAGCAACAACAAAATGTGCTGCGTTATTGGTTGCAGCAACAAGGCGTGTCACTACCAAGCACGGCGAAATTACAGCATATCCTGTCTGATGTCTGCAGCAGTCGGCAAGATGCCAACCCATGTGTGCATTGGTCGGATATGAGTGTCAGGCGCTATCAAGGTCAATTGTACCTGATCAAGCCGCATCAGTTTGATAACAGTATTGTTTTACATTGGCGGCAACAGACTCGACTTGCATTACCATTGCCGAGCCAACAATTACTCTTTCAGCCACGCTCCGATTCTATTATTGAAATCACCGATCAAGTGACGATTAGATTTCGTCAGGGGGGTGAACGCCTGGCACCAATCGATAGGTCCCATTCACAGCGTCTAAAAAAGTTACTGCAAGAATGGCAAGTTGCGCCGTGGCTGCGTGATCAGATCCCATTAATTTATATTAACGACCAGCTTGCCATTGTTGTCGGTTTTGCAGTTAATAAAGCGTTTGCCGAGCATGATCTGGTTCGCTGTTATTCAATTGAGTGGCTGCGCTAGGGGCTGGCTCGATTGCTTTTCATACCATCGTGTTAATCTCGAGCGAGTAGCTGCTTAAGACTGTGTTTTCAGCTGCAAAGCGTTGACGGCTTGGACCGTCAAGTCAGTCAGTGCAGCAATCGCTTCTGCGCTATAACCTTGTGCCAACATCCGGCTGGCGATTAGCCGTTGTCGGCTGGCTTCACCCTCGGCGAGACCGTGGCGTTTACCCTTCGCTTCACCTTCGGCAAGACCACGAACCATGGCTTCAGCGGCGGCGGCCTCAGCGGCTTGTTGTTGGACTTTTTCAAGTAAGTTCATCTGCTGTTGACTCCATTGTGGTGATAAAATCCGCTCCAGCGCGGCGCTTAAACTGGCAATATCATCGAAGTTTGTCGTTTGCAGCCAATAGTTCAATATCGCTTGCATGGCGGACCAGACTCGCTCGGCTTCAATGGTCTGAAAGCAGGCGGCATAACGACGTATGCGTTCAAATACTGCCCGGACTACCGGGTTCATGGTGCCCCCCAAACCAAGGATAGCTATTGATGTGTGTATCAGAAACCGCTTGAATCGCAATCAAGCCAAAGGCATCAATAAAGGTTTCCAGCATCGGCTCAGGGTCGGTAAACAAATCAACAAAACGGGTACTGTAGCGATAAGATTCTGCACCGGTATATAAGATCAAGGGGACGATGCGAGACACCAGGGTATCGTGGTGTTTTAAATTCCACTCCATGATCGCAATAATATACTTCATCATCCGTATCGGCATGTCACGGGTGGCGTTGCTTTGGCCTTCAACTAAGGTGTAAACATAGCCTGGCTGGTCGCGAAATTGGACCGAAAATAAAAAATCACAGACTGACTGTCGCAACTCAGCATCGACAAAGGTGGTAGGTAAGGTTTGAATGCTATCGAAGTTCAGTTGTTGCTTCAGCGCGTCGGGCAGGCAAGCTTGTAGCAAGTCACGGGCGGCTTGATGATGACTTAGAAAGTGTTTTAAAAATCGGTCGTGTGGATTATGAATGGTTTTGCTCACATTGCTATCTCGGGTCAAAATGTTGCACCATCTTGACAAGTAGTGTGTAGCAAACAAGCCTAATTTTTTCCTGGTGAATCAATGACTCGAATTAATAGCTTCTGAATACAAGCTATGGCCGAGTAATTTGGCACTTGTGAGGTTTGTAATCACTGCGCAGAGTGCGATCGGTACGATCGCATGATAGCTACCAGTCATCTCAATAATAATGGCAATGGCGGTTAAGCTAGCCCCTGTTGTGCCAGCTATCATGCCCGCCATCCCCGCAATGACAAACAAGACGGCGTGGAGCTGCAGGCCCGGTGCTACTGTTTGTAGCAATCCAGCAGTCGCACCACCTATGACAGCACCCATAAATAATGAAGGTGCAAACACACCACCTGAGCTACCTGAACCTAAGGTAATTGCTGTTGCCAGGACTTTTAAAAAGAATAACAACAGTAATAATCGATAATCAGTTAAGGTGCTGGCGAGAACATCACTGATGGTTGCATAGCCTTCGCCTTCAATATAGTAGTGGCCGACTGTTTGTTGCATGTAGTAAAGCATTAGGCCAATTATAAGCATGCCCAGCGCATGAGCTAGATAAGGGTTTATGGTATAGCGTTCAAACTGATCTTCAAACCAGTGCAGTACGACGATAAAGAGTGCTGAGGCAAAACCTGTGACTATGCCGAGTGCAGCAAAACAAGCGAGTGCTGTTGG
>CAWUKA010000098.1:0-7418 GCA_963922965.1 uncultured Gammaproteobacteria bacterium | reverse complement strand
TGGCGTCGTTTACCGCGGCACCTGGCGACCCGCCGCAACCAAACTCAGCGTCGCCGTCAAGAAACTGCATGCCACACACATGAGCGGTGCTGCCCTGGCTGAGCTACAGCGTGAAGCTGGCATCATGCATCAGTTGCAAGACTCGCCTTACGTTGTCCAGTTTTACGGCTTCTCACAGTCCGATGGCGCAGGTTTGCACCTCGTCATGGAACTGATGCCGGGCGGGTCGCTGTGGCATTACCTGCGTCGGGATGAAGCGGTGCTGCCTGCACCGAGGCAACAGCAACTCTGCTTGGATATCGCCAGTGGCTTAGCTCACTTACACGAATACGACATTATGCATCGCGATTTGAAGAGCTTGAATGTCTTACTCGACGGAAGTGACCACGTCAAGCTGGCGGATTTTGGCTTGTCGAAGTTGAAGACCGAGAGTAAAACCCAAAGTACTGCTTCCGCCCCGAGTGTCGGCACCGTGCGCTGGATGGGGCCGGAGTGTTTTAACTTTCAACTGCGTAAAAAAGTAGGCAAAGCCACGGATATTTGGGCGCAAGGCGTTGTGTTTTGGGAAATCGCGACCCGGCGTATCCCCTACGGTGAGGCTGATAATGAGCAAGTCAAAGCCTGGGTGGGACAAGGTGCAGCCGATCCGAGTCAAGTTGAGGCAGCGGATGCGGTGCCGGTAGCAACGACGCCGGAATCGATTCAGCAGGCGATCACGGATAGTTGGCGACAAGATCCGGATCAGCGCCCAACCGCAAGCGCGATCGTGGCGCGACTTGGGTTTTTGAGCCAACCCAATTCCTCGCCAGCAAGTGGCGGCGGTGCCCCGACACCACCACCGTCAAGCGGGATGTTCTATTCATGATGCATCGCTACTCAGGAGTACGCACATGATCGATGTTAGTCTCACGCTGGCTTTTAAGTTAGCCCAGGAAATTTATGCGATTCATAAAACCGTGAAGCATAGTCACAAACAATGCCGAATCCTCATTGATCGAGCCTAGGCCAAGAAGTGGTTGTGCTGCGGGTAAGTTCATGCTCGCGTCGCACTCAACGCGGTGTATTGACCGATGGATGAGACTTCAGGAATGGGCGATAGTCTGTTGCTGGGTATACAAAATCATTGATTTCAAAATGCTTTCACTTCTCTTAAAAGCATTTCACAAAAAATACGCTGTTTTTGTAAAGCTAAATTTAGCTGAGCAAATTTATATTGAATGATAGCGTATTTCCCAGAGGTGGCTTCATAAGCAATGGTAGAAATATAATTCTCTTTAATACCGATCAAAACGATTAAAAAAACAAGAGTTAAATCTATTCTGCTTAATAAGTTTTTGAGCATGATATTAGGAAAAATAATTAGAAAACTTTACATTATAGTTTCTCATACAGCGTATGATACACTATTGTGCTTCATTGTTTTACTCCTTTATGTATGCTAATCATAATTTATTTCTAGAAAATTACCCATCAAAGCAAAAACCAAACTCGGTACTAGCAAATGTCTTAACTGCTACTCATCAATAGCGGACATGTTAGCTACTATGATTTTCGGCAACAAAAAATCACGCTTTCCCAATCTTTTATACGCTAAAATGGAAACTATCTCCATGCCACCGTACTTTTTACTTTATCGCGAGATTTATTAAAAAATGAAAAGACTGTCAATTTGTGGGTTCGTTCAGCTCGTGAGCAATCACTCGGCAAAGCGCATCAATATTTTTTTGGGTATCAATCAGCTCTTAGCTCACATCAATTTTCATGCCGTTTTTTGGCTTTAACATGTTATGACGCACGTAGCGTTAATAACATGGTTAACCGCTCAGGTGATATAGTTGAGGGAGTTTAGAGCTTAAAACCAGGCTTGTTTTTTTAAATGAGTTACCCGGCCCTCTCATTCAATCCCCCTTCGGACTTTGACTCAAAAAGATTAGCCGGTACAAAAGCCAGTATTGAAGGTTTAGCCTGAACGAATTTACTCAAAATATGGATAGAGGTGAATACATGCTACTCATCGACTCAAAACATTTGAGTCAATAGGGGAAAATCCTAAAAGACTGAAATCGGGCGATCGCCATCGTTGTGTTCGGAAATAACAGCTTCTTTCTAAATTTTGCTCTTTAGATAGATGAGTAATGATCAACCTAAATCATCGGTTATTGTCCCATCGATGACTAGGGAAACTTTGTATTTTACTTTAGGAGGTTATGGTCTAGACTAGATTCGGTTAAGTAGCCGAGTGGTAATGAATCTTACACCGAACAAGTTTCTTTACCTTTAAGGTTTCGGTGCCTCAAACGTGCGCCAGCAAAAATTGACTAAATGAGGACATTTAGCCATGAACGACCAAGTCATTGGCCCTAGCTTGCCCACCTTGTTTCACCGAATAACACAGTTTAACCGGTCTGATCATGGCTCTGAGAAATCTATCGATCGTTATTCTACTGCGTTATTCAATGGTCAATTGCTGATGCCAGATTAGACTTTCTCAGTAGGGACACTGATGAATAAACGCTTATATCAGTCTAGGAGATAAAAGATGCAGTTACTTTACCCAATCAAGTTATTATCAAGCCTTGTTGCCTTGCAGCATGCTGCTACCTACCGTCTTCGCGCCGCTGCGGTCGACACGTCAACGGCTCATCAGGCAGTGATGCCACCGAGCCCTTATGAATACGCATTGATGAGTACAGCAATATATGAGGATCACGATCCAACCTGCATTAATACGGATGTCGCTGGTTCACGTCATACAGCTACTCCAGAGCAACAGGCCTTGCAAGCCCAAGGTTGGGAACTTGCGGACCTGATACGTACTGCAAGCGGTTACTATGGTGGCCTCTACCTGCATCATGCCCGACAACAAGTAGTGATTGCGCATCGCGGTTCGCAAAATGTCGATTCCTGGGTGACAGATTTGCAAAGCATTGTGGGCGCGAAACCGGGTGGCTTTGTACAAGATGCAATTTTAGCGTTGTCTCATCCGCTGGTGCAGCAGTATTGTCGAGCCATTGACACTGGCGTTGGTGCTGCGACTCAACCTGACACGGGTGATGCCACCACACTGAGCTCGTATCAACTGACGACCACCGGGCATTCACTCGGTGGTTTTTTAGCTCAGGTCTGCGTGTTTTGGGCGCAGCAGCCGCAGTTTGCTGCAACGCATTACCCTGATATCAGTGCGATGGTGTTTGATAGCCCCGGGGCGCTCGATTTGCTTGAGGTGCTGCAAAGTAATTTGGTGAGTGAGCGAGCTCGGATCCGACTGGCACACTTAGATATTCAGAACTTCTGCCCCATGCCGACGTTTGCCAGTACACTGGGTCGTCATGTCGGCACCGTGTGGTATTTAGGTGCTAATCCTAAGACGATGCGCTTTGCCTTTTTCATTGGTCACAAAACGAAAACCATCATCCAGCAGTTTGATCCAGCCACTGGTCAGCCAAAGGTATTTTATCGTATGCCTGACTGGCCGCAGGCTGATTACCGTAATTATGCTAGTTTGACCAGTACGCTACAACACACGGTGTCGAGTGCGTTAAGAGCACCACTCGATGCGCTCAACCAACTCTACAAGCAATGGCCAGGGACTCGGCACGAAACCTGGTATGACCGATTATTTACCGACGGTGGCCAAGTGGATCGTTACTTTCAACAGGTCGGTCAGGCAGCTAATAGCGCCACGCTAGAAAACACGATTAGCACTGCCTTACAGGCGCACTATAGCGTTTACTCAACACCAGCCCAGAATGAACAGGTGATTGACATGCATCATTTCCCACAATCGATTCAACGTGTGCTGAATGATCTAGATTTTGCACGTCGTGCTGGCGCCCGCGTTTTTGAGCACCGAGAGATACTAACCGCATTATATTCACCTCGGGTCGCAACCTTGCTGCAACAGTTTACGCTTGAGACCCAAGGTGAGAAAACAGAATTGTATTTACATGCGGATTATGAGGGTACTGTTTTTGATTTCCGTTCAGCGGTGCTGGCTGCTGGCGCAGAACTCATCCCGACTAATGCCTTGGCGCACTTTGTTGAACGGTGCACATTAGCGGCATCTGAATCGTTGCCCGACACCAGTGAACAAAGTAAGGATAAATCTTTTTATTCTCGGACTGCAGTGGCGGATGGTGAAAATGCCAAAGCATTGCGTATGGTATCCGAAAAAGATTTTTCAGAAGAACGTATGAAGAGGACTGTTGATTTCTTAACTCAATTGCGAGACGCTGGTTTAATCACTCAGCTGAGTGACGCAGACATCCATATCGATGGTGCCGTTGCCAAGGGTAACGACGCCACAGCACTCGTGTTTGAAGAAACAGCTGATGATAAAAAACTAGAGGCATCTTTAAATGCAGCGGCAGGATTCTT
Source organism: uncultured Gammaproteobacteria bacterium (assembly GCA_963922965.1). Lineage (GTDB taxonomy): Bacteria > Pseudomonadota > Gammaproteobacteria > CAWUKA01 > CAWUKA01 > CAWUKA01. The sequence goes on along the minus strand of CAWUKA010000098.1, from coordinate 3,041 downwards.
TAGTCGATTGAAAGGTACTGATGGGGTTGGAACTACAACTGAACAGCCAAAGGAGCAGCCTTTAGCAGAGGAAGATGTCTCTCCAAAAAAACAGCCCTAACTGAATCAGCCACTCAGCAGTCGCACCAGCAGACTGATTCAGTTCGTCCTAAAAGTGAGGCTGCTGCTGATTTATCCGTTCATGAGCTGAATATTGGCAGCGCAGTAGCAAAAGGTGAAATTTCTATTCCTGTAGTCGGTTCAAACAATACGATCAATGTTAATCAACCCAACCAGCCTACAGCCTTACCTGATGCGCAGATCAAGCAAGCCTTAAAAGCTAAGTATCGCCAAGGAGCGCAGATCACGTTGCTGGTTGATCAGCAGTCGATTGATTTAGATGAGATCTTTATTAATTTAGCAATTGTGTTAGAAACAGAGCAACGTGAGAAAGAAACTCAACACTGGCATCAAACGGATGGTGAGCAAGACAAGCACCCAGCATCAGGGATCAAGCCGTCGCCGTTAGGGATTTTAGAGCACTACGAAGATATCTACGCTGCCAAACAGCCGGTCGCGATTGAGACGTTATTTGATCAGCGTAAGTTCGGTAATCAAATCATCAATCCAAAACGGTTATTGTTACTTGGCCGTGCTGGAATTGGTAAAACCACTCTATGTCGCTACGTTGCTTACCGCTGGGCACATGCGAATAATACACAGCGACTATGGACTGATCGTTTTGAGTATGTGTTTTATTTTTCGCTGAAAGAGTTAGTGACTCGTTATGAGTTGAATGAGAGTTACAGCTTAGCCGATATCCTCTACAAAGAAGTTTTTCATGCTCTTGATTTAACCTTCGAACAAGCGCGTCAGTTTTGCCAACAGGTGGTGCGTGGTGCGAGCAGCGACAAAGTATTGTTTGTCTTCGATGGTTACGATGAAGTAGCTGCAGCGGGCTATTCTGTAATCAAATTATTGCTTGAACAAGTACCTCGCTATCTCATCACATCACGCCCCTACGTACACTTGATACAGGATAAAAAAATTGATCTCGTACTCGAAACCATCGGTTTTACGAGTGACAACATCAAGGAATACATCACGCGTTTTTTTCAACGCAAGGGCGTGGTTGGTGATGGCCCAGTGCTGAATGCGTGGCTCAATGCTAACCCAAACGTGAAAGGCTTGGCACACGTACCGATTCATCTCGAGCTCTTGTGCCTACTCTGGTCTCAGCAAGGTGCTGAATTGTCAACGCAACAAATGACTCGAACCGATTTATACCAGCGCTTGATAATCTTTTTACTGAAACGCTATGTGGAGCGACGAGATGCAAAAGCATTCGATAGAAACCTGAATGCTATCACTATTGCGCGTATTTTACAGCAGGATGCTCAGGTAAAAGCAGTAATCACGTTCCTCAGCCACTTGGCTTTCGAGGGTATGCAAACCAATCAACTGGTCATGAGTAACGATTTATTCAATCGTGTGTTGACCTGGTTTCCAATAAATGCTTCGTCACACATTCAACCTTTTCAATCTTCTGTAGCGAGTTCATCATCGCCTGAACTTGTTATCAAACAAATCAGTGCTACTGGTTTTTTAAAAGAAACCGCGGATGGTGGTTATTATTTTTTACATTTGAGCCTACAAGAGTATTTAGCGGCCTATCATCTATCAACGCATCTGAATGAGCCTAGCGTGCGGCAATTTATCACTCGGCATAAATACGAGCCTTATTACCAAATCGTCATGCAATCAATGGGTGGCATTTTAAAAGTGCGCCCCAGGCTATTGAATCAGTTTATCGATTGGCTATTACAACCTCCACGGGACTTGTATGGTCGATATGAATTAAAACTCATCGCGCAAATCGCTACTGAAGCGGGTTGGCTAGAGGCATTAACAATCATGCCACAATTGGAAATGATCTTTGAGAAACTAATAGAGCCTATACAGCAACCTGAACGTTATCATGATTTTCAACTTCGACCTATATGGGATTTTACTCGATTAAATCTGATTCCACCGAAAAAACAGCCAGTGGTGGTTGAAGCCTTGTTGGGGCACATTGGTGACCATGATGGGTTCGTGAGCCGAGTCGCTATTGACGCGCTCGGCTGCGTAAATATGCCTGCTGATCAACAGGAGAGGGTGATTGGGGTCTTACTGGCGCGCGGTGCTGACCACGATGAATGGATGCGACAAGCTGCTATCAAGGCGATCACGCAATTCACTCTACTTAATGATCAACAGGAGACGGTGATTGAAATCTTGTTGGCGCGCTGTGCGGATCAAGAGAGCTGGCAGGAATGCCAAGCCGCTGTCAAAGCACTTACACAAGTCACGGCGCCGACTAATCAACAGGAGAGAGTGGTCGAAACCTTGTTAGCGCTTAGTGCGGATCCAGAGAACTGGTTTGTGCGCCGATGGTCTATTATGGCGCTTGCGCGAGTCATGCTGCCCGTTGATCAACAGGAGGAGATGGTTGAGACCTTACTAGAGCTCACCGACCACGATATGGTAATTCGAATCGTTACCATCGCACTTGCGAAAGCCGCGCTGTCCACTGATCGACAGGAGAGGATGGTTGAGATCTTTTTAGCACGCAGTATAGATAACGAAAAATGGGTGCGTCTAGTCGCTGTTGAGGCGCTCGGCCGCGTGACGATGCCCGTCCATCAACAGGAGGGAGTGGTTGAGGCCCTGTTGGCGCGCAGTGCCGACCACGATGTATGGGTGCGAAAAGTTGCTATCAAGGCGCTCGCACAAGTCACGGTGCCGGCTGCTCAACAGGAGAGAGTGTTTGAGGTCTTACTAGCGCGCAGTGTAGATCAAGATAGAAGCCATAACATAAAAAAAAAAATCAAGGCGCTCGCACAAGTCACGGTGCCGGCTGATCAAGCGATGAGGGTGGTTGAGGCCCTATCGGCGCGCAGTGTGGATCACGATGAAGGTATATGGGTGCGCCAAACCGCTGTCAAGGTACTGAAAAAAGTCATGGTGTCGGCTACTCAACAGGAGGGAGTGGTAGAGGCCCAGTTCGCGCGAACTGTCGA
>CAWUKA010000097.1:0-7451 GCA_963922965.1 uncultured Gammaproteobacteria bacterium | reverse complement strand
AAGTTTGCATGATTACCGACTCCATCAAATTTTAATATCCAGTAATCATAATTTGTTGGTGCTAGAGTTTGGCCTGAAATGACATGGTTGGTCTCTTCATTTATTGCAATGATTGCTTTAGGGCGTGCGCCACCTACTGATGTTCCAACCCGCAATATATCAATTAACGCTTCAGCATTTTCAGTCTCTGAATGTCAAATTTCAACGTCAAGCTGTAAGTGTTGCTCCACTACACTTTGTGCTGATTGAACTAATGTATCAATTTCAACTTCTACAGCTTTGCTGTAATTTTTATTGAGTGATGGCTTAAATGTTAGAGCACCCATGCCGCATTCTCCAACATAACATAGCCGCTCAATTGGATTGAACTCATGGAGCTTACGATGATTCTTAAGTAGCCAGACTTCAATCAACCTATTGTCAAAGTGATCTGGCAGTACATCAGCTAGCATCCCAGGTAAGCCTAAGTATGTTTCTTTATTTAAGTTCGGAAAGCTAAAGATTGCATCACCTTCTCGTGCCATTGCTAAAGGCATGTGAATAGGTGCAATGCCTAACCCTCTTTGCAAAAAAGTTTTTGCATATTCGAAGACGGCATATCGTTGTTGGTCAAGTCACGTAACTGCGCCAACTTCATCACCCCAAAGATATATACTCGCTGTGTTTACGCGCTTCATTCTTTTTTCTCCTATTTAGGCTTTCTTTTAGATGCTCGTTGTCGAGCTTTATCTCGCTGCCTCACTAATTGCATTGGGCTAATGCTGGGCTCAGGGATAAATTGCCCAATCTGGTCAAGTTTTCCTAATGCTCTCAATATCATTATACAAGTCAGCAATTTCCCTTTTCCGACCTCTAAAGCTTTAATTGAGTTCAATGACAACGTGGTATGCTCGGAGAGCATTTTTTGAGTAATATTTTGCCGCAACCGTAGTGCTTTTAAGCGTTGGCCTATCTCGCTTGCTATCTCGCTATCTGTTAATGGATAATAATCCAATTTAGGGCCCCTAAATAAAGAATATTAATTTTATAATCTTTTTTAAGTCTATTAAAGACAATAAAACTTTTTTACATTAAAATACCACGTAAAATTCTTTTATAAGGCTATAAAGTAGAGATATATCTCTAGAATTTACAATCGCGCAAGATAAAAACCAAAAAAAATGCAAGCCAGGCCAAGAATAGGCTGTAAAAATAAATTTAGAAAGACTAGCAGCCACTTTTCATCCTGCCAGAATAGAAAGCACTCAAGACTATAGGTTGAAAATGTTGTTAAGCTACCACAGAAACCAACAGCGAAAAATAAACTGAATTCTATTTGAGTCAGACGATAGGCTTCAATTACGCCCATAAAGAGACCTAGCAGTAGGCAACCAAATAGATTGACTAATATGGTGCTAAAAGGAAAAAAGCTTATTGAAGCAAAAGTATGAAAAAAAAGAGAGCTAGAATATCGCAATATTGAACCAAAAAATCCACCAAGGCCCACCAAGAGGTACTTATTTAATGTAGACATTCAAGCTTACTCCAAAAATAAATCAACAATACACTATATTAGTATTATTTGACCAAGATAAATTAACAACTGTGCTCTGTAGGTAATCGGCCTAAATTAGAATGAAAATTACGAAGATCGAAGTAGGATAGACTAATATTATATTGACTAAACTACTACCATGATCTCGGCATGTGAAGCTTGTGGCAACGAAGTACTGAACTAAGGTATCTCATGTTTTATCAAAATTTTTGTAAAGGTTTCCTATGTCATACAAAAAATCCATCACAAAATTAAAAGCAGAAATAAAGTTGCAACAAGCAAGGCAAAAAAAAGCTGAAAAAATGTTATTACAAGCTAAAAGACAGCACAGCAAACAAAAGGCATATTTAGAAAAAGAACACAGAGCAAAAAGTCTAAAACAGCAAAAGCACTGCTATGAACTTGGGCTCAAGAAAGGTCAGCAAGAGATAAATAAAATACTAGGCTCTTTATCAAAGATAAATAGGAGCGAGCAAGAGCCGGCGCTCAGCAAAAAAACGATGCAATATAATAATGAAAAGCAATTTTCTGAGTTTATGCAACAACACAGTGCTCATATTAAACACTCGAATAAAATAATACTACATTGAAACTAGAGTCGGTAAATTGACGATATTTAGTATTTTTGCTATCTTCTCTCGACACTCGGATTGTTAGCGCAGACAAGATTCAATGAGTTAGAATCGTTAGCATATAGTGTGAACTTATATCACTATGCATGATAAAAAGATATTTACCTATCGCATAACTCGTAATTTAGTGTTAATAAGTTTTATCCCGCCGTCAATAATAAACCCTGAGGTAAAATAATGTGTGGCGTACTTTTCTATGCAGGTGATGAATTGTTACCAATGAATCACTTGGCTTTAGACAGCATCAAGCACCGCGGCCCTGATGCTGCCGGTGTAAAACACTTTAGCGCTCCATCAATGCAAATAACACTTGGGCACAGAAGACTGGCGGTTATTGATTTATCCAACAATAGTGATCAGCCATTAACTCATCCTAAAATAAAAAAATGGATCAGTCTAAATGGCGAGATTTATAACTACCTTGAATTAAAAGTGTTACTGCAAAAAAAAGGTTATGACTTCCATAGCCAAAGTGATACTGAAGTACTATTGATTGCTTTCCAAGAATGGGGGCCAAAGTGCTTAGATATGTTGAATGGAATGTTCGCTTTTATAATTTGGGATGATGTAAACAAAAAACTTTTCTTTGCGCGAGATCGATTTGGGATAAAGCCACTTTACTATTGGTTATCGAAACATGGTATTAGTTTTGTTTCTGAGATTAAGCAACTAACTTACCTGCCAGGATTCAAGCCAAGAATTAATATTATGCAAAGCCTTCAGTTTATTATTACCGGTGATTATGGGCATGCACAAGACAATATTTGGGAAAATGTAGTACAAGTAGAGCCTGGTGAATGTGGCACTATTGATTTTAATCACCATAAACCGCAGCTGAGAATACAAAAAAAACAATGGTACTCAATAAATAATGTTGCTGATAAACCTCTTATATGCATCCCGGAAGATAGAGTAAAACTGGTAGACTTATTTAAAGAACGATTAACCGATGCTGTCAAACTTCAATTACGCTCAGACGTGCCAGTAGGCTTGATGCTATCAGGAGGTATTGATTCTAGCTGCTTAGCTACACTACTAACTAAAAAATTAGAAAAACAAATTCAATCATTTTCAATTTGTTATAAGGAAGGTAGTGAAGATGAGTCAAGCGGGATACGCAATCTCTGCGAATATTTAAAGATAGAACCTTGCTTAAATTTCATTGAAGCAAGTCAAATTGAAAATAGCCTCGATGAAATGGTTTACTATCATGACTATCCTTTACCAGGTAGATCCTCATTGGTGCAATTTTTACTATATGATGTAGTGAAAAACCATAATATTAAGGTGTGTCTAGAGGGGCACGGTGCAGATGAATTTCTCGGTGGATATACAAGCTTTTTCCGCGCTTATTGCTGTGAATTGATAAAAAAATTAAAAATATACAGCGCATTTCATGAAATAAAGAGTTTTAAGTTGCTGAATCAGACTAGTTGGGTGGCAACATTAAATCCACTACTACCTCATTTTTTCTCATCCCGATTAAGTAGATTGGTAAGTTATAATTTGCAGTACTTTCATGAAGGTCACGAAGTTATAAAACAATATGCCCCGGATATCCAGCGCGAAACAAATAGCTATAATAAGACGCAAGATAGCCGTAGTAAAATATTACGCTCAATTTTGCACACAGTAGACCGTGCTTCGATGTCAAGGTCAATTGAAGCTAGAGTTCCTTATCTCGATCATGAGCTAGTGGAATTCAATCTTGCTTTGCCAACCAATATGAAAATACATCACGGGATTCGCAAGTATATTCTACGACAAGCAATGATGAGTGATTTACCACATACTATTAATCACAATCACATTAAACGTAGTTTTAGCAGTCCTGAAAGTAGTTGGGCAAGAAACACTTTAAATAAAATTTTTAGCAAAAATATGGCTGAATTATCAGATATTCCTTTTATTAGACATCAATACCTAATTGAGGACTTTAAGTTATATTGTGAAGGTAAAAAACCCTATAACCCAATTTATTGGCGCTTTGCTAGTTTTAATTTATGGCGAAAAAAATTTGATGCCGTAACAGATTTTAAGTAGAAAAATTAGGGTTGAATTCGCATATCATTTAAATCAAAAAATATTTTTATCTATCTTAGGATTGATATGCAACCTTTAATTCAAAATTTTTTTCAAAAACATGAATTAAGGCTGACTCAACTCTTAGTAGGAAAATTTTTAGGGCTGCGCCATCAAAAATACTAGCTTGTAGCATAGGTTATCAAAACGGAATCATATTACCTAACTGACAAAGCAAGCTATGCTTCTCTTGTGTATACCGCTCAGTAGAAGGCACTATTTACATGTGTTATATTAATGCTCACCTATGTGTTAACTTTAGCGTTAAAGGCAATGCTGTACTAATTGAAATTATAATTCCATACTTTGATAAGCAATCACTAAAATATTTAGTATTAATTATACGTAAGCTAAGCACACTTAAATCAAATAAACACATGAATAATCTTAAATAGTGTTACTGTGGACAAACACTGTCATGTACTTCCTTTAGGTCAATTATTGAACATTTGGATCAACGGCGACTTTGCCCGTCTGATCACATCGTTGATGATGTAAATTATCAACCTAAAGCGATTATTAGCTACAATGAGCTAAGTATCCTCTCCAGGTGTGATGAATATCTCCTTGTATTGATTAATTGACCTTAAATATACTCAGTGGGTAACTTAGAATCCTCCGACCAAACGCAGTGCTATCTCTGAACAAAATTACCGTATTATTCGCTTACAGGTTCCGAATGTAGTACAATTAAACATCAGATATTGTTATTAATGACAAACTAATGAAAATTAACAAATTTTCACAAGAGAAACTTAAACTAACTTAGTATCTTGAAGTATACTCGGCTGAGTGCTGACTAATGTTTGTTAATTCGTGAGTAAATATGAGCTTTAAAACTGGCTAATTGGTTTTTAATTTTATACTTCATATCCGAGTAGTAAGCGTTAATAAACACACATAAAATAATTCTGTGTTTATAAAAACTAATAAAAATAAGCTAGTGTTAAGGCAGTGATTGACGATAGAAAATGGTTATTTAAATGAAAAACTTCCATAAGGCAGATTAGCATGCAATATATAACAGGAAAGCAATTAATATCAATTTTTCTGCTATTAATGGCACCATATGTTTACGGTCAAGAGCTAATAACGCTTACAAATAGTCTTAAAGCAGACACGCACATTACTTTTAATTTTCAATATACAGATACCTTACTCAGTAACGAAAACTCGACTTTCGATTTTGGCGTTATAACACCTGGTCAAACCCGCACTTTCTATAGTGAACAATTACCTGATAAATTTCATCTGCCAGGTATTGCTATTAATCAAATTAACGGCATTTTAGTTAATGTTAATAAAAACCATATCTACTTAGAGGCAGATAGTGGTCCAATACCAATAACAAATCAACATGCTGTTATTGAAAATAACCCTAGCAAAAATTCTGCAGACCTACCTTACTTACTCGCTATTAAATGAATCTTATCCTAAATTATTGGGATTAGTTAAGGTTATATCGTAAGAATACGTACTTTTTAACATTGTAGTTTTAACCTACTTTGATAGATTTCGCTTTCAGTATCACTATCAACAGGAGAATACAATGTATAGAAAAAAACAAAGATCAAATAATCGGCACCATAAATTCAACTTTATTTATGTAAAAGATAAAGATTTAAATTATCAAGATTGTAATCAAAGTTTACCTCTCATCCTAAATAAGAAATCACGCTCTGATATTATTGGAAAAAATGACTTTCAAATTGGCATAAGGGAAATTTGCGCGCGCAATATTAGTAGACAAGATCAAAAAGTATTTGAGACTAAGACGACCTCAATTAATAACATACAACTAATCGTAACAAATGAAAAAAATAAAAACCTAAACTACCCATATGTCATCTTTGGCGAAACAAAACCTATTTTTGATGCAGAAAATCAAGTTAGTGCAATAGTAGGATATTATAGAAACATACGTTGCTCAGAAAGTAATATAATAGATAAATTCTTTTCTAAGATTGATAAAAAAAGATTCTATCTTTTACCAGGGGGTATGTATTATCTAACACGGGCTGAAGCTCGTTTCCTTATGCATTGGCTTACTTTACCTACAAATAATAAACTAACAGCCTTGGGTGAACGATTGGGCTTAACTGCAAGCTCAACGTATTCATATGCTAGAAATATCAAAGAAAAATTAAGCATAGATGAAAATGAAACAATATATGAAGCAGTTAGTCGCACTATATTCTATGATGAGTTAGAAACGACTTCCCATTAGCAGGGAATAAATTTCTCTGACTATTAGTTTTATATAACAGATGACATTGTGTAAACTTAAAAAATAAGTGGCCTAAAATTTTTTAATAAAATGAAGAAAAATAAAGCTTAACTTAGATGTAGTAACTTAAAAAGTTAATACTATAATTTTGTAACTAAATAATAAAAATAACCTTTAAAATAGTAATAACGAAAGAAATCCGAAAATTCTTACAGAGCAAAAGTAAAAAGCAAAGAGACAAATAAAAGAATTATTTATTACTTTATTTATTCGATTGTGTTGGGTCAACAAAGTAAACGCAGTGATAAGTTTTACTTTAAGTTGGTATATCAGGAATTGTCTCTTTGCTATAGCAAATAAATAATTTATCGAGGCTTTAAAATTATAGTTTAACTCCAGAGTTTAAAGACTTAGATAAACCGTACTCAGTCTTTTAAAAATTAAATTAAATCAGTGCTGGTAAACTTTGACTATCGTTCCTTGCCACTCAGTTTGTTCCATTTTCAGCATCACAATTAATCAGAGAAAGATAACTTGCACGAGTAAAGCCAAAGCCTTTGCAAAACAAGCTAAATTCGAATACCGTCGTATCGGTATCTGTAACATTTCATCAGTCACTCAGAGGTCCTGTCCAGTGAAACGATTTCTTCGATATTTTGTTGCTACAACTCGAACCAGCAACCCCATACCTCTTGCGCGCAAGTTAACACAATCATCGACCTATTCACTTCTAGGTCAATTCTTCGAACAGAATCCTGGTTTTGTGATGTCAACTTTTGTCGCTACTGTCGGCACCGGCATCGCTTGGCTAAAATATGATATTAACAGGCTCGAAAATAAAATTGAACAAACTACTGGTAAGCTTGAAAAGAAAATTGAACAAACTAATGAGAAAATGGAACAGGGCTTTAGGGATACTCGTAAAGATATGTCTGATATCCGCAAAGATATCTCTGAGCTAAAAGTACTATTTTTC
>CAWUKA010000096.1:0-7467 GCA_963922965.1 uncultured Gammaproteobacteria bacterium | reverse complement strand
GCAATAAGGCTGGTTATGGTGATCTTGGTAATGGTATGCATTGGGTAGAGTGGTGCGATCCATTTGCAAAACCAGCTTATTTATTTGCTTTGGTTGCTGGCGACTTGGCTTGTGTAGAAGACCATTTTGTAACAAAGTCTAATCGACGCGTTAGATTGCAAATTTTTGTCGAGTACGGCAAAGAAGACCGAACTCAGCATGCCATGGCATCGCTCAAGCGTGCAATGAAATGGGATGAACAGCACTATGACCTTGAGTATGACTTAGATGTTTTTATGCTCGTTGCTGTTAGTCATTTTAATATGGGCGCTATGGAGAATAAAGGGCTCAATATTTTTAATGACAAATATGTATTAGCAGATCCAGCTAGTGCCACGGACGCTGACTATACTAATATTGAGGCTGTTGTCGCACATGAATATTTTCATAATTGGACAGGTAACCGAATTACATGTCGTGATTGGTTCCAACTAAGTTTAAAAGAAGGTTTGACAGTATTTCGTGATCAATCGTTTACTGCTGATATGACTCAGCCAACTGTTAAGCGCATTCAAGACGTTCGTTTGCTCACCTCACGCCAATTCGCCGAAGATGCCAGTCCAATGTCACATCCAGTACGGCCGGAATCATATATTGAAATCAATAATTTCTATACCCTAACCGTCTACGAGAAAGGTGCTGAATTAATTCGGATGCTACGCCTGTTGGTTGGTGAACAGAATTATTTCAAAGCGATGACGCTTTATTTTCAACGTTTTGATGCCCAAGCAGTTACTATTGACGACCTTTTGGCTGTGTTAGAAGAAGTATCAGGATTTGATTTGGCTCAGTTTAGGTTGTGGTATAGTCAACCTGGGACACCTTCAGTAAGGGTTAGTTCTCGATACAATGAAGCTGACAAGACTTATGAACTTAATTTTCAGCAGTATTTTTCAGCTGTTTCAGATTACCCGCTACAACAGCCAGTATTGATTCCAATCAAGATCGGTTTGCTGGATAAAGCAGGCACTGAGTTAGCATTAGAAGTCGAAGGTGATGCTACTGTAACTGGAAATAGTGCATTGCTGTTTGTCACTGATAAGCAGCAGCGTTTTGTCTTTACTAACCTCGCTGAGAAACCAATTCCATCGCTGCTAAGGCAATTTTCAGCACCTGTTAATTTAGAGCAGGATCTTAATGATGACGAGATCTTATTCTTATTTGCAAATGACCCAGATGAATTTAACCGTTGGCAAGCAGGCCAAATTTTTGCACAACGTCTAATTAAGCAAGCAGTGAGTTCTGCTAACTATGATTTTACACAGCCTATTATTGACAGCTACTTCGCTGTATTTGAGGCTTTACTAACACAGAAAAAATTTGAGCCACTATTTTGTGCCGAATTACTCTGCTTTCCCGATGAATCATCGCTATACGAGAAATTTGATGTGATAGATGTTGATGCGATTAATCAAGCACGGGTTGGTTTGTTAAATTTACTTGCTTCACATTTGAAGAGTAAATTAATAACATGTTATGAAGAGAATCAGAGTCAAGCTGATTACGTTTATACTAACTCTGCAGTTGGGCAAAGAAAGTTAAAGAATACTTGCTTGGCAATACTTAATAACTTGGTCGATGGTGATATTAGTACACTTTGTTATGATCAGTTTTCTCAAGCAAATAATATGACAGATAAATTTTCAGCAATGATATGTTTAAGCCATCGTAATAGTGCTTTACGTGAACGAGCTTTAACAGAATTCTATCAAGAGTGGCAAGATGACTCGCTCGTACTTGATAAATGGTTTGCTGCCCAAGCAGTCTCCCGTCGTCAAGATACCACTGTAGCTGTTAGTGAGTTAATCAAACACGAACAGTTTGATTTAAAAAATCCAAATCGTGTACGTGCATTGTTGGGTAGCTTTGCGCTTAACAATCCAACTCACTTTCACCAGCGTCATGGTCGAGGTTATGATATCTTAGTCGAGCAGGTTCATTTACTGGATAAGCTCAATCCACAAGTAGCGGCTCGTTTGATACAGCCACTTTGTCATTGGAAAAAATTTGATAGCGATAGGCAGGTTCTGATGCAAGAACGTTTGCATCAATTATTAGATGCAAAAAATCTTTCAAAGGATGTGGCTGAAATCGTTGCCAAGAGTTTATAACTAATGAGCACTCACATATATAGCGCAATACTATTATTGATTAGCTCACAGAGTATCTTTGCTAATAGCTGCAAAACTTTTTCGAGTTCTCAGAAAAATTTCGTTGAAACTATGGTTGAGCAAATTCGAACGGTTAATCAATCATTATCTAGTCAGCGATCAGAAATACAGCGCTTTAAAGGCTACTATGAAAAAAATAAGACGCTATCAGCTCAGTATCTCAATATTGTAACTCGCTACGCATCAGACTATCGGGTTGAAAAATTTAATCCTGAACAATCATCTTCATGGCAAACTTTATTAGCAAGAATTGACGGCTTGCCAGTTTCCTTTGTTTTGGCTCAAGCTATTATTGAATCCGCATGGGGAACTTCTCGATTTGCAAGTCAAGCTTCGAACTACTTTGGTATTTGGTGTTATTCACCAGGTTGCGGCCTAGTTCCCCGGCAAAGACCAGAACATGCACATTACGAAGTTAAGAAGTATGACTCAATGCACAGCTCTATAGAGCACTACATGCACACATTAAACGTGAATCTAGCTTACCAGGAATTACGACAAGCTCGTGCAGAACAACGTAGCATTGGTCGCTGCCTTGATGCTGCGAGTTTAACTATTGGATTAAAACAGTATTCGCAAAAAAAGCAATCTTATATTAACAGTTTAAAATCTTTGATTAGCAACTATTGTTTAACTCGTTTCGATACGTGCAACGAAAAATCAGATAGGCTTTGATATGAGTAACGAACTATCTAATGAGCTTGAGAAATGGAAAGATAAATATCTTACTTCGATCGATCAAATGGAGCAAAGAGAGCAAGATTGGCAAGAGAAGCATGATGTTATGTGCGAAACTTTAGCAAAAGTAAGTGTTGCAGCTAAAGGTATTGATTATCGATTAGATGAAAAGCTCGATGATTTACAAGAATCAGTCCGTACTGAGTTAGAGGCATCCTTGTTGTTACAGCAAGCTAACCAACTGGCCGAACTAATCAAATCATTAGATGACGAGAAGTCAAAAAGAAAGTCTCAGCTTATTTATTGCTTTGAAAAATTAATTACTCCATTGACGCAATATAATCTTCCAGATCAGCATAAAGTCATTGTTAAGCGTATTCATGAAATGATTCATGCGTCTGATGCAGTAGATCATTTTGAAGAAATTATCGAAGGCTATACCAATGTTTTAAGTGCTTTGCCTGAGATGATTTTGGCTGATGATTTCTATCGCGTCATTGAGATAAGCCCACTGCAGAAATTTATCGATAAAGTAATGATGAGGTTAGGCAAAGAGCCATTTTTTGCTAATCAAAATGAAAAAGAAAATTCAAAAAAATCATCGATAGAATTGATTCAATTGCTAGATTTATTATCACGAAACGATGCTTTTAAAGATGAGACTAACATTTTACGTGAACGCTTAATAGATGGTTTGAAAATTGATGAGTTGCCAGAAATTCTCCACTCTATCACAACTATGCTATTGAATATCTTTAACAGTGAGTATGAGCGAATCGAGCTATTTTTTGAGAAATTTACCAAGCGTTTCGCAGCAGTTGAAAATTTAATAATTAATATATTAGAAGTCGACAGCCTTTCAAATACGCAGAGTAATTATCTCAATCAAGAAGTATGTGATTCTGTTGCTGAAGTGAAAGGTGAGCTTGAAAAAGCAGAATCGTTAGAGCGGTTAGAAAAAAGCCTAACATCCAGACTAGATCGAATCATCGATTGTATGGGTGAATATAAAAAAATAGGTGAAGAACGTCTACAAAATGCTAAACGACAGTTAGATGAGCTACATACTCGTTTAAAAGAATCCGAGTCGGATATTAAAAGCTTGCAGGATGAACTACAACAGGAACATCATGTTGCGATGCATGATCCATTAACACAGCTACCGAACCGTTTGGCGTATGATCAAGCAGCTCTTGGTTATATTAAACGTTATAATATAGAAAATAAGTCATTATATTTGGTCGTTATAGATATTGACTATTTCAAAAAAATTAACGACAGCTACGGTCATTTAGCCGGTGACAAGGTGCTGAAGAAAATATCTGAGATCTTGATGGAAAGTACAGATAAAGCTGCTATTATCGCGCGTTATGGTGGTGAAGAATTTGTAATGCTGTTTTATGATCTTGCTTTGAATGAGCTAAAGCACTTGGTTGAAAAAATACGCCATGATGTTGAATACTCTGGCTTTCATTTTCAAAATGAACCCGTTCGTATTACTGCTTCATTTGGTGTCGCTAGTTACAAAGAAAATGACAGTACTGAACTATTATTTCAGCGGGCTGATGGTGCTTTGTACCAGGCGAAGAAGAAAGGTCGTAATACGGCTTCATTTGCAATCAGTTAGCTGGTTTCTCCGCCATTATTAAATAATTAACTTTGATATTGTTTGTTAGTTTGAAGCGCTTATCGAGTGGATTGTATGTTATGCCGGTCATGGTTTTAACCAGCAAATTATGTTGGCGGCAGGCTTGTTCAAGTTCGGAAGGTTTAATAAATTTATCGTAGCGGTGGGTGCCTTTGGGTAGTAGTCGCAGAACAAATTCCGCAGCAACAATCGCTTGCAATAGCGCGTGCCAGCTACGATTGATGGTTGACAAAAAAACCAAACCCCCTGGTTTGAGCAATTGTGCGATGCTGGCAATGATCGATTCTGGTTGTGGTACGTGTTCTAACATTTCCATGCAGGTGATAACATCAAACATATTTGCGGCCTGTTTGGCATAAGTTTCGGCACTGATTTGCTGATAGTCGATAGCAAGGTGTTGCTTATCAGCATGTTGTTTTGCCACAGCTAAACTATTTGACTCTAAATCGATAGCGGTAACTATTGCGCCTTGCTTAGCAAGTGCTTCACTCAGCAAACCACCACCACAGCCGATATCAAGTATTCGCTGTTTGCGTAGCTTGGCACGTACTTGGATATAACTGACGCGAAGCGGGTTGATCTCATGCAAGGTCTTAAAGGCACCTTCTGGATTCCACCAATCGTGCGCATGGCTACTAAATTGGTTGAGTTCGTCTTGTGAGACATTAGTTGTTGTCATTGATGAAACTAAGCCTTATGTGGTATTCATTCTAAATCACAGTTTGCCGCGTTGCTTGTCACTTATTGCAGCCTGATCAAATTAATTGACATTGTACTTAATGCTACTGCCAAAGAAAAGCACTGACAATTGACGAAATAAATCTTAATTGGGCTGGTAGGTGGGTGAATTTCAGTTATTTCAGTATCAACTTATGGTATAATCTGCCCTTGTTGTGCTCAAATATAATACAGATTTGGGCTCTACTATTGCAACAAAACACAAAATAAGAGGCTTAGCTTGCATGAGTGACTTAGCGCGCGAAATTATCCCCATCAACATAGAAGATGAGTTGAAGCAATCCTATATCGATTACGCAATGAGTGTTATCGTTGGTCGGGCTCTACCCGATGTGCGTGACGGTCTGAAGCCAGTGCATCTACGTGTTCTATTTGCCATGAGTGAGTTAAACAACGATTGGAATAAAGCTTATAAGAAATCAGCCCGCGTTGTTGGTGATGTCATTGGTAAGTATCACCCACATGGCGAAAGCGCCGTTTATGATACTATCGTGCGTATGGCGCAGCCATTTTCGATGCGCTATTTGTTGGTTGATGGCCAAGGTAACTTTGGTTCTGTCGATGGCGATTCAGCAGCAGCGATGCGTTATACCGAAGTGCGCATGACTAAGCTTGCGCATGCTTTACTTGCTGATCTTGATAAAGAGACAGTCGATTTTACGCCAAACTATGATGGCAATGAAATGTATCCATTGGTGTTGCCGACACGAGTGCCAAATTTACTTGTCAATGGTTCTTCCGGTATCGCTGTTGGTATGGCGACTAATATCCCGCCTCACAATTTAGCTGAGGTTATCGATGCAGTTGTCGCTATGATTGATAATCCGGCCATTACAGTCGATGGTTTGATCGCACATATTCCTGGTCCTGATTTTCCAACTGGCGCCATCATCAATGGCCGTGCAGGTATTGTTGCTGCCTACAAGACAGGTCGTGGCCGTATTTACGTGCGTGCTAAAACAAATATTGAGACTGATGCCAAGACAGGTCGTCAAGCTATTATTATCACTGAGCTACCCTATCAAGTGAATAAAGCGCGCTTGATTGAAAAAATTGCTGAATTAGTGAAAGAGCGGCGCATCGAAGGTATTTCAGCTTTGCGTGATGAGAGCGATAAGGATGGTATGCGTGTCGTTATTGAGTTAAAAAGAGGTGAAGTTGCTGAAGTTATTGAAAATAATCTTTTTAATAAAACAGTCATGCAAACGGTATTTGGTATCAATATCGTAGCATTAGCTGATGGTCGACCAAAAGTATTAAATTTGCAACAAGTGATTGCTGCTTTTATTCGTCATCGACGTGAAGTTGTAACTCGTCGTACCATTTTCGAGTTGCGAAAAGCAAGAGAGCGCGCTCATCTTTTAGAAGGTTTGGGTATTGCACTTTCCAATATCGATCCGGTGATTAGTTTGATTAAGCAGGCTAAAACACCTGCTGAAGCTAAACAACAGTTGTTAGCGCAATCCTGGCCGCCTGGTATAGTGTTAGATTTACTTAATCAGTCTGATATTGATTTATGCCGGCCTGATGACCTTGAACCAAACTACGGTTTCGTTGACGATCAATACCAGCTATCACCAGCCCAAGCCCAAGCGATTCTTGATCTACGTTTGCATCGCCTGACTGGTCTGGAGCAAGATAAAATCATCAGCGAATTTAAGACCTTGCTCGATAAAATTCGTGAGCTATTCCAAATTCTATCGCTGCCTGAAAAGCTAATGCGAGTCATTCGTGACGAATTACTCGAGGTGAAAAAAGATTTCGCTGACCCGCGTCGTACTCTAATCACTGATAGCCAAACCGATTTTGCAGATGAAGATCTAATTACGCCAGAAGATGTTGTTGTGACGCTTTCTCATGATGGTTATGTCAAAACCCAACCACTTGATGTTTATCAGGCCCAGCGCCGTGGTGGGCGCGGCAAGTCAGCAACTGGTGTCAAAGATAGTGATTTTGTTGAGCAGTTACTGATTGCCAATACACATGATACAGTGTTGTGCTTTTCAAGTATTGGTAAAGTCTACTGGCTACGTGTCTATCGCTTGCCACAAGGGGCTCGTGCATCACGCGGCAAACCAATCGTGAATCTGTTGCCACTACAAGCTGATGAGAAAATTTCCGCAATTTTGCCAGTATCTGAATTATCAGCTGAACACTGTATCGTGATGGCAACTCAGTCTGGCATTATCAAAA
>CAWUKA010000095.1:0-7625 GCA_963922965.1 uncultured Gammaproteobacteria bacterium | reverse complement strand
TGAACATAGTATTTTATTAATTGTGTCAGTTAGAGTATCAATCGTTTTGTTTGCACTTTGCTTGAGATCTGCATACTCGCCAGTATAATTGCTTTCAATCTTCTTGGTTAGATCACCTAATGAAAGTAAAGTAAATGCATTAGCTATATCATTAATAATCTGTTGGTTGATTGATAAAACATTATTTATTCCTGCACTAAGTATTTTATGAAATCCTTCCTTATCGGATATTTTTATACGATGACTTAAATTACCTTCAGCAGCTGCATTGACAATTTTATTAACTTCATTTTCCGCTATTATTTCTGAGGTGCGATCATTCCATTCGAAAACGAAACCTATTTTTTCATTATCTTCATTTCTTACCTGGTTAACAGTAATATCAAAAGTAAGATTATCAATGACGATGGTACAATAATGACTTCTCTGAAGATTCTTAACTTTTTTCAAGTCTTCGGGACTAGAAATAAAAAATTGATCGATATTTTTATTATAAAGTCTCTCTTTGTTGAAATCAGCTAAAAAACTTGATAGCTGCTCATCATATTTTGACAAAAGACTATAAAATGAACTATTGTAATAGGTTATTATTAAATCACAGTCTGTTAAAACTACATTTCTCTCAACACAATCAAGTGCTGTTTTTATGCGTAAATTTTTTTCGGATTCTCTTACTTGATCAGTTATAAGTTTTGAGAGATTTTTTCTCATTCTCTCCATTGCCATAAGTAATCGACCTATTTCGTCATTTGAATCTATATTAACCGAAGCAGAAAGATTTCCTAAAGCAACTTCATCCGCAAAGTTAACAGCTTTTATAAGAGAAAATTTTATATTTTTAATAAGATAAACTGTATTGATTAGACCAATAATAAAAACGATAAACGCGAACATTGCTAGGCTAAAAAATATTTTTTTTGTTTCGGATATTAATTTTTCTTCAGCAGCTAATGTTTTATCGAGAAGATTACTCTTAATGTGATCAAACCTATCATCTACATACTTTGAGATAGAATATGCTTTGTTGAGGTGTTTTTCGGCAGCTATTCTATCATGTGCTTGTAGATAAATATTTGCTGATTTAATCTCACCATGATATGTATTAGTATACTCTTTTATTACACTAACTCGATCTTTTTTTATACTATTCATTTCGCTCATCATATTATGAAACTTAGTCAAATGAAAATTTGTTTTTTTATTTATTTTATTTTCACCATGAATTGAACTTAACAGTAAATAGTGGCGTAACATATGAAAATGATATTGAGTCTCTTCAACATGTGTCAATTCGTGAAATAGATCTGTCTGCTTATTTATTTCAGTTATCTGCCTCCAGCTATCATAAATTATAAATAGAGCCATAAATATAAGCATCGATAAGACAAATAAATTGACACCTAATATTTTATGGGTAAGTTGGATAGAAAACTTAGATTTTTTATCTAAATTATTTTCATTTTCAATTATTGGTTTATCATA
The DNA here is from genome assembly GCA_963922965.1 of uncultured Gammaproteobacteria bacterium. Lineage (GTDB taxonomy): Bacteria > Pseudomonadota > Gammaproteobacteria > CAWUKA01 > CAWUKA01 > CAWUKA01. The sequence continues at coordinate 6,143 of CAWUKA010000095.1, read as the reverse complement.
TAATTTCATTAAATAAATCTCTGCTGTTAAATCACTTCTATTATCTGATTGAGCTTATTAGCGATTTGCTTTATTGATAATATATGGTCAACTGCATCTATTTTTACAGCTGCACCAGGCATACCCCAAATCAAACTGCTTTCTTGATCTTGAGCAATCGTTTGTGCACCGGCATTTTTCATAGCTTTTAATCCAGCCGCGCCATCGTCGCCCATGCCTGATAAAATAATGCCTATAGCTGACTCACCTATGGTATCAGCAACTGAATTGAATAAAATATCAATAGATGGAACTAACACATCATCTTGATTAGGGTTAAATGGTTTATATTGTATTTTATTATCAATAAATGAAACATCTGCATGTTTACCCCCAGCAACGATATAAGCTGTACTAAGTTGTACCTCACAAGATTCATTTTGCTCGACCACCGAAATACTACAACTTTTATCTAAGCGTTGTGCTAAAGTCAGGGTAAACAATTTTGGCATATGCAAAGCAACGATAATTGGTGGAAAAATAACGGGTAAACCACTCAACAACTCTTGAATAGCCTCTACGCCACCGGTTGATGCACCAATCACAACTAGCTTAGTAACAAAGCTATTCTTCTCAGGTAGCTTAGCGTTACCAAACTTTTTATTTTTTTTATAAATTTCTACATAATGTGATATATCAACACATGCTGCTATTTTTAGTTTTTTTATTAACTTTTTTGCATGCATAACCAGATCGAATGACGATAATTCAGTTGGCTTTTCTAAATAATCAATTGCACCAAGATTTAAACATTCAAAAGCTTTTTGCGTATTGTCTTGTGTTAAAATAGAATACATAACAACAGGTAGTGGATTAATTTTCATTAACTCTTCAAGAACTTCAATACCACACATATTTGGCATAACAATATCTAATAAAACAACATCTGGTCTTTTTTCTATTACTTTCTGAAGCGCTAGCGTTGGATCAGTAACATGAGAAATGACTTCTATAGATTTATCTAGTGATAGCATCTCCATAGTTATTGATTGAAACGTTTTAGAGTCATCAACAATCAGCACTTTTGTTTTATTTTTACCCATATGCTAGCAGTCCAAATAATTATTTACTCTAGGTTACCAGTATATTTATAAATAGTTCTTCCTACATGCTTGTACTTTAAATCGGTATTAAATATTTTTTCTGAGTAGCCAAGCATTAAATAACCATTATGGTTTATTTTCTGTGTAATTCTTCTTATTAGATCAATTTGGTCTTCTTTTTTGAAATATATTAATACATTCCTGCAAAAAATTATATCAAATTTATCCATCTCTAAATTATTAAATAAATTTATTATTTTAAAATCTATTTTATCTTTTAAATTTTTTTTTACTCTAAAATAACCCAAATTCTTGTCTACTCCACGTTGTAAATATTTTTTATAGTCAAATAAGCCAACTTGTGTCATTTCAGAATTTTTATAAACGGCTTGTTTAGCACGATGAATAACGTTTTTACTAATATCGCTAGCTATTATTTTTATGTCCCATTCTTCTATCAACTCTGGGTAAAACTCATGTAGTGTCATCGCTATCGAATAAGGTTCTTGTCCAGTAGAGCATGCGGCAGACCATATTCTTAATTTATTTTTATCCTTATTTTTTTCTTTGACTTCAGGAATGATGTTATTTTTTAAATACTCAAAATGATGACATTCTCGAAAAAAACTCGATAAATTCGTTGTAACTAGACTAATAAATTCATCAAACTCATCCTTTGATGATGCGACAAGCTGACAATAGTTATCAAACGAATCTAAATTAATTTCTCTTAGTCTTCGAACAAGCCTGCCATGTAACATATCATATTTACTTTTATCAATATCAATTTTTGTATTATCGTAAACAATTTTTGTTAGCTTATTGAATATTTCTTCAGAAAATTCATTATTTTTTTTATCCATCAGCTATTTTCACAAAGTATTTCATCATGGATCTTAAAATCCACAAGCAAATTGACATTCAAAACCTTAACCATTCGACCAGATATATTTGCTATACCGATTAAAAAATCAGATAGTCTATCCTTACCAATATCTGGAGTTAGAACTATAGCATCCTTATTTAGATGATGGACATCTGAAACTGAATCAACAGTCATTCCAACAAGTTTTTTTTCATTTTCTATTTCTGTTTGTAAAACAATAATAACAGTTAAATCATCATGTATTTTTTTCTTAATTCCAAATAAATTTCGTAAATCAATTATTGGTATTATATTTCCTCTTAGATTTAATACACCTTCAACATATTTAGCTGCACAAGGTAATGGTGTAGCTTTAGACCAACTTTTTATTTCTAGAATTTTTAATATCTCTACACCAAACTCATCTTTATCAATCATAAATGTTAGGTATTCTAGATGTACATCAATATCACCCTGAATTAGATAGTCTTGATCATCTTCTAGCTCGATATCATTTAGGCTCACTATTAATCACCTGCTTCAAGTATTTCATCTGGCAATTTACTATTCCCGGCCCAGTTTGTGATAGATGCATTGACTAAACCATAAACATCAATAATCAATCCAACTTCACCATCAGCTAATATTGTTGCACCTGATATACCTTCTATTTTTTTATAATTTTGACTAAAATTTTTAATCACTACCTGTTGTTGAGAAAGAAGCTCATCAACAGCTAAACCAATAAGCTTTCCTTGCACGTCAACAATAACTAGATATTTTTCTCTAGATAATTTTTTATCTAGCTTAAACTGATCACAAACTCTAATTATTGGAATAAACTGATTTCTAAATTTATATACTTCAGAATTTAATGTAACATGTGAAATATTACTCTCATCAATTTTTATTGATTCAACAATAGAAACCATCGAAATAATAAATGTTTGATTGCATATTCTTATCAGCTGACTTTCAATAATTGCAAGTGTTAATGGTAATCTAACAACAAAAATTGCACCTTCACCAACAATTGAATGAACATCAATAGACCCACCTAAATCAGTAATATTCGTTTTAACCACATCCATGCCTACACCACGACCTGATAAATCAGTTACTTCATCTGCTGTTGAAAAACCTGGTTCAAAAATTAGTGAATAAATTTCATCATCGGAATAGTCATCTTCAGGTTTAATTATTTTATTTTCTATCGCTTTATTCTTAATCTTTTCTTTATTTAGCCCTTTTCCATCATCACCAATTTCAACGATAACTCCACCACCTTCATAGTAAGCATTTAAAAAAATCTGACCTACCTCAGGTTTACTAGTTTTTTTTCTCTCTCTAGTCGTTTCTAGCCCATGATCGGCTGAATTTCGAATAATATGAGCGATTGGATCAGAAATTTTTTCTAATACTGTTTTATCAAGCTCTGTGTGCTCACCAGAAATGTTTAAATTTATTCTTTTCCCAAGCCGGCTCTCAAGATTTTTAACCATCCTAGAATAGCGATTAAAAACATAGCTAACAGGAAGCATTCTTATTCTCAACACCCCATCCCGCAAATCACGTGATGTATTTACTAGTACTGAAACTGCTTCTTTCAATTCTTGCAACTTATGCATAGCAAATGAATCAGTAATATCTTGTATCATCAATTGAACAATAACTAACTCGCCAACGTTATTAATCAGCTCATCGATTTTATCAACGGAAACTCTAATCGAAGTTGTCTCTATTCTATTAGGTAATTTAATTTCAGTAGATAAATCGTCTAGTTCGTTATTAATTTTTTCAATATCAGCTTTGACTTCACAACCTGAATAGCTATCATCTTCTTTACGATCAATGTAGCTTTGTACTAGTTCGATTATTTTTTTTGAATTCTCAGTCTCTACATCTACGGTTAAATCTTTTTGTAATTCAACAAGCATCACACGCAAGCAATCAGTTGAATTTAGTAGTACCTGGACTGAATTTAGAGTTAATCTGGTATTATTATTCCTTACCTGATTCAAGTAAGTTTCAAGCACATGGGTAAAATCTCTTATTGCAGTAAAATTAAACGTCCCGCTATTGCCCTTGATGGAATGAATAACTCTAAATATGGTATTGACTTGCTCAACGTCATACTTATCAATATCTATTTCGAGTAATGTCTTTTCAAAATCTTCTAACAACTCAAAAGATTCTTCAAAAAAACTTTGATAAAATTGGCTTAAATCAATACTCACTGATCTATTATCCGGTGTACGATAGAGTTTAGTTGCTCTGGATCAAATGGCTTAATAATCCAACCAGTAACGCCCGCCACCTTGCCTTGCTTTTTGGTTTCGATCTCTGCGTTAGTTGTCAAAACAAGAATGGGTTTATAGCGATAATCCTCACATTCACGAAGCTTTCTGGCAAATGTCAGACCATCCATCTTTGGCATATTAAGGTCAGTAATAACAAGATCAAATGATTCTGCCGATGCCAAATTCAAACCATCTTCACCGTCATTGGCACTCGTAACTTCATGCTGCTGTGATAGACAGCTTGTCAGTAAATCACGCATAGTAGATGAATCATCAACGACAAGTATATGCATGCCGACACCCAGAGGTTAATTATTGAACTGACAATAGACTAAGCTAGCGCTGCTCACAATCCCTAGCATAAGCAATTCTAGCGCTAAATTTCTTTATATATCTTGGATATAAGTATAGTTCACAGAACAGCGAACTGGTTTTGAAAAGAGAAATCAAAGGTCAATGAACACTACAGCGAGGATAAAAACCACCAATAAGATTATTATTTGATCATTATTGGTGGCTTTCTCTACAACCTTAAGTCCAGCCGGTCACTTCAGCAAGCGCACTGGCTAAATCGGTAGGTGACTTGACAGTACATACACCAGCTGCCTCTAAGGCTGCAAATTTCTCTGCCGCAGTACCCTTACCACCTGAAATTATTGCACCAGCATGCCCCATTCGCTTACCTGGTGGTGCAGTGACTCCAGCGATATAGGAAACCACAGGCTTGGTCACATTGCTTTTAATAAATTCAGCGGCTTCTTCCTCAGCACTGCCGCCAATCTCACCAACCATGACTATCGCTTGAGTTTGCTCATCTTGCTGAAACGCTGCCAAAACATCTATAAATTGCGCACCAGGTATCGGATCACCTCCGATACCAACACAAGTGCTTTGACCAAAGCCTTTATCGGTTGTTTGTTTTACAGCTTCGTAGGTCAATGTACCTGATCGCGACACGATACCAATCTTGCCTGGTTGGTGGATATAGCCTGGCATAATACCAATTTTGCATTCGCCAGGTGTGATAACACCAGGGCAGTTAGGGCCAATCAAACGAGCATTAGTATTTTTATCAAGATAATATTTAACTTCAAGCATATCTAAGGTAGGTACACCTTCGGTAATACACACAATAAATTCAATACCTGCATCTGCCGCTTCTAAAATAGAATCTTTGCAAAACGCTGCAGGCACATAGATCACTGAAGCAGTTGCAGCGGTTGCTTTTACGGCCTCAGCAACAGTATTAAACACCGGTAAGCCTAAATGCTGCTGGCCACCTTTGCCTGGCGTTACACCACCCACCATCTTAGTACCATATTCGATTGCTTGCTCTGAATGGAAGGTACCTTGTTTACCAGTAAAACCTTGGCATAAAACTTTTGTTTCTTTATTAATAAATATACTCATGGTTATGCCCCTACTGCCTTGACGATTTGCCCTGCTGCATCTGATAGACTGACGGCAGAGATAATATTTAAATCACTTTGATTTAACTTTTCAGCACCAAGTGTTGCATTATTGCCTTCAAGGCGAACAACAACTGGAACGTTGATCCCAACTTCCTTAACTGCACCAATGATTCCATCTGCAATTAAGTCACAACGAACAATACCACCAAAAATATTAACCAGTACACCTTTGACGTTGTTATCAGATAAAATAATTTTAAAAGCTTCTGTTACCCGCTCCTGGGTAGCGCCACCACCAACATCTAAAAAGTTTGCGGGATTACCGCCGTGTAATTTTACGATATCCATCGTTGCCATGGCTAAACCAGCACCATTAACCATACAACCGATGTTGCCGTCGAGTGGGATATAATTAAGCTCCCATTTATGTGCATGACTCTCACGCTCATCCTCTTGCGCTGGGTCACGCATCTCAGTGATGCTT
>CAWUKA010000094.1:0-7888 GCA_963922965.1 uncultured Gammaproteobacteria bacterium | reverse complement strand
GGTGAGTCGTTTGATATTCATGGTGGTGGTTTTGATTTAGCATTTCCACATCACGAAAATGAAATCGCACAATCAGAAGCGGCAACCGGGCAACCGTTTGCCACAACCTGGATGCACGTCGGATTTTTGCAAGTTGATAAAGAGAAAATGTCGAAGTCGCTTGGTAACTTTTTTACGATACGCGAAGTGCTCGCACAATATCCGGCAGAAGTGATTCGCTATTTTTTATTATCGAAGCATTATCGTGCGCCACTAAATTATTCGATTGTAGCCCTGGACAATGCTCATGCTGCACTTGGGCGGTTTTATACTGCGTTACGAGATATTGAGATACCGCAGCAAGCCGAGCTTGTTCCTTTATATCAGCAGCATTTTCAGCAAGCTATGGATGATGATTTTAATTGTGCTGAAGCCTTTGCAGTCTTGTTTGAGATTACCCATGCTATGAATCGTGAACCGGAGCGCGCTGCTGAATTAGCTTATACACTAAAGAGTCTCGCCAACTGTTTGGGCTTGCTCAATATGACCCCGGATGCTTTTTTGCAACATGCTAAACAAGATGAGATCAGTGCAGATGCGGTTGAACAGCTTATTCTGGAGCGAGACCAAGCTAGGCTCGAAAAAAATTGGCAACGTGCTGATGCAATTCGGGATCAACTAACTGATGCAGGTATTCTGCTTGAAGATGCAGCTGGCAAAACTAACTGGCGTCGCAAAGGCTAATTCTATAATCCTATACTCGGTATCGTAGAGGCTTGGTGGCTGATGCTAACTAGTGTTGGAAACACTACTTACCTTATTAAACCACTAAAATCATACTAAATTAACCTCGTTAAACAACCAAAATATATATTTTCACTATATAGCTTATTGATTATAAATGAAAAGATTGGCATTGCTCGATTTAATCTAGTGGCACAGCAAGCAGGAGCGTAAACCTTTGTTACTGCGTGGCGCGAGACAGGTCGGTAAGACTCATTTAGTACTTGAGCTTGCCAGGTACTTTGAGAGTTTGGTTGAGTTAAATCTAGAAAAAACTAAATCAACACATGACATCTTTCAGCATGAGCTTGAGCCAGATAAGAAGTAGTAGCTGAGTGGCCTGAAAAACACGATGTTGCTGATTGTCAAATGATACAGCAATTATTACTTCATAGTTACCGGCAAGATTTTCAAAAATACGCGAGTAGCAAGTAACTACAATATTTAGATCGGGTATTTAGTGAAGTTACGAGTATGCAGGATGAGCGTTTACTTTATAAAAATTTTTCTGGTGATTATCGCAAGCGTGAATTAGAGCTATGCTTTGAATTGCTCTGAAAAGCTCGCATCACTAACAAAATTGTACATGCTGACGCACAAGGTTTACTGCTAGGTGCTGGTATGTATTTTGATAAGTTCAAGCTGATTTTTCTCGATGTTGGGTTAAGTCAAGCAGCGATCGGTTAGATTTAAAAGCTTGGTTGCTAGAGCCAGCGCAAACGTTTCGTAACAAAGGTGCAGTTGCCGAAGCATTTGTCGGCCAGGACTTGCTCGCTTGTGCGTCTGCAACAAGTGAGCCTCAGCTCTACTACTGGTATAGTCAGTCACGCAATGGCAGTGCCGAGATCGACTATGTTATCGTGGAAGATAGCAAGGTGATGCCAATTGAAGTGAAAAGTAACAAGGCATCACAATTAAAGAGTATGCATCTGTTTTTGGAAAGCCACCAGTACTCATCCTATGGCGTGAGGGTCTCGACGCTTCATTTTTCACAGTTTGACAATATTCACTCATATCCACTCTATGCAGTGGCAAAATTACTGCGGCAAAAGCAATATGTTCTCGATTTTATAGCGCTATGATGCTTGCATCTCAGCAGCGATAAGCGTGTTCTGCAACAAGCTCGTCACTGTCATGGGGCCAACACCACCGGGGACTGGTGTGATCCAACTGGCGCGTTCACAGGCGCTAGTAAAATCAATATCACCACAGAGTTTGCCATTTGCTAACCGATGAATACCAACATCGATCACAATCGCGCCAGGTTTTATCCACTCGCTCGAAATTAGGTCTCGTTTTCCAGTTGCGCTGACTAATAAATCCGCTTGCTGCACGTGGTGAGCTAACTCGCGTGTTGCACGGTGACAGATCGTGATGGTCGATCCGGCGGTTAGTAATTCGAGTGCGAGGGGGCGACCAACAATTTTCGATGCGCCGACGACGACACTGTGTAAACCTGCGAGTTGAATATCGTTGGCATTAAGCAGGGTCATGATACCCATCGGTGTTGCTGGTCGGAACAAGGGTCGTGCCTGCGCTAGTCGACCGATATTAAACGGATGAAAGCCATCAACATCTTTGTTGACTGCAATAGCATCGATAATGAGCGTGGTATCGATATGTGCGGGTAGCGGTAACTGCACCAGGACACCGTGCACTGCTTTATCCTGGTTGCATTCAGTGATCTCGGTGAGCAACTCGGCTTGATCAATGTTAGCGCTTAGTGTTTTTACCCTAGAATGGATGCCAACGGCCTGGCATGCTTTTTGTTTATTGGCAACATAAATCTCTGATGCTGGGTCTTTGCCAATCAGAATCATTGCTAGCCCGGGTTGCGGTAAGCCAGCGCTAGTCCGTTGTTTGATTTGCATGGCAATCTTGCGTTGGTAATCTTGTGCGATATGTTTGCCATCGAGTAATTTAGCGCTCATGCTTCCACCCCAGCGGGTTAAATTCGATTAAGGATTTGACTGTTTTGGCATTGGTGAGTATTATGCCGTTTTTTCGAGAAACTAAAAGTATTATCGACTCGGAGTATCAATTTTTCGGGGTATAGCGCAGTCTGGTAGCGCGCCTGCTTTGGGAGCAGGATGTCGGGGGTTCGAATCCCTCTACCCCGATCAGTACAATATATGCGTAGCTCAGCAATGCAAAGATCGACACCATTGCGCTCTCGCTGGGATCAAAAGCTAGCGCTAGTGCCTCGAATAAATTTGCGCCTGTAGCTCATCCGGATAGAGCATCGGCCTTCTAAGCCGAGGGTAGCAGGTTCGAGTCCTGCCGGGCGCGCAGTTAGCAGTTTGTGCAATGTATGGTGGGTGTAGCTCAGTTGGTAGAGCCCCGGGTTGTGATCCCGGTCGTCGAGGGTTCAAGTCCCTTCACTCACCCCAGTTTGGGCCGTTAGCTCAGTTGGTAGAGCAGCTGACTCTTAATCAGCGGGTCGTAGGTTCGAAACCTACACGGCCCAAGACTGATAATTATCGGATTTTTAGCACAGGGGCTATTTCAGACATATAATTTATAGTACTGTTATAGACTATTAAGGTGTTTGACTTGGTTAATTTTTGTCAATAAACGATGGTGACGCGAAAGTGGCGGAATTGGTAGACGCGCTGGATTTAGGTTCCAGTGGGGCGACCCGTGAGAGTTCGAGTCTCTCCTTTCGCACCATAATGAGTTAGAGCCTGCAGTCATTGCAGTGTTTAAAGGGTAAAGGGGAGCAGCATGTCGGCAACAGTGGAAAAACTAGAAGGTCTAGAGTATAAATTAACCATACCACTCTCCGAGCAAGAGGCTGAATTGAAAGTCTCAGAGCGACTCGCTGAAATGAGCAAGCGGGTTCGCATCGATGGTTTTCGTCCTGGTAAAGTCCCTGTTAACGTCATCGAGCAGCGTTACGGAAAAGCTGTTCGTGATGAAGTTTTAGAAGAGTTGTTAAAAAATGAGTTACATCAAGCCTTGTTGGAAAATAAATTAGAACCGACTGCCACCCCAAAAATAGCCCCAGTCGAGGGTGCGAGATACACTTTTGATGCCCGATTTGAAGTTTATCCAGCCATCACATTGAAGCCGTATCAAGACTTAACCATCAAAAAGTTGACTGCAGAAGTCAGCGAGCAAGATGTCGAAACTGCGCTGACACGGTTACAACAGCAAAACCAAGACTGGCAAACTGTCGACCGTGCCGTTCAAGATGGTGATAAGGTAGTGATCAATTTTAGTGGTCGGATTGATGGTGAGAAGTTTGAGGGAGGCGCAGCCGAAAAATTCGACTTGATTATCGGCAGTGATAGCATGATTCCAGGCTTCGAGTCAGCCATCATTGGTGCTAAAGTCGACCAGACATTCGATATCACTGTCCGTTTTCCAGATGACTACCACAAAGTTGAGCTTGCCGGGCAAGAGGCTGTGTTTGAGATTTATCTCCACAGTGTTGCTGAGGGTCAGCTGCCAAAGCTTGACGACGCCTTCGCTGATAAAGTCGGTGTCAGTGAGGGAATTGCCGAGTTGCGTCAACGCATGCAGCAAATGCTGCAAGATAATCTCGCCCAGGTGACCAAAAATAAACTTAAACAAGCGGTACTTGATACATTGATTGCTGAGCACACTATTGATTTGCCGAAGTCTCTGCTTGATGCAGAAAAGCTGCGGCTACAGGTACAAGCCTTGCAGGCCCATGATTCCAAAAACTTACACGATATCAAAGAAATCACCGGTAGCGATATTTACGCTAACGAGGCGGAGCGGCGTGTGCTTTATGGCTTGCTTCTCACGCAGGTTGTCAAAGATCACAATATCGAAGCAACTGATCAACAGATTGCCGAAAAAATTCAGCAAATCGCAGTTGGATATGATCAGCCTGAGGAGGTGGTGTCTTGGTACTACGGCAACGACGAACGCATGAATGAAGTTAAGCACCTACTGGTTGAAGAAATTGCAATTGAAACAGTGCTTGAACAAGCGCAGATTGATGAAGAAATCATAAGTTACGCAGAGCTTGTCAAATAAACCACAGGGAGAAACACGTGAGACAAATGAACCATGGAAGTCAGCAGAATATTGAAGAAACGAATTCATTGTTAGTGCCAGTTGTGGTCGAACAGACTGCTCGTGGCGAACGTTCTTATGATATTTACTCGCGCTTATTAAAAGAGCGGGTTATTTTTATTACCGGTCAGGTCGAAGATTACATGGCAAACCTGGTAATCGCACAATTACTGTTTCTTGAGTCAGAGAACCCCGATAAAGATATTCACCTCTATATCAACTCACCGGGTGGTGTGGTCACAGCAGGCCTTGCGGTCTATGACACTATGCAGTTTATTAAGCCAGATGTGAGCACTATGGTCATTGGCCAAGCTGCTAGCATGGGTGCTGTTTTATTGGCAGCTGGCACTAAAGGTAAGCGCTACAGCTTGCCGAATTCCCGCGTAATGATCCACCAACCTCTCGGTGGTTATCAGGGTCAAGCCACCGACATTGAAATTCATGCCAGAGAAACGATTGCTGTACGCAACAAGCTGGAGGCTATCTTAGCCCACCATACTGGCCGCAATTTGGACGAAATTCACCGTGATACTGAGCGTGATAACTTTATGAGTCCCGAAGCGTCGCTTGATTATGGCTTAATCGACAAAGTGTTAGAGCAACGCTTAGCGACACAAGACAAGGGCAGCCCTTGATTTTTATCTTTGTCGGCCCAACTATAAAGTCTTATAACTAACAAGAGGTGTCCGATGAGTAACGATGACTTCGATAAAGCGGAAAGTAACGGTAAATTACTCCACTGTTCATTTTGTGGTAAAAGCCAGCACGAAGTTCGAAAATTGATTGCTGGGCCTTCGGTTTTTATCTGTGACGAGTGTGTCGAGCTGTGTAATGACATCATCCAGGAAGAATTATCTGAAACCGATACTGACGAAAAGTCACAACACCTTGCTAAGCCGAAAGAAATACATGCGATTCTCGATGAATACGTAGTCGGACAAACGAAAGCCAAGCGTGCGCTATCAGTCGCCGTTTACAATCACTACAAGCGTTTGTTTTACGGCGTAGACGATGACGATGCGATCGAAATTAGTAAGAGTAATATCCTGCTTATCGGCCCAACCGGCAGCGGTAAGACATTACTCGCTGAAACGCTCGCCCGGGTCCTTGAGGTGCCTTTTGCAATTGCCGATGCGACAACACTGACTGAAGCTGGTTATGTTGGTGAAGATGTTGAAAATATTATTCAGAAGCTATTACAGAAGTGTGACTATGATGTCGAGCGCGCAGAAAAAGGCATTATTTACATCGACGAGATTGATAAAATTTCTCGTAAAGCTGAAAACCCTTCAATCACCCGTGATGTGTCTGGCGAGGGTGTGCAGCAAGCATTGTTAAAGTTGATTGAGGGAACTGTGGCTCAAGTCCCACCACACGGTGGCCGTAAACATCCACAGGGTGACTTCTTGCAGGTCAATACCAAAAATATTTTATTTATCTGCGGTGGGGCATTTGCAGGTCTCGACAAAGTGATTCAAGAGCGCACAGATAAAACTGGCATTGGCTTTTCAGCTGAGGTGAACAGTCGCAAAGACAAGCAGGCGATGAAAAAAATTATGCAATCAGTTGAGCCAGAAGACTTAGTTAAATACGGTATTATCCCCGAATTCGTTGGTCGCCTACCGGTAATAAGTATTCTCGAGGAGCTCGATGCTGATTCGCTGGTACGTATTTTAGTCGAGCCAAAAAATGCATTGACCAAGCAATATGCCAAACTCTTTAAGATGGAAGAGGTTGAGTTAGAATTTCGTAAGAGCGCATTAAATAGGATTGCTACAAAAGCAATGGAACGTAAGACTGGTGCGCGTGGTTTGCGATCAATTATGGAGCAAGTGTTGCTTGACGTCATGTATGATTTACCTACCCAAGAAAACCTTGAAAAAGTTGTCGTTGACGAATCTGCGGTGACAGGTGAATCACAGCCGAAATTAATCTTTAATAAGAAACAAGACGGCCAAGTTGCCGCAAAAGATTGATTTTTGTTCCTAGTAAGCAACCTATGGCACAATTTACTCTAGTTTAGTAAGGATTTCATATGCAAAACCAATCACAGTTCCCTGTGTTGCCATTACGCGACGTTGTCGTTTACCCACATATGGTGATTCCACTGTTTGTTGGTCGAAAACGTTCTATCAAGGCGCTTGAAGTTGCGATGGCAAATGACAAGCAGGTGCTATTGACTGCTCAGCGCTGTGCTGCTGATGATAATCCAGAAGAAGATGATATTTATACCGTGGGGACGGTTTCAACGATTTTACAATTGTTGAAACTACCTGACGGAACAGTAAAAGTCTTGGTCGAAGGGGTACGCCGGGCCGAGATGCGAGAAATCTTTTTGATGGAAGATGATTATTTTCTTGCAGAGATTGCTTGGATAGATAGCGAGGAAGAAGTGCAGGATAAGGATGCGCTTGTCATGGCGCGTTCACTCGTCACTCAGTTTGAACAGTATGTGAAGCTCAATAAGAAGATTCCAGCGGAAATTTTATCAACGTTATCTGGTATAGAGGATCCGAGCCGCTTAACCGATACCATTGCTGCACATATTTCACTAAAGATTGAAGAGAAGCAGCGTTTGCTTGAAACTCAAGATCTACATTTACGCATCGAACGTCTGATGTCGTTGATTGAGTCAGAAATAGATTTGCTACAAGTTGAAAAACGTATCCGTGGTCGTGTTAAGCGCCAGATGGAAGAAAGCCAGCGCCAGTACTACCTCAACGAACAAATGAAAGCAATTCAAAAAGAATTGGGTGAACTTGAAGAAGCACCAAACGAGCTAGAAGAGTTAGCTGCCAAGATCAAGAAGTCTGGCATGCCAGCTGAAGCGGCTAAAAAAGCTAACTCTGAATTGAGCAAGCTACGAATGATGTCGCCGATGTCTGCGGAAGCGACTGTTTCACGTAACTATCTCGAATGGATGGTTAGCTTACCGTGGAAAAAACGCTCCAAAGTTGCAAATGACTTACCTGCCGCTGAGCAAATACTTGATTCAGAACACTATGGTTTGGAGAAAGTTAAAGAACGTATCCTCGAATACTTAGCGGTTCAGTCACGAGTGAAAAAATTACTTGGCCCG
>CAWUKA010000093.1:0-7919 GCA_963922965.1 uncultured Gammaproteobacteria bacterium | reverse complement strand
AACATCATCAAAATCGGTATTGCGTTTGCCGGTAAGCAGATTAAAGTCGTGAGTGATGACTGATGGTATAAGTGCTCGTGGGGATTGTATTTGCTGGGTTGCCGCACATGCTGACGCTCATTGTTTTCAATCACTAAATCGTTCAACTCATGGGGCTTGCTCAGCTCACAAATAACCGATCGGAACCGCTGTAACCACCGCAGACAGTTTGACATCCTCCGGCACAAAGCAAAACACAACACCGTGTGCCACCGCTTTATCGAGTTTTTGCAACACATTAAATTGCTTACTTGCGGTACGTGAAGGTGTCCCTGTCTTTTGATCTCAACTGGGTGCAAAGCATCACTGGTCTCTATCACTAGGTTAACCTCTTTTTGATCGGTGTCATGATAAAAATAAAAATTTGCTGAAACACGGTTATGCCAGTAACTTTTCAAAATGTCAGTAAAAACATAAGTCTCTAGTAATGCACCTGACATTGCACCAATTGCTAGCGACGCTGCCGTTGGCCATCTTGTCAGATAACTACAAAGACCGGTACCTAAAAAATACAGCTTTGGCATTTTGACTAAACGCTTAGCGACATTATTCGAGTAAAGTAGTGGACGAATAAAACGTGAGGATTGACTCTATGCCGGACTCGTGTATAAATTCAATCCTGACTAACCAGCAAGGATTTCACCGTGGCACAACACCCAATGATGCTCTTTAGTGGCAACTCTAATCGTAGCTTATCCGAAAGCATGGCAACCATTCTCAATATTCCTGTCGGTAAAGCCTGTGTCAGCACCTTTAGTGATGGCGAAATCATGATTGAAATCTTGGAGAATGTCCGTGGTCGCGATGTTTTTATCCTACAATCTACCTGTGCACCAGCCAACGATCACTTAATGGAACTCGTGTTGTTAGCCGATGCCTTACGCCGCGCATCAGCAGCCCGTATCACGGCTGTGATGCCGTACTTCGGGTATGCCCGTCAAGATCGACGAGTGCGTTCAGCCCGGGTACCGATTTCTGCCAAAGTGGTGGCCGATATGATGAATAAAGTCGGTATCGATCGCGTGCTCACCGTTGATTTGCACGCTGACCAAATTCAAGGTTTCTTTTATATACCGGTGGATAATGTCTATGCCACTTACATCATGATCGATGATATCCGTAGCAAACAGTACGATAACACCATTGTGGTGTCACCTGATGTTGGTGGAGTCGTCCGTGCCCGCGCTGTTGCCAAACGACTGGGCTGTGATCTCGCCATCATCGACAAACGTCGCAGCAAACCCAACGAAGCCCAGGTGATGAATATCATTGGCGATGTCAGCAAACGCAGCTGTATCTTAGTCGACGATATGATTGATACGGCCGGTACGCTGTGCCAAGCCGCCAGCGTGTTAAAACAAAACGGTGCCAATGCTGTTGTCGCTTACGCGACTCATCCCGTATTATCTGGAGCTGCGGTCGCTAACATTGAAACATCAGCGCTGGATGAAGTCGTCGTGACCGATACTATTCCGCTCAGCAACATGGCCTTGCAATCGAGCAAGATCCGCCAACTTTCGATCGCAGACATGCTCTCGCAAGCGGTGAAGCGGGTAAATGAAGCTGAGTCAGTCAGCTCGATGTTTGCTGAGAGTGAGTAGTCGCAAACGACTACTTAATATGCAAGCCTTAAGATTTTGTTAAGCTTAGCCTGATAGATTAATCTGCAACTACCGGGTTAACCCCAACTCGCACTTGGAGACCTCAAATGCCAGCACAGCAAACATCGCTTAATAATTTCACTACTACACTAACTAAATTGATACAAGAAAACCGACCCTATGCGCGGGTGCTCGGCATCGGCCTCACGTTGGTGCCAGCTTTGGTACTATTTTTCAATAAATTATTACTACTTGCTTTGGTGACCGGCTTGATCGTGATTGGAGTCAATATTTGGCAACTTGGTAAACAAGAAGACAAAACACCGCTGTTACAGCGCGCCTTTACTTTGCTAGTAGCCGGAGTAAATGATAAAAGTAGCCGTTTAACGCAATGGCTGGGCCTGTCTAGCAGCCCCACCCCTGAACAGCGAATTGAAACTGGACTCCAGCGCTTTCTCAGTAACCACCCAGCCAGTGTCGCTAACGCTGGCTTGATCATGATGTCAATTGGCATCCTCTTGTTAGTTACAAAAGGCCTGGTGTCATTTGCCATCGCTGCTGGCTTTGCCGGCATCGGCTACAGTTTGCACCGCCTCATCGAAACAAGTGCTACGGGAGCTGATGAAATTAGTGCTGAGCATAGCTTCGTTGATTGCTATCTAAAGCCAAGCCTAAAACGTATCTTGGGTGAGCAATTTACATCAGAATTTCAAAATTTGATCAGATCTAAATCAATCGCTGCAGTCACTATCGCTAACGGCTTCATGTTTGGTGCTGGTATGATCTTATTCTTAGGTAATATCGGTGCGATGTTAACCTTCGGTGTTATCAGTGGCAGCGGACTGCTACTTTACACTATTGCGAGCAACGGTGCCGACGACATAAGCTTGGCTAAAGATGTTGGCAATGTCGGGGCTAGTCTTAGCCTTACTCTGGAGATAGCGATGGGTCGGATACAAAGGTTGATACCAGATTACTTGGCAACAGCAAATAATTCTACACGATCAGTAGACCTGCAAGCTAGTTCCAAACAACCAGAACCAGCAGCTAATCCAGCGCATAATTAAGAATGCGCTCGACTAATTCGATATGCGAATAACAGTATCATCTTAATGACGGGAGAGATAAGCAATCACATAAATATCATTAACTGACCCAGCGGTGGTTGCCGCACTGGGGCTAACCAAGTCAGATACACTTTGCCATTTCACCCAATTGCGGTTAAGATAACGCACTCTGTGACTATTGGTCGCAAATGGCGCAGATTTAGCTTAACTGGGAGAATCAAATGTCTAATACATTCGAATTAAATGCTGTCGTGCGTGACGCCGCAGACCAGGGGAAAGGTGCGAGCCGCCGCCTACGTCATGCTAATCGCTTACCGGCTATTTTATATGGTGCAAACAAAACACCGATTGCTTTGTCGCTCTGCCACAATGAAACCAGCAAAGCACTTAACAATGAAGCTTTCTACTCAACCATCTTGACCATCAACATGGGTGAGCAACAAGAACAAGCGGTGTTAAAAGCGGTACAACGCCACCCATTCAAACCACGCATCATGCACCTTGATTTTCAACGTATCATTGCAAGCGAAAAAATCACCATCAGTGTCCCGCTACATTTCATTGGCGAAGACAGTGCTCCTGGTGTGAAACTAAGTGGTGGTCTTGTCTCAAAGCTCATAACCGAGATTGAGGTGAAGTGCTTACCGGCCGACTTACCCGAGTTCTTAACTGCGGATGTGTCTAAGCTTGAGCTCGAACATGCGTTGCATTTGTCAGATTTGACTATCCCGGCCAAAGTCGAGCTAGTTGCACTGAGTCACGGTCGTGATCTACCGGTTGCGAATATACACTTGCCACGCTCTGCGCTAGCAGATGATAGCGCCACTGACGCTGCAGCAGGCGACGCTGATAAAGCAGATGACAAGAAAGACAGTAAGTAACAACAAGCCTGGCTAATCACACTGTTGGTCAGCCTGGCGCTCCAAGCATTATGACCATCAAACTCATCGTTGGCTTGAATAACCCCGGCAAAGATTATGCTGACACCCGCCATAACGCTGGCGCTTGGCTGGTGCACGCGCTTGCTGAGCGCTATCAAATCCGCTTTAAAGTTGACGGCAAATTCAAAGGCGAAGTTGGCCGCATTCAACAAGCGGGAATTGATTGTTGGTTACTACTGCCTAATACTTTTATGAATGCTAGCGGTGAATCGGTGGCGGCACTCGCTAAATTTTATAAAATCGAGCGCCATCAAATTTTAATTGCACATGATGAATTAGACATGCCACCTGGTAGAGTCAAACTCAAAAAAGCCGGTGGTAGCGGTGGTCATAATGGTTTGCGTGATAGCGTTAAACAACTTGGCGGCCAAGACTTTTACCGATTACGAATTGGCATTGGTCACCCAGGCCATAGAGATCGCGTCACACCGTACGTGTTGAGCAAACCACGCACCGAAGAATACGCTGCGATTAGACAAGCGATCACAGCTGCAGTCGATGTCAGCAGCGATATTTTTGCTGATAACATCGAACGTGCGATGAAACAGTTACACACCCAAGTGGAAGGATAAACCATGGGAATTAAATGCGGTATTGTCGGCTTGCCCAACGTTGGTAAATCAACCCTGTTCAATGCTTTAACCCAAGCTAGGATCGAAGCAGCCAATTATCCTTTTTGTACCATTGAACCTAACGCGGGTATTGTTGCAGTCCCAGATCCGCGCTTGAATACCCTCAGCGATTTAGTTAAACCGCAAAAAACAATTGCCACCACTTTTGAATTCGTCGACATTGCTGGTTTAGTGGCTGGTGCATCAACCGGTGAAGGACTAGGCAATAAGTTTCTTGCCAATATTCGCGAAACAGATGCCATTGTACACGTGGTACGTTGCTTTAATGATGATGATATCACTCACGTCGCTGGCACGATCAGTCCCGCAGATGACATTGAGGTTATTAACACTGAACTACTGCTCGCTGATCTCGAAACTGTCGACAAAGCGTTACTGCGAGCGAATAAAGCTAGCAAAAGCGGGGACAAAGCAGCAGTTGCGGAAGTCAAACGCTTAGCAACCGTCAGAGCGGGGCTCGACGCTGGCAAACCAGCGCGTAGTCTCGAACTCGATTTAACAACACTACAGCACTTACATTTATTAACTGCGAAACCAACTCTCTATATCGCTAATGTCGACGAGGAAGGCTTTGATAACAATCCACACCTTGCAATAGTGCAAACGATTGCAGAGGCCGAACAGGCCAAAGTCGTTACCGTCTGTGCCGCCATCGAAGCTGAAATAGCAACCCTGGAGCAGGCTGAACGCGAAGAGTTTCTCACCGAGCTTGGCGTCACAGAACCCGGCTTAAATCGAGTTATTCGCGCTGGTTACGCCTTATTAGATCTTGAAACTTATTTCACTGCTGGCGAAAAAGAGGTACGCGCCTGGACAATAAGACGCAACACCTTGGCACCTCAAGCAGCTGCGGTCATCCACACCGACTTCGAAAAAGGCTTTATCCGCGCTGAAGTCATCAGCTATACCGACTTCATTGCCCACCAGGGTGAAGCAGGTGCAAAAGAAGCAGGCAAGTGGCGACTCGAAGGCAAAGAGTACGTTGTACAAGATGGCGATATCATGCATTTCCGCTTTAATGTTTAAGTCAACTCAGCGACAGCTTGACAAGGTGTGGTTATATTTGCACAATATCGCCTTTCTGTTTTTTGGCTATGTAGCTCAGCTGGTTAGAGCGCGGCACTCATAATGCTGAGGTCGGTGGTTCAAGTCCACCCATAGCCACCACATTTCATAGTATTTCGCTAGATCTTGTTCAATTGAAGGAGTGAACATGCATAAGCTCGCCGAATTCCCACAACATCGCGGCCAGCGCTTACGTCGTAGCCCAGCACTACGCCGCTTAATGCAAGAAACCCGGGTTAGCGTTGATGACTTACTGCTGCCACTATTTATTCACCACGGTAAAGGCATCAAAAATCCGATCGCGAGTATGGCAGGCCATTTCCAATTAAGCCTTGATTATCTCGAAGAAGAAATTCAAGACGTCATGCAACTTAACATACCAGGGGTTATCTTATTTGGCATTCCTGAACATAAAGATCACTTGGCACAAGACACCTATAGTGACGATGGCATTATCCAGCAAGCAATACGCAAAATAAAAACCATTGCACCAGAATTACTGGTCATTACTGATGTTTGTGTGTGTGAGTACACCGAAGATAGTCACTGTGGTTTGATGGTGAAACGACACGGGCATACCAATATCGATAATGACGCAACGCTTGAATTACTGTGTAAGCAAGCGGTTAGCCACGTCCGAGCAGGTGCTGATCTGGTTGCACCAAGCGGTATGATGGATGGCGCAGTTGCCGCGTTGCGTGCCGCGCTTAATCAAAATGACTACCCCGAAATAGCTATCATGGGCTACTCTGCAAAATTTTACTCAGCATTTTACGCCCCATTTCGCGATATCTCTGGCGACACTACGCCTAAGTTTGGTGACCGCAGTAGCTATCAACTTGATCCAGCAAATGCAAACGAAGCTAGTTACGAAACAGCATTAGATGTCGCCGAGGGTGCTGACATTTTGATGGTAAAGCCCGCGTTGACATACTTAGATATTATTCAACGAACAAAACAACAATATCCTGAACTGCCATTGGCTGCCTATCATGTCAGCGGTGAATATGCGATGTTAACAGCTGCCGCAGCAAAAGGTTGGATTGACTTTAACAAAGCCGCCGTTGAAGTTGTAACTGCTATTAAGCGAGC
The DNA here is from genome assembly GCA_963922965.1 of uncultured Gammaproteobacteria bacterium. GTDB lineage: Bacteria > Pseudomonadota > Gammaproteobacteria > CAWUKA01 > CAWUKA01 > CAWUKA01. Next base: position 1,482 of record CAWUKA010000093.1, on the reverse strand, counting down.
TGGTGCTGATATCATTATCACTTATTTAGCAAAAGACATCGCGCGTTGGGGTAGCCAATCTTATTAAAACACTCAGTTAACCATCACGCCGAAAGAGAAGCAGCAAGCGGAGGTGGCTCATTGATAGGTGACTTAGGTCGCCCACCAGGCGGAGGTAAACCGCTAGTAGATGGGGATGGCGATGATAGCGGTAGTGGGTAATAATCTCCGTGATGGGTCTGCGCACGCACATCACCAGCCCTACTACTACCGGCAGTGCTTCCAGAAAAAGGAGCAGGAGCAGCAACATCATGCATACTAACACGGCGGTGACCTAGGTCAGAGGGATGTGAATCAGGTAGATCGCATGACTGGTGCTGATGTCTACTAAGGTTGAGCCGTAAGCTATTCATAAAAGACCTCAAGCCATCTAGTGAAAGCTTTAAGTTGCCCTTGGGCATAATATTTAAATCTTCCAAGCAGGCCTGGATTCGCCAGCTTAATCTAACGCCATCTGTTGAATAAACAAATAGACATTGCACCAACAGCTGGTAAACAAGTTGCGGCACTGTAGCATCAGACCTGCCCACCCTATTTAATTCGTCAACCACTTGCTTAAATGATTTGACAAACATAGACTCAGTATCTGCGCTAACCAAACCACTCAGTAGTCGATACCAAGGATCAACTGATTTAAGTAGGGTTAAGTTGTGGGACATAGAGAGAGATTTCAGATCATGAGATTTCAAACTTAGATCCATAAATGCCATCAAATTCAACAACCGATTTCTGGCTTGGTCTGACAATCCATTTCGTATTAATTTATTTCTAGCTAAAAATATGTCTTGCCGTGAGGATTGCTGATAATCTGATAAATAGACTTCGAGAATTTTAGTTAACTTGTCTCTAATTTTTAAGCAATGAATCATATGAATAAAACAATCATCTGTGGTATAGCGTAAGACAAACACGAGCAAGTCTGGTAGAATCTTACCGGATGCTGACAGCGTATTAATCTGGTAAAGCTCGTCAATGTGCAGCACAACAAGTTTAGCAATCGCGTTAGCCATAGCAACCTTTTCTTCACGACTAGCCTGCTGACTATGATGACTGATGAACTCAGCCATAAACTGATACAAGCCTGTTTTATTATGACACTTACATTGTAAAGCCAGCTCAGGATCGAGTAGATATAAATAACTAACCCAGCCACTCCCTACCATAAACTGTAAAAGATACTCAAATAATCTATCTGTGCTCGGCATAAAACTAAAGCAGCGGCCTATAAAAGTATTTCCGAAAAGATAATAACCGTTACGTATAGTGATTAAAAACCTAACCCAGCTTGCACCGCGATTACTGAATAAAGCACTGTCCTGCATCGATTCAGGATGCTGGAGTAAAATTAAGAAAAGCTGATTTGCTGTGAAACTTCGGGCGATATAATTCTTAGGTAGTCGAAATAAAGGTGGATACACTGATCCGAGGCGAATATTTAGTAAC
>CAWUKA010000092.1:0-8001 GCA_963922965.1 uncultured Gammaproteobacteria bacterium | reverse complement strand
AAAGGTGCAATGGAAATTGCAATGGGTATCATTAAGCTTAACGAACGCACAGAATCACAAGCCGCTTCTCTTGAGCAAACATCTACTAGTATGCGTCACATGATGGAACATGTGCAAAATACTGTTGATCAATCGAGTGAGGCAAATGATCTTGCTAAGCAAGCTAAGAGTGAAGCTGAAAATGGTGTTGAACTCGCAGATAAAGTAATTTCAGCAATGGCAGCAATCAACGACAGTAGTCGCGAAATATCTGAAATTATTAGTGTGATCAATGATATTGCTTTCCAGACTAATCTATTAGCATTAAATGCCGCTGTTGAAGCTGCTAGAGCAGGTGAACAGAGTCGTGGCTTCGCCGTAGTCGCTGCAGAAGTGCGTAAGTTAGCTCAGCGCAGTGCTAAGGCTTCAAAGCAAATTAAAAACTTGATCGATGATAGTGTACAAAAAGTCGCTGATGGTACTCAGCTGGTTAATACATCCGGTCAAGCCTTATCATCAATAGCCGCATCTGTTGATAAAGTAAATACAATTATTGACTATATTTCTAAAGCCACTGTTGAGCAATCAGAAGCAATTTCTCACGTCAATATTGCTGTAGAACAGATGAATTATATCACTCAACAAAATGTTGCACTGGTTGAAGAAGAGACTGCTGCAAGTGAATCAGTTGATAATGAAGCGAAGACACTTGTAAAATTGATGGATTTCTTCACTATTAATCAACAAGAAGTTTCAATGAGTAATAATGGCTTACAACAGCCTCATTCATATAGATCATCAATAGAAAATAAAAAACAGATTGCTAGTAAACAATCATCTTCAGCTACTAGTAACTTGGCTGAAAATAAAATCAATTACAATTTAGATGATGAAGAAGAGGGTTGGGAAGAGTATTAATATCCCGGCTTGGTATCATAAACCAAGATCCGAGAGTAATTGATCGATATCATCATCTTCTGACTTTGATTCTTCAGTACTATAATCTTCTTCAAGAATTTCTTCACCGAGAGATTCTTGTGCCAGCCTAATAATACTTACTAGATCACTTTGAATATCTAGTATTGTTGAAATGTCTGCTCGTAAACTTTGGCCAAGTAAATCTTGAAACGATTGTGCTACTGAGACTTCAGAATAGATTTTTGTTAATTGTTCTATAGCTTGTCTTGTTAATGTTAGGTAATCATCAACTTGTCGTTTATCTACCGAATGTTGATTAGCTACTATTTCTAGTTGATCTATGTGTGAACTAATTTGCTTGGCGATTTGATTGCACGATTTCATACCATCTAAAGTGTCATTTGCTGCTTTATCTGCCAATGTTATTATTTCATCTAAACTCTTTGGTTTTTTCATCTGCGGTGTGTTGCGAATTTCATTCAATACTTCTTCAGAATAAAGATCTTTTAATGCTGTATTAGATTTTTTCACAACTTTGCCAATTTCGAGAATGATATCGAAGTTAGGTTTATTAGTGATTTTCTCAACTATAGCTGAAGCTTGTTGCTTGTTATTATTTTGTAGTGCTGAAACAAGTTCATTTGCGAGTGGCAATAATTCCTCTATATCCAACTCTTCACGCATCTATAATCCTTACTCTCACTTTAGTAGTGAATGGTTATCCGAGTATCTTATCGATTTTTTCTTTAATTGCTTCAGGTGTGAATGGTTTGATGACATAGCCGTTAACACCGGCTTTAGCGGCTTCAATTATATCTGTTTTCTTAGATTCTGTGGTGACCATCATGATTGGAATTTTTTTCAGATCATTATTGCTTCTAATTTTTTTTACTAACTCTAAACCAGAAAGCTCAGGCATATTCCAATCAGTGATTAGAAAGTTATAATCTTTCTCTTCGGTGAGTTTTTTGAAAGCTACGGCGCCATTTTCTGCTTCTGAGATTTTTTCAAAGCCTAAATCTTCTAGCACCCCAGTGATAACTTTACGCATTGTGTTAAAATCATCAGCAACAAGAACTTTAATATCTTTATAACTCAATTTTTCCTCCAGCCCGGATTTTAGCTCTATAGTATTGAGTTTAGTCGCTGTAGTTGTGGTGTCAAAGCTAGTGTGTTGCGTGTTAGACACCGCATAAGGTAGATTTTTATGTAAAACACCGTTGTTGTGACAATTTTAAAACAGCAAGCTACCCTCAAACGTTTGTCACAGCTACATAAAAAGTATCTGCGTTAAGCCAGATATGAACGGCAACAGAGGCTATATAACCGAGAAAAATTGCCCACGTCCAACGTAGGTGACCAAAAAAAGTATATTGCCCTTTGCTTTGACCCATCAATGCGACGCCTGCCGCTGAACCAATAGAGAGTAAGCTGCCGCCGACACCCGCGGTTAATGTAATGAGCAGCCACTGGCCTTCTGACATAATAGGGTGCATGGTGAGTACAGCGAACATGACTGGGATATTGTCGACAATTGCAGAGAGCATTCCCATCATAATATTTGCCGGCGTTGCACGGTGAATTTCACTCAGTGACGCGCCCCATTGGTTGTACATCACTTCCGAGAGTATGTGTAGATACCCAATAGCTGCCAAACAGCAAACACAGAGAATGACACCATAGAAGAAGAATAGAGTATCCCATTCGACATTTGCGACCTTTTTGAAAATATCATATTCGATATCTTGGTGTGCGTAGAGGTGATAATCACTCATTTTAGATTGACTTTCACGATGACGCATTGCTTTTTTAGTTTCAGTAACTTTCAAATAATAAGCAAAAATCTGTAGATAGCCAAAGCCAGTCATCATGCCAAGGCACGCAGGTAGGTTTAAGAAATGATGAAAGCTAACAGCGGTTGCAACCGTAGCTAAGAATAACACGATAATCATTTTTGCACCTGGCTTTAATTTAGCGATTTCATCATGCTTTTTCGGTTTGTTTTTTGGTATGGCAAAGTACATGATGCAGGCGGGTATTATATAGTTGACAACTGCTGGTAAAAAAATATCAAAAAATTGGAAGAATTTTAAAATTCCTTTTTGCCAAACCATCAGTGTAGTGATATCGCCAAACGGGCTAAATGCACCGCCAGCATTGGCTGCAATGACAATATTAATACAACCAATAGTAACAAACTTTCGTGACTCAGCGCCAACTGCAACTACAACCGCACACATGACTAAAGCTGTTGTTAGATTATCGGCAATTGGTGATAAGAAAAATGCAAGCCAGCCAGTTACCCAAAATAATTTGCGATAGTTATACTGTTTTGATACCAGCCATGCGCGTAAGACATCGAAAATTTTACGCTCTTCCATTGCGTTGATGTAAGTCATTGCAACTAGCAGAAACAGTAGTAACTGTGAGTATTCTTCAAAGTTGTGGATCACCGCTTGGTGTGCATACTCAGGCATACCATGATTCTGTGCAATGATAGCTACCAGTATCCAAATCACACCAGCAGCAAAAACAACTGGTTTTGATTTTGGCAAATGAATAATCTCTTCTGCCATAACCAAGACATAGGCGAGCATAAAAATGCAGACAACGATCAATCCAAGTGTGGTTTGGGTTGCATCCAGTGTTGCTACTGTCTCTGTCGCCCCCGCTAAGCTAATTCCAGGTAATGTGCCAGCTAATAACGCAAGTAGGCAAGGTAAAATCTTTTTCACGGTGAATTCCTTAAGATGGGCTGATAATTACCCTTAATAGTAGATGCGAAACACTCAACTAACAAGTTAACATACCGATTTATATGAAATTTTTATCTGGCGTGATTTAATAATAATCAAATAGTTCTGGCAAATAGAGAATCATTACGGCGTTGCACGAGTTCTCGCTGATAGATAGGTCGGTGGGCATCAATAGGTATTTCTGATGGTTAATGATGATACAGCTTTTGTTTGGATCAATTGCTGTTTACCGGGCAGGAATAACTTTGTGCAATCTTACCATCACTAGTGACTGAGTCGATATGGACATCAAACCCCCAGAGGTAGTGTAAGTGTTTTAACACTTCGCTGGTTGATTGAGCCAGCGGCATACGCTCATGTTGTTGATGACGCAAAGTAAGTGAGCGATTACCTTTAACATCGACGGCGTAAACTTGTATATTGGGTTCATGATTTGCGAGGTTATACTGGTTCGATAGAGTGTTGCGCACATGCTGGTAGCCAGCGTCGTTATGAATAGCTGATATTTCGAGATTGTCTTTGCTATCATCGTCCAGCACGGTAAATAACTTCATATCGCGTATTACTTTTGGCGAAAGATACTGAGCGATGAAGCTTTCATCTTTAAAATTGCGCATAGCAAAGTCTGTTATTTCCAGCCAGTCTTTACCGGCTATATCTGGAAACCACTCTCGATCCTCGTCGGTAGGATCAACGCAAATGCGCTTAATATCCATAAATATGTTAAAACCCAATGTGTAAGGGTTCAGTCCTGAGTAAAAGTGGCTATCAAAAGGTGGTTGATAGACAACGTTGGTATGATGATGAGCGAACTCTATCATAAAGTCATCTGTTACCAAATTTTCATCGTAGAGTTGATTGATCAGGTGATAGTGCCAAAAACAAGCCCAACCTTCATTCATCACCTTAGTTTGCTTTTGCGGATAAAAATATTGCGAAATCTTTCTCACAATGCGTAAAATTTCACGTTGCCACGGCTCGAGTAATGGGGCGTTTTTTTCAAGGAAGTAGAGAATATTTTCCTGTGGCTCTGCTGGAAACCGCTGCTCTGTTGATTCTTGTTCATCGATAGCTTGCTTAGGAATAGTACGCCATAAGTCATTAACTTGTGATTGTAAATATTCTTCACGTAATTTTTGTCGAATCGATTCTTCTCGTAAGCTAAGCTTAGGTGGCCGTTTGTAGCGATCAACACCATAATTCATTAGGCTATGGCACGCATCAAGAAACTCTTCAACAACTTCAAAGCCATACTTATTTTCACAATTATTGATATATTTTCGAGCGAAAACCAGATAGTCAATAATTGAATCAGCGTTTGTCCAGCTTTTAAAAAGATAGTTGTTTTTAAAAAAAGAATTATGACCGTATGAAGCATGAGCAATGACTAGTGCTTGTAGCGTAATCGTATTCTCTTCCATCAGATATGCAATACACGGATTTGAGTTAATCACTATCTCATAAGCTAGTCCCATATAACCGCGTCGATAGTTTTTTTCTGAGTGAACGAATTGCTTGCCATAGGACCAATGATGATAGTTAATTGGCATACCAACCGACGAGTAGGCATCAAGCATTTGCTCGGCTGTGATTACCTCTATTTGGTTCGGATAAGTGTCTAAGTCAAAGTTTTTAGCAATACGAGCAATTTCTTGATCATACCTTTCAATCAACTCAAAATCCCATTCCGAGTTTGTTGAAATTGGTTCGTTTGCACTCATGCGTATTGTTGCCTCTTAAAAAGCTTTCTAAAGACTGGATAAATTTCATCACGATTATCGATTTTCTGCATGTCAAAGTTGCTGAAATTTTTTTTCAATTCAGTATACATTTCCCATAGGCTTTGATGATGTCTTGGCATAATCTCTACATAAGAAAAATGCTGCAAATGAGGCATAATCTGTGACATGATTAAATCTCTACAGTGAGGTGAATCTGCATTCCAATTATCACCATCCGATGCTTGCGCAGCATAAATATTCCACTCAGATGCTGGAAATCTATCAACTATAACTTTATGCATCAGTTCAAGTGCACTTGAGACAACCGTACCGCCTGTTTCTCGTGAGTAAAAAAATTCCTGTTCATCAACTTCTTTAGCTGAAGTGTGGTGGCGAATAAAGACGAGTTCAATATGCTCATAATTTTTATTTAGAAACAAATAAAGCAAAATAAAAAAACGTTTAGCAATGTCTTTCTTCATCTCGTCCATTGAGCCTGATACATCCATTAGACAAAACATTACAGCCTGAGTGGTAGGCACTAGATGTTTAATACGATTGTTATACTTAAGATCGATGTTATCTAGAAATGGGATTGATTTGAGTCTTTTTTTTAATATTTTTATTTTATTCGAATACTTTTCTATTTGTTCCTTATTAATCGGATCTTGCTGCTTTAGTTCTTCTAACTCTCGTTCAGCTCTGGCTAATTTCTTCTTGTATGGCGAACTCAGAGCAGTCCGGCGACCTAAGGCCGATTTCATTGAGCGTGCTATATTTAGATTAGTTGGTGTGCCATCTTGAGTGATTCCAGCACGAGTCATTTTGAAATTTGGAATTTTACTAATCTGTTTTTTTACTAAATCTGGTAAAGAAAGATCTTCAAAGAATATTTCCAAAAATTCTTCCCTTGATATTTCAAAGCCAAAATCATCTGCTCCTTCTCCGCAATCACTTGCTTCGCTGCCTTGGTCTTCACTTTTACTATTATCTGGACGTTTAAACTTATCACCCGTCATAAAATCATTATTGCCGGGATGGATCATTTCACGTGAGCCACCTTTACCATGGCTTATGATCGGCTCTGAAATATCTTTTGCTGGGATATTGATTTTTTCACCTTTTTCGATATCAGTTATGCTGCGTTTAGATACAGCTTTTTCTACCGATTTTTTGATTTGTTTTTTAAAGCGATTGATGAAGCGCTGTCGGTTTACGGCACTTTTGTTTTTACCATTTGGCCGTCTATCAATGACACGTGACATAATTGGTGCCTAAACTGATTTTCGTACGCGTAAATACCATTCTGATAATAATCGTACTTGTTTTGCTGTATACCCTTTGTCAACCATACGATTAATAAATGATTCATGCTTTTTCTTGTCTTCATCAGAGGCTTTCGCATTAAATGAAATCACCGGTAATAGGTCCTCAGTATTAGAGAACATTTTCTTCTCAATCACTGTGCGTAGTTTTTCATAGCTACGCCAGTCGGGATTTTTGCCATTATTATTTGCTCTAGCACGAAGAACAAAGTTAACAATTTCATTACGGAAGTCTTTTGGATTACTTATTCCTGCTGGTTTTTCAATTTGCTCCAGATCTTGATTAAGCGCATTACGATCAAAAATTTCACCAGTATCAGGATCACGAAACTCCTGATCCTGAATCCAATAATCAGCATAAGTAACATAACGATCAAAAATATTTTGACCATACTCTGAATAAGATTCTAAGTACGCTGTTTGAATTTCTTTGCCAATAAATTCAATATATTTTGGAACCAGATAACCTTTGATAAATGATAAATACTTGTCATTAACTTCCTGCGGGAACTGCTCGAGCTCAATTTGTCTTTCTAAAATATAGAATAAATGTACCGGGTTAGCCCCTACCTCTGTCACATCAAAGTTGAATACTTTTGATAAGATCTTAAAAGCAAAGCGAGTCGACATGCCGCTCATTCCTTCATCAGGTCCAGCATAGTCTCTATATTCTTGATATGATTTTGCTTTTGGGTCGGTATCTTTTAAGCTTTCGCCATTATATACTCTCATCTTTGAGAAATGATTTGAGTTTTCTGGCTCTTTTATTCGAGTAAGTACAGAAAATTGTGCCATTATTTTTAAGGTGTCTGGTGCACATGGAGCCTCAGAGAGCGAACTACTTTCTAGTAACTTATCATAAATTCTAATTTCTTCACTGTAGCGTAGACAATAAGGTACTTTAACAATATAAATTCGATCAAGAAATGCCTCATTATTTTTGTTATTCTTAAACGACTGCCATTCTGATTCATTTGAGTGTGCGAGTATAATTCCATCAAATGGGATAGCTGATAGTCCTTCTGTACCGTTGTAATTACCTTCCTGTGTCGCTGTTAGCAGTGGATGCAATACTTTGATCGGAGCTTTAAACATTTCAACAAATTCAAGCATGCCTTGATTCGCACGGCAGAGTCCACCCGAGAAGCGATAGGCGTCAGCATCATCCTGCGAAAAATCTTCTAACATTCTTATATCCACTTTACCCACCAATGAAGAAATATCTTGGTTATTTTCATCGCCAGGTTCAGTTTTTGCGATTGCTGTTTGGGTATAGCGCGATGGATACAATTTTACAACATT
>CAWUKA010000091.1:0-8001 GCA_963922965.1 uncultured Gammaproteobacteria bacterium | reverse complement strand
AACCTCAGAGGCAAGCATTGAAACCGCAGAAAAGCGCGGCATTGCAACCGGCATCAATGTGATCAACCCAATCACTCAAACTGAAATCCCAGTTTGGATCGCTAACTTTGTGTTAATGGAATACGGCACTGGGGCGGTTATGTCAGTACCAGCTCACGATCAACGTGATTTTGAATTTGCCGAAAAATACGCTATCCCAATCAAACAGGTGATTGTACCCAAAGGCGATCCAGCATTTAAAGTCAGCGATGCAGCATTGACTGATAAAGGCGTGCTGATTAATTCAGGTGAATTTGATGGCATGGACTTCAAGCAATCGTTTAACGCGATTGCTGAGCGTTTAACACAACTTGATGTTGGTGAGCGCACCACCAATTACCGCTTACGCGATTGGGGCGTGTCGCGGCAACGCTACTGGGGCACCCCAATCCCAATAGTGTATTGCGACAGCTGTGGCGATGTTCCGGTGGCAGCAACCGATTTACCGATTGTATTGCCAGAAGACGTCAGCTTAACTGGCCCAGGCTCACCATTGAAAAACATGCCAGCCTTTTATGAAGTAGCCTGCCCTGGTTGTGGTAAGCCAGCTCGGCGCGAAACCGATACCTTTGATACTTTTGTTGAATCCTCTTGGTATTACACCCGCTATGCTAGTTTTGATCAAGACAAAGCTATGCTGGATCAACGGGCAAATTACTGGGCCCCAGTCGATCAATATATCGGTGGTGTTGAACATGCCGTGATGCACTTACTCTATGCGCGCTTTATTCATAAGGCGATGCGCGACATTGGCTTAGTCGATAGCGACGAGCCATTTACTCGATTGCTAACCCAAGGCATGGTGCTAAAAGATGGTGCCAAGATGTCGAAGTCTAAAGGCAATACCGTGGATCCGAATCACCTCATCGAGCGCTACGGTGCTGACACAGTGCGCTTGTTTGCCATTTTTGCCTCACCACCGGAACAGTCATTAGAGTGGTCGGATGCTGGTGTTGAAGGTGCGTATCGTTTTCTGCGTCGGATTTGGACTTTTGCCTATGAACAGCAAGCACTACTGCTCACTGGTCATACCACTATTCAACAAAATCAGTTATCAGATGCCGGACAGATGGTACGACAGCAAACTTATATCATCTTTAAGCAAATCGATTTTGATTATAGCCGCCTCCATCTCAACACTGTAGTTTCTGGTGCGATGAAGTTATTTAATCACATGACTACTTGCTTCGAGCAATTAGCTACAGATAATCCACATAAGACTGCACTCTTAAATGAAATGTTTTATTTATTACTTCATGTGCTAGCACCCATTACACCGCATATTTGTCATCACCTGTGGCTACAATTTAGCGCAAGCAACGAAGCCATCATCGACAGCAAATGGCCTACTGTTGTGACAGAAGCGCTAGCATCAGATGTAATCTCGTTAGTGGTGCAAGTCAATGGCAAGCGGCGTGCTGAAATCAGCGTTGCGAAAGATGCCGACAATCAAACGATCGAACAAACTGCGCTTACCAACGCAACAGTGGCTAAATTTCTGCAAGCAAACACACCGAGTAAAGTGATTATTGTGCCTGGCCGCTTAGTCAATATCGTTGTTAAGTAGGAGTGTATATGAATACCAACAAGTTAATACGCATAATAGTCACTAGCCTCAGTTTAACACTGACCGCATGTGGGTTTAAGTTACGTAGCACACCGATGTTACCTAAGCAATACACCGTGGTGAAGATCATTCAACGTGACCAATACAGTGAGTTTGGTAAACAATTGAAACGCAGCTTAGAGAAGAGCGGTGTAAAAATTGCAGCAGATACTCAAGCAGCCCCGATAACGATTCACCTGTTGCATGAAGACTTCAACAGTCAACGCATCAACCCAACTGATACCAACCAATTGTACACTGACTCACTGCGTTACAGCGTGACTTACCGTGTTTCTGGTCAAGACAATAAATCATTAACCAGTACCGAAACGTTGAGCAGTCAACGCACACAAACGGTTAACAGCAGTGCCGTACTCGATGCTACCACAGCACAACATGAAATCAAACGTGAAATGCAACGCGATCTGATGAATAAACTGATGAACAAACTAACTAGACAACTCAGCTAACACCATGAAAATCAAACCTGAACAACTGCGACAGCAACTTGGCAAGCAAGTCCAGCCGATTTATCTGATCACGGGTGACGAGCCACTACTAGTCAACGAAGCCTGCCAGCAAGTCCGCGATGGTGTCAAAGCACAGGGCTTTGACGAACGCTTGCGGTTTCAAGTCGAGACTGGCTTTAATTGGCAACACTTCCTTAACGAGGCAGGTAACCGCAGCTTATTTAGCGCCAAAAAACTACTTGAGCTGCACCTGGTGAATCCCAAAATTGGTGACAAAGGTCGTGATGCGTTACTCAGATATATCGACGAATACAGTGACGATAACGTGTTACTACTCAGCAGCAATCGACTCGATAGCAGCAGTCAAAAAACCAAGTGGTTCAAAGCCGTTGAAGCAATTGGTGTAGTCGTTGGCATTTGGCCAATAGAACGCAGTCAATTCCCGCATTGGATCAAGCAACGTCTAAAAAGCGCTGGCCTAGCAACCGATACCGATGGCATCAATACCCTGTGTGAGAATACCGAAGGCAACCTACTTGCCGCTCAGCAAGCGATTGAAAAATTACGCTTACTGTATCGACAAGGCTTTATTGCTGCTGATAAAATTTCACATTCACTTGCCGACCAAACTCGGTTTGATTTATTCAAACTGGTCGACGCTGCACTTGCAAAAGAAACCAATCGTGTTGTCAATATTCTCCAGCACTTGCGCCAAGAAGGTGTTGAGCCGATTCTAATCTTATGGGCCTTGACGCGCGAAATCCGCAGCCTCGCCGCAATGGCTTGGCAAGTTGAGCGAGGTAATACAATTGATAGTGTGTTGACAACATTCCGAGTGCTTTATAAACGCAAAGCTTTTGTCAAGCGCGCACTGCAAGCCCATAGCGCTGATCATTGGTGGATACTAATCGATGACGCTTGTCAAATCGATCATGCTATTAAAGGTTTTGGCAGTGATGATACTTGGCTCGCACTGCAACAACTTGCACTCGCACTTGCCGAGGTAAAGTACCTTGCCAAGCCCGCCTAAACAACAAAAAGTTGGCCTGTTAGGCGGGTCATTTGATCCGGTTCATTGCGGTCATTTACTGATTGCGCGCCAATTACTTGCAAAATACCAACTAGAACAGATTATCTTTATTCCCTGCCGCCAGCAGACATTGAAGACAAAGCACCATGCAACAGCAGAACAGCGCTTCGCAATGCTTGAGCTTGCGCTGGCTGATGAGGATAAATTAATAGTCGATGATGTTGAATTGAAGCAAACGCCAGCCAACTACACCATTAACACCGTTCGCTACTTCCAACAACAAGCACCAAACACTGAGTTTTATTGGATCATGGGTAGCGATTGCTTGCAGCAACTCAGCGAGTGGCACCAAAGCCATGCATTGGTACGGCTGTGTCAATTCATCATTGTCGAACGACCCGGCTTTATGATTCAGGCAAAGCTCGCTGACAATTTTCACCGCTCGAACATCAAACCACCGGAACTGTCATCAACCGAGGTCCGCACTGCAGTGATGAACCAAGCTAATTACCAGTCCAAACTGCCAGCCAGCGTTGCTGCTTATATTGACCACAATAAGCTTTACCAAATCGATAACAATACCTAAATATATTCTCTATTTATTTTCCTTTGGTTTTAATTTTGTTTTTTTAGCACTGAATGCAACAACTAATATCGATTGAGCTTGCTTGTCAATGCAAATTTGGATATACTCCACAGAATCCGATTTGCGTTACCGCAAACGGCCCATAAAAATTCTCTGTAAGGGTTGTGACAAATCATTGCAAGTACTGTTACAAGTCATGAGATATAAGGATTATAGCGAGGTGTATTATGGCGACTTTCGATTGGGACAACGTTATATTACCGCAAATCAGACCTACTGGTACAAAGCAAAAATCATCAAACAATATATTTCAACAAGCGACTAATCACACGGTGCTAGTAGTTGATGACGAAGAAAGCCTCTGCGATATTTTATCGATTTACCTTGAAGATGCCGGTTACGATACCCTGGTTGCGAATGACGGACGTACTGCACTGGCTATGCTGCAGCAAGAGAAAGTTGACGTTATTGTTTCAGACATTCGCATGCCGCGTGGTAACGGTATCGAGTTTATTAATAGCATCAAGGCTTGGAATGAAAATCACCCACCACTAATTTTTGTCACTGGCTATTCCGATTTAACGCCACAAGAAGCGCTACAGTATGGCGCTGAAGAAATTATTGCAAAGCCGATCGACTATAATGCTTTACTTGGTATCATTAAACGTACATTACTGCCACCTGAACAACAATGGAAACGGGAATTCCTCCGCATCGACACCAGCAACGTCAAAGCCGAAATTTCAACCGATGGCTTCATCACCAAACAAGTCGGCCGGGTTTTGAATATCAGCAGTGGCGGCTTGTTCATCGCACTCACGAATCGATTACCAAACGTCGGTGATAATTTGCAATTTAATATTCGTTTCAATAACCCGAAACAAAAACCAGGCGAAGGTACCGGTATTTGTCGCTGGCGGCGTGAACAAACGCTTGCGCCAAACCAACTGCGCGGGGTTGGTGTTGAATTTGTAACACTCGATCAAGCCTCACAGGATCAAATTAGACAGCTGACTAACTCGCTTGTCACTTACTCATTGATTTCTAGCCATTAATTTAGCTATGAAAGCCGAGCAAATACAGCGATAGTTTGTTTGCTACCACTAGCAAGACACCATCTGTGAGTAGATAGCGATTTTTAGTCGATTTGATTTGTTCTGCCGTTTTGTTGTTACCACCTATTTCAGAGGATATAGTGATAGAGCTTTTCAATATTGATTAAGAATCCGGTCTTCAATGCATAAAGTACAGCAATATCGTCATAAATGAACTACCTGAAAATAAAATTTTAAAATCCAGGTAGCAGTCAGCAATATTTTTTAGCTCTTGTTGCCAATTTCGATATTTGTGCACTTCATCGATACATGAAAAGCGAATGTCCGTCTCTTTATGTAAGCCATCCACAAGCTCTAAGAGAGTATACCCAACAAAATAAAATTGATCGGCAGAAACATAGAGCGCTCTACCTTATTGTTGCAACACAGTATGTAATAAGAAAGTGTTTTTACCAACTCCACGCATGCCAATAATATCAGTGACCTGATTACCAAAGCGAATCGAATCAAACACCTGCCGTTGATAAAGCGGTTCTGTCTTAAAAAGCTCAAGCAAGAATTTTTGTTACTCTATTAGATAATTCATGACAAGCTAATTGTGATGTAAAAAATTAGTTGTAACCGAAGTATAGTTAATACTGTATTCGATCATAATCAAATTTTTTGTTCAGCATTGTTCGATTACAATAGAACTACATAATCGGTTAGCACGAAGTCTAATAAAATAGACGATAGAAACACTAACTTAGACCAAAATCCAGGATAGTTAAGGATGGAGCCGAAAACCCAGCAGTATGGCTAAGTGACTAGCGTATGACTAGTTGGTGCTGCTGTTAACTATACTTGAGCAAGATACTGCTACACTACCACTTATTTGCGCTCTAAGTAAGGGATGGGGTGAAGATCGAAAAGCGTCCGTAGTCATCGCTTTAAACCAATAATTGTCATGACTTTATCGCCAATCCCACGGGGCCGACCTAGAGTAATCTACTCATCCAAGCGACCGAGCAGGCATAGTCACTGCATCATTTGAGCGTCAGTTTTTCTAGTACACTAAGCTTGTGATTAGCCAAGTCTTAATGCGGTGTCACCAATTCAGCAACACTAGTCGGTGAATGTGATTCCTCTATAGCCTGGGCGTTTACGATGTAGTGCATACAAATCTGATGTTTACGATTCAAGTAAGCGCTGAGATGCGCACTAATATATTCAGGTGGTCGAATATGTGCAATGCTACTGCTCGTCACCGCTGATGTGCTAATTCGTTCTGCTGCGCCAACAGCAACATGTTCGCCTAACTGAAGATGATGCTGATCAAGCGGAAAGAATGATTTGGTAGCACCACCGAAGAAAGTTAGCGATAAGCTACGCTTGAGTGGTTGGCTACCTACAACCGGTTGATAGAGCGCATGCTTCAATCGATGATAATGCGCATTAGTGATCATTAAAGGATTTTGGCAATGGACTTGAGCGGTCACTGTGGGTAGATAGCGTTGAATAGCACCGATGACTTGGCGCCAAAATAAAATATTTCTATTACTCGCCCAGCCGCCACAGCGCTGATAATTCGCATTATAGAGTTCGATTGCCTCAAGCAACAAATCATGATTGAAATACATACCCTGCGTCGGTACGATTTGTGCTGCTAAATAAGCTTTAAATTCAGCAATTGCAACCTGACAAGAGTCATCATCGATTGTAGCCAAATTCACAATGGCATTAGTGACCTCGTGTAACGCTGCAGAATCCGCTGCAACTCTTGTTCGCTGTTGCACTTGCCAACCTGGTGGAAAACGTTCAGCGACCTGCTGTTGCCAATGTAGTTGCCAATCTTGACCAAGTCTTTTAAAATGCTTATTTAACATTTCAACCATACAACACTCATCAGTATGGTATTTGACATCCATTGCCGCTAGCGCGATCTGCAACGCTGTACCTGTGACTTGTCTGCCTGAAAAATCAGTTACAGTGGCTTTTGCAAGCAATAACTCAGGGTTTAGCTTGATGACAATCTCAGCCTTGGCTTGGTCAGCATGAACGATCGCCAACAATAATAGCTGGGACATGCGTTTGGGCTGGAAAACAGCACGGTAGTCTTTGCAGCTAGCAATCAAACTACTTTCTGCAGCAACATCACTTGCTAAAAATTGCTTGACTAATCCAATCGGCTGAATTGGTATAGATGTCAATGAATCAATATAGCGCGTTCGTATGAAATAGCGTAGAAACCAATCTCTCAACCAACGAAATAACATTACCACTACCTTAGTTACAAATAAATTATTGTGAAAATTAGTCTTTGATCGCGATAACTTAACTTAAGTGCTAATTGCTACAGACACTTGTTAATTAAGAGTAAGGCTAGTCTCGCTGGTTCAAATCTATACCTCAAAGTATAGGTGATACTCTAGTAGCTGCAATGTTTGATGCCGTAACTTAATCGCTTTAATACACTAAGGCTGATGCTTGATCGTGAGTGCATACAAGAAGTGAGAAGCATCTTGTTACAGCTAGTAGTCATTTTATTTTTTTCAGTCCACGATGAGCTAAGCTAGCTGTGACAGTAATGGAGCAGCCAAATAGGTGCCCATCGACCAATATAATGCCATACCAATTGTTAGTTTTTAATGCAAATAAACAAGCGTATGTTAGAACCGATTGCTGTGTCAGCAGTCCTATCACTTTTGAATCCATGGTGATGTATCTTTTCTCAGCCCACTGCGAGCCGCAGTAGCTGAACCATCATTTTAATTAACAACAGATGATTAATTTGTATAACTACTTGTGATGATTACTTTGCTAGGCTGACAGGCATAGTTTCGTATCTTATAGCTCGACTATCATTTTAATTAACAACAGTGATTAATTCGTATGAGTGCTTGTGGTGATGACCTTACTGCGCTGCCGCGTGATGACGTCGCTCGCAATGGGCTAAAAGATGCAGCGACACCCGGCTGAGTTGTTCCTAATGAGCTCAATTAGAAGCGGTCTGTTCGATTCGCTGAAGTACATTGATAGACATGATCGATGCCTCTTGATGAGACGATGTTGCAATAGACTTTAGCAATGCGTGTTTGTATGGCCTTGACCAATATAGCCCGAGCATTTGCCGACACCCTGTTCAGCTAACACTGTTTGGAACCATCAAACATCAGTCTGCGCTAGGGTTCTCTCTCTATCAGTGCTATTATCGCAATCATACGTCGCTTGAAGTG
>CAWUKA010000090.1:0-8001 GCA_963922965.1 uncultured Gammaproteobacteria bacterium | reverse complement strand
CCTCGAGTGCAAACAGTAACGCTTCACTGTCGAGGTGAGCAAAACTGATATTTAAATTGCCGGCTATGCGCTGTATCGCATCACCATTTAATTGCACTTCAGGTAAACTCGCAATACCCTGCCAAAGCTGATCACGCAGTGTTTGTATGCGCGTCGTCTCGGTAACACGTGCTGCTGCCGCGAACTGTAATGCCGCCGCCAAACCGACAATTTGATGGGCCGCTAAGGTTCCCGGGCGCAACCCACGCTCTTGACCACCACCGTGCATGATCCGCTGCAAGCGTGCTCTCGGTCGCTGCCGCACAAACAAAGCACCAACGCCTTTAGGACCATATATTTTATGCGCTGAAATCGATAGATAATCAACCGCAATCTGTTGCAAATCAAGCGGCAATTTACCCGCGCTTTGGGCAGCATCAACATGAAATAACACCCCACGTTCGCGACAAAGTTCAGCGATACTAGCAATATCATGAATCACACCAATTTCATTATTGACGTGCATCAATGACATTAAAATCGTATCGTCACGTACGGCGGCACCGAGCTCGGCTATATTCAATAAGCCATTCGGCTGCGGGCGTAAATACGTTACCTCAAAACCTTCTTTTTCCAGCTGCTGACAAGGGTCAAGCACAGCATGGTGCTCAGACTGACAAGTAATGATATGGCGACCTTTATTTTTATAAAATCGCGCCGCCCCCATAATCGCTAAATTATTCGACTCGGTTGCACCAGAAGTCCAATAGATTTCATCGGCACTGACATTCAACACACTGGCAACTTGCTCACGCGCCTGATTGACAACAGCATCAGCTTGCCAACCAAAACTGTGATTTGATGCTGGGTTAGCAAAACAAGTGTCTGGCCCCATGTAGCGCAGCATTTCTGCTTGTACACTCGGATCGATCGGCGTGGTTGCCATGTAATCAAGATAAATCATACTTGCAGCACTCGCTTTTGTATCGCAGTTAACATACCGCGTAAAATATTCACTTCAGTTTGCTCGGTATGCGCCCGAGTTAATAAACGCCGCAAGCGCGCCATGATTTGCCGAGGCTGTGCCGGATCAAGAAACCCCAAAGTAATTAAGGTTTGCTCCAGCTGTTGATATAAGCCTTCCATTTGATCGTGAGTGGCTAGCTGATCGTAATCCGATACAGTTGGCGCTAACGTTGTCATCGCTAAGTACAATTCATACGCCATCACTTGCACGGCAGCAGCGAGATTGAGTGAACTGAAATCTCCACTGGTTGGAATCTTAACTTGATAGTGACAATGCTGCAATTGCTGATTACTGAGGCCAATCCGCTCAGTGCCAAACACGAATGCCACTGGTGCCTGCTCACTAACACCGATCGCTTTTGCGGCTGCTTGCCGTGGGGTTAGCAGCGGCCAAGGCAGTTGCCGCTCGTACGCTGCCATGCCAAACACCAGGCTACAACCTTGCAAAGCTTCAGCAAGCGTTGCAACCTGCTGCGCTTGCGCTAACACATCATCCGCACCAGAAGCACGCGTGACCGCCTCAGCATGTGGAAACACCACACAGTCGACTAAGACTAGATCAGTGAGATCCATGGTCTTCATGGCACGAGCGGCGGCGCCAACATTACCAGGGTGGGAAGTTTGCAGCAGAATGATTTTAATTTTAGAATTTTTCATGGCTAAATTATAGCCAAAAAATGCTTGATGGTGTAGACTGTCAAACAATAAAAAAATAGCTATTTAGTGTTAAGTTAGACTTTTTCTCGACAACTATGCGCAATTATTGAGGTTCTCATGCATCCACTGAGTAATATCGCTATCACCGCTGCCCGCGCCGCTGGCAATGTCATCTTGCAAGGGATGAATCAGCTTGATCGCCTCACCATCGAAACTAAGCACCACAATGATTTCGTCTCCAACATTGATCGCGCTGCTGAGCAAGAAATCATTGAGATTATTCACAAAGCTTATCCAGATCACGCCATCTTAGGCGAAGAAAGCGGTCAACTCGGCGACTCAAGTGAGGTCACCTGGATCATCGACCCGCTCGATGGCACCAGCAACTATATTCGCGGCGTACCACACTTTGCTGTGTCGATAGCGGTGCGTGAAAACGGCATTATTAGACATGCTGTAATTTTCGATCCAATCCGCGATGAACTCTTCACTGCCAGTCGCGGCCAAGGTGCACGACTCAATAACCAACGCCTGCGTGTCAGTACACGACGCGAGTTGGGTGGCAGCATGATAGCAACCGGCATCCCATCACGCGACTTCACCCATTTGCAGCCTTACCTGCAAGTACTCAACAAACTGATTCCACAAGTCGGTGATATCCGCCGTAATGGCGCCGCCGCACTTGATTTGGCTTACGTTGCTGCTGGACGCTTCGATGGCTTTTGGGAGATCGGCTTACAGCTATGGGATTTTGCCGCGGGTGTGCTCCTGATCAAAGAAGCGGGTGGCTTAATCTCAGACTTTGCTGGCGGCGAAGATTATCTGACAACCGGCGACATTGTTACCGGCAACCCACGCGTCTTCAAAGCATTGTTACAACGGATTCAACCGGTGTTGGGTGCATTGAGCACAGTCGCTTAAATTGAATAACACTGATGAATAAAAAAGGATAGCTTGACATGCTTCAATTTTTACTAAAGGTTTTATATTGCTTGTGCCTGCCTCTAATCGCGCTTGTTAGGTTATTACGTTCTGTAACATTCAAACGATATCTGGTTTATGGTTACTTACGCTTTTTGCCATACCATGCGCAATTAATTATTCTTGTCAGTTTGGCCTGTCTATTACAAAGTGGTTGGATAGCAATACAAGCAGGACTTACCCTCAGTCAGCCAGTAGGCTTAGCACTACTCTTGAGTGGTTTGCTGCTTCACCTCTTAATTGGATACAGTTACAAAGCGCATGCTTATTTACAAGCTGCTGGCTCTTTGTCCCTACCTGGCTTTAATCAGTTACAGCGGCCACACCGGGTAACATTAGCGGAGTTGATTTATTTAACTTATAAGCAGGAACTGCTCACTACTGAGCAAATTGATGCGACTAGTGTAAAACTAATGCAAGATGAAACGCATACGCGTGCATTGCTAAACCATATTAAAACTCGGCTAATGGAAAATGATCAGGCTAATTTGTCATTCAAGCTAACTGCTTGGGTTGAGGCTTACCTAATACGCCAAGATCAAGTCGACAATACTGCTGTGATGGATAGAATCTTTGCTAAGAACAAAGCTGAAGTCGATAAGATACGAGACATCCAGTTCATCATCAGGCTAAATTTTGAAGTAATCGAATCTACTGAAGCGACGTCTAAAGCTACAAGTGATTTGGGTGCTGACTCAGGACAGAAGCTGAAAATAACTAGGGCGGCATTAATAGAATACTTTACCGCGGTTTGGACATTCCCACATCCTGATGCACTTCATGCCGTCCTATCGCATATGCAATCGCTAAATTTGCTACAATCACATGATGTCGTTACGAATCTACTCACAGGCCCTGACCAGAGAACCACAGCCGATGCTGATATTTGCTTATTGAACGAGATTATTCATGTCTATTACCCAAGAGCGGAAACAGCTCACACAGCAGCAGAAGCGGTTACAGCGTTACTCCAGGCATATCGAGATAATACCGATCGATCACGCGAAATCTTAGAAGCCCTTTATTTCTTTGCTAGGTTTACCCAACAGGATCAAAAAGTCTCAGACGGTGGTTTATGGACGCGACTATGGCGGCTAGCTTCGAGTAGGAACAGCAATACTTTTAACCAAACATTGCAACGCGATTCGATGAATTGGCTACTCGAAAGAAAACAAGACCGACTGATTGCCATGGCTGCACTACTCAGCCACTTGCCAGCTCGAGTGAGCATCAACTCCTATGCGAAATTTAAAGCTTTAGACGATGCTAAGCTCCAGACATTAGCGCAGCTCTTCAGTGACTTACCGCAACAACATCAGGGTATGATTACTGATACGCACATAAGCATGTTACTTCGTAAGAATACAGCTGAGTTAGCAGATACCAGCATTGTGCCTATTTTAGAAGGGGCATCTGCGAGTAGCGTCGAACTTAGCTTTCAAACAAATACATCATTAGAAAGACCGGTAGTATCAGCGGCTAGCACTACCGCCTCTAGAGCTCGGTTAAGTATCTTTAACACTTATCCTGGTCAAGTTGATAGGTATAAACATAGTGATGAAACAACGCGTGAAACAAGCGAAGTAACGATAATAGTCTAAAGCTAACTCAATTGTTTATTGTCAGCTAGCGCTCGTTGACAGTAAAGTAAATATAGAGTGAGTAACGTATTGCTAATTTTGTCATTTCTAAATTCATGAAAATATTTTTTAAGCCCACTGTAAGCTGAGCAATTAATACAGAACGCGTTGATTACTTGCAGCACACTACGGTTTACTAATATTCTTTCAGTCCACTGCGAGAGACATCACTGGCATAGTAGCCCAGTGATATCAGAAAAATACAATTTTATCCGCATCATCTGCACCATCATTTCAATTCACAGCAGTGAGCACATGTGCTAATGGTCATTACGTTGCTGGGTTGCTCGCATTATCGCTACGCTCAAATGCTCGCAATGAGCTGAAAAACGCTCAGTTGACTTACTTGCTAACGCTCACTCACAATGAGTTTAAAGTAACTAATGCAATCGAGTATATCGTAAAAGATAGAGAGCTATTGTTATGAGCTAAACCGGTACGCTTCATGGTTTCACAAGCGGTTTAGCTTCTCGCTCCTCAGAAGAACTACTCTCGTCTTCTGATCGATCACGACTACCGCCGTTACCTAGAAGAGCAAGCCTCTGAAAAGCTAGACTAACTGAAGCCACCGACGCTGGCGAGCCGACTGACGCAGCGCCAGCTGAGGGTGGCTCGGGAACCTCCTCCCCAGCAAGCGAGACTGAAAAAAATAAATCACCCTTACTAGTCAATCCATTTCCAGCTGTAGGCTTTTCACGACTAATCGTGACTCGTGATAGCTCACTAGCGCTGTATTGCGTTAGTAGAGAATTAATGCCATCAGCAGTGAAAGCCTCAG
Source organism: uncultured Gammaproteobacteria bacterium (assembly GCA_963922965.1). Lineage (GTDB taxonomy): Bacteria > Pseudomonadota > Gammaproteobacteria > CAWUKA01 > CAWUKA01 > CAWUKA01. The sequence continues at coordinate 2,940 of CAWUKA010000090.1, read as the reverse complement.
CCTGCCCAACACTGTTTTGCAATGTGATTGCGAGCGCGGCTAGTTTGTCAACTGAGTGGCTCTGCCAAGTTTGGTAATATTCACGAGCAATTTTTGGAATACAGGCAAAGATAACAGCCATGTTCAACAACAATTCATGATTTGATTGGAGCCAGCGCATGATATCGCCTCTTAACTCAGCTGAAATCGCGCTATTATCAGACGTTTGCCAAGGCTGCGCAGTTACAGGAGCAGCCTTATCTTTGAATACAACTGTAAACAGATACAATGCTTGCAACAGCTGCCTTGACTGTCTATAGCCTTCTTGACCCTGGTAGCAAGCAAATAACGTTTCAGCATAGCCGTAATTGACTTCAGCTTGCTCTTTACTACTGAACAAATCCTGCAATATCCGGCCTAATAAGCTAAGATCTGAAACACGCTGCAGTTCATCCTCTACCGAACCTTCAGCAGCTTCACCTACTTGATCATCATCAAAACGGGTAAAGATCGCTGCGATTGCGCTGGCAGGATCCCAACCCCCCTTGACATCAGGCTCGATATCAACTCTACCACCCTCTGTTGTGGCTTCTGGAAACAATAAATCGCCCAACGGCTGCCCCTCAATTTTCTCTTCGGCATCAGCCATTTCTTGTTTAAGCAAACCTAAATCAGCTAAACGCTCAAGTACCTGCCTAACTGCAGCCGGATCCCGATGCACAAACACCGCCGGTATGTAAGTGTCTCTAAAATTAGCTCGGTGGGTGAGTGGCTCGATCACTTCGAGTATGTATTGCATCACTTCCAGTTGCTGTTTGTTAGCGATAAATAGGTTTGCGAATCGGAGCGCAACTCCGCTAGTGTCAAATACACTAGTTGATTGATTAGGCACATCAAATTGTAGCAAGAGTCGCAATCGAAGACCCAGCAAGGTTAAATCTAGCGCGCCTGGATCCCAACTTTCATCATAAATTTGATCAGCTAAGGCCAACACATAGTCAGAATCATGTTGCAAAATTTTGTGCGCCTCATTAACAATGTCAACAGGCACTTCAGCCTTGTGACAATACCAATAAATCTTCGCAAGTGCATTGCGATGCGCCGGAAATGTCTTTAACCCACGCAGTAAATGAAGGTAACCCGCGTCCTGCATACGAGCGTATGACGTAGAGGTTGCTGCGATCAGGAAGTGCATGAGCAAACCAAAGGCTAACAAGGCAAGCTTGAACGCTGCCATGACTGTCACTGCGGTAGTCGCCACCAGGTAGCCACTGGCGATCAGGCAGCCCAAACTGACCACGCAGCAGAATTGTCTTAACCAAGGCAAGTGGCGAACATAGCCATACACCAGGTACTGCCGTAAAACACGTGAGCTGTTTAATCCTGCCATAGCACTAATCTCCTCATCAGTCTGTACTATATAATATCTACGCGCAACTATATGCTGAAAACCCTATATCGTCACTTAAGCTACTCCTTAATCGAGTCACCGTCAATTGATGTTTAACCACTGTTGACTTACCCAGACCATAACTACAGTACGGATATAAGTCGAGCACCGTTATCTACTGTGCTCAAAATAGCAACTCATTATATAAACCATAGAAACTGCCTATCGCGCGCTTACAATCAGCCGTCAAGAAGAATAATGCTTGCACAAATTTGGCCATGGAACCCACCACTAATGACTTTTAAGCAGCGATTCCGCCTCTTCCGTATACAATATTCCCTCTACAGCTACTTTTGGTCGCTTGGACCTCTGAGCAAGCTGACAGCTTTAGTCAGTCTAGCTACGTTAGCCACTGCTAGTTACCTACTTTACGTCACACCGCTCGCACTGTGGAGTTGGCCACTCGTTGTAGCGTTTGCTACTGGGCTACTCCTGTATGCCGGCTTGGCAGCGAGTTGCGGCCGCTACGCTCAAACTTCGCAGATTACTTGTCTAACCAGCACCTGATCGGGTATGGTACGAACAATTTTTAGGAGACCTCATCATGCCTGGCACAGTTAGACAAACAGCATTGCTACCACTTGAACCTAAAGACGCTAATCGACTATGGCGAACCCAGTACTGGCTTTACGGCTACGCACGTTTCCTCCCTCGCCGACAGCAGCTGTCATGCGGAGTGAGTTTGGTAACTATCGCTTGGGCCAGCTACGCATTGCTATTCACTGAGAGCAGCTGGCTAATGTTAGGCTTACTCGCAGCAGGCATACTGTTACATCTCTCAGTCGCTGCCGATTGCCGCACTCACGCTTTATTACAAGATGCCGGTTGTTTGGGCCACCGCATTGACACACTCTCAGCAGATCACAGCCGTAAGCTGGCTGAGTTGTATTGGTTTTATACGCGATACAATTTTAATAGGCCCACCGTTGAAGCAGAAGCTCACCAGCGCTTAGCGGCTGACGAAGCTGCCTGCAGCATAATCCACGAGCAATTACTTCGATTATTAGCTCAAATTAAGCAGTGGCTAGAACACCAAGCGACGCTTGATACTGAAAGCTTCAGGTCAGGGTCAGCAAGATTTGAGCGCATGAGTCGTCAATCACCGGCAGCAAGACTTCAGCCGCTTAGCTCATCATGGCAGAACAGGAAACGACGGATCGGAACTTACAGGCTGGCGCACGCTTTAAACTATCCACTTGACCCCACTTTATTAAGTATTTTATTCGACCCAGGTAGAGAAGTCAGTTATCACTACGGTAAATTATTTGAGCTACTCGCTAAAGCTGGTGTATTGGACGCGACAAGTGGGGCGACTGCGACCAAAGTGTGTTCTCATCAAGACACAGTTGGATTGCAACAGTTGCTTACGCTTTTAGACACCCTAGATATGTTAACCCAAGCGGTAATTGATGGGCTGTTGACTCGACATTGTGCTGGGCAAGAACGAGAAGCAGCGACTGATTTCGCATTGCTAGAACAAGTCCTCGGTTGCTTTTCTGCGAATGAAACCA
>CAWUKA010000089.1:0-8058 GCA_963922965.1 uncultured Gammaproteobacteria bacterium | reverse complement strand
AGCAAATTTACTAACTTATCTCAACGATCTTGGGTTTAACCTAGTCGGTTATGGCTGCACCACCTGTATTGGTAACTCAGGACCACTACCCGACTCGATCAATAACGCGATAGAACAAGGTGAATTGATCGTTTCATCGGTATTATCAGGCAATCGTAATTTTGAAGGGCGAGTCCACCCAGCTGTGAAAGCGAACTGGTTAGCTTCACCACCACTCGTTGTTGCTTATGCCTTAGCGGGGACTACCCGAATTGATTTAAGTCGCGACCCGATTGGTTCCGATACCAATGGTGATGCAGTCCTCCTCAAAGACATTTGGCCCACAAATGCTGAAGTCGCAGCTGAAGTGGCTAAAGTCAATAGCACCATGTTCCAACAAGAGTATGCTAACGTCTTCGTTGGTGATGACACATGGCAATCGTATAGCATACCAGATTCGAATACCTACCAATGGAATTCCGGATCGACCTATGTCCAACACCCACCATTTTTTACCGATATGACTCTGCAACCAAACCCAGTTAGTGATATCCAACAAGCCAACATCTTGGCATTACTTGGCGACAGCATCACCACTGATCATATTTCCCCGGCTGGATCGATCCAGGTACAAAGTCCTGCTGGCGAATTTCTCATGAACAACGGCGTTGACAAAGCGAACTTCAACTCTTATGGTTCCAGACGTGGCAATCATGAAGTGATGATGCGAGGCACCTTTGCCAATATTCGCATTCGCAACGAAATGGCACCTGGCACCGAAGGGGGCTTCACCACCCATATCCCAAGTAACACCGTTATGCCAATTTTTGATGCAGCAATGCAATATCAAAGTAGCGGAACGCCACTCGTAATTATTGCAGGCAAAGAGTACGGTACCGGCTCATCACGCGATTGGGCTGCTAAGGGTACCCGTTTACTCGGCGTTAGGGCAGTGATTGCTGAAAGTTACGAACGCATTCACCGTTCGAACTTGATCGGCATGGGCGTGCTACCGTTACAATTTGTTAATGACGTTAATCGCAAAACACTAAAGCTCACCGGACATGAACAAATTAGCATTGCTGGATTAGACCAAGTGCAACCAGGCGCTAGGCTAACCGCAACTATTAAGTACACTGATGATAGTGAACATCTAATTGAATTGCTCTGCCGCATCGATACCGGCAATGAACTCAATTATTTTAATAACGGTGGTATTCTACAGTACGTCATGCGTAACATGCTGCAAAGTAGCTAATCTAATCGTAAACTTACAACAACCTGACAAAGCATCACTGCTTTATCAGGTTGTCGCGTTAGCGAGGTGCTAACCGTATTGCACCATCAAGACGTATCACTGAACCATTCAACATCACATTCTCAATAATGTGTTGCACCAAATTTGCAAATTCATCTGCTGAAGCTAGGCGCTTTGGAAAAGGCACGGAAGCTGACAAACTATCCCGTACTTTTTGCGGCATACCCAATAGCATCGGTGTTGCCACCAACCCCGGTGCAATGGTCATGACACGAATACCAAATTGTGCTAACTCACGTGCCGCCGGTAGCGTTAAGCCAACAATGCCACCTTTAGAGGCACTATAAGCTGCCTGGCCTATTTGACCTTCATAGGCTGCAACTGAAGCGGTATTGATAATCACCCCGCACTCATCATCAGCTAGCGGATCAAGTTGTGTCATCTCATTGGCAAATATCCGCATGACATTGAAGCTTCCAATAAGGTTAACATCAATCACTCGCTGAAAATCTACTAACGGCATTGCACCGTCCCGACCAACAATGCGTTTTGCTGGAGCAATACCTGCGCAATTGATTGCAATTCTAGCTGCACCATATTGCTGCTTAATAGCTACAGCAATTTCTGACACGGCATTTGCATCACTGACGTCACAAGCAAATGCGAGACCTCCTAATTCAGTTGCAAGCGTATTCACTGTCATTTCATTTTGGTCGATCAATACAACTCTTGCACCGTGTTCAGCAAGCAAACGCGCGGCTGCCGCACCCATACCTGAAGCAGCGCCAGTAATAACGGCAACATTGTTATTTAAATCCATGATATCCTCACCATTAATTAAGCTGATTGGTAAAGAAATTGCTGCGCCGAATCTCGCACCGATGAGCTTGCGGCATAGCGAATCCACTCGAACAACAGCATTTCTCTACAGATAATCTCAATGTTGTGATGCCGCAATCGCTGTAGTGCAATTTGTTTATCTTCATAGCGCCGCGAACTGGTTGCCTCCGCAATCACATAAACATTGTAACCATGATGTTTAAATTCGATTGCAGTTTGCAAAACATCGCGATGTGTTTCTAGACCTGCAATGATAATTTGGTCACGTTTGATTTGCTTAATATGCTCTTGCAATCGATCCAATACCAGATTATCAATCGGGCTGGTTATTTCTATGCATTGCGTATATTGTGAAAACTGATTGCGTAAAGCGCTAATGGTTAGACCAAATTCAGCACTAGACTGTTCCACAACTAAGCTAGGGACTTTTAAAAAATTCACTAGGCGTATGAGCCAGCTACAGTTTTTAGTTACGCGGCCCGCTTCGTGAATATCTTCTATTACTCTCTCCTGCAAATTAGTAAGCAGAACGACTGACTGCGATAGGTTAAGCAACATGACAAACTACTCCTTCCGGTGGATACAATTTATTAGTTATTATTGTGCTGTAAACGCCAGCAAACTTAGTTTTTCACGACCAGCGAATTTATCGCAATAAACTGATGACTAACACAAGCACCAGCGCATCACTATCCATGACTAATCTAAAGTTTGATTAGCTCACTATAGCTAACTCGTTCCGGATTTCAAAAACTTTTTTACTCATTTACCCAACCTGCCAACTAAACCTAACTAATATTGAGCCATTCTTGCTCAGAAACTGATGTTGCTGTATACTGGCGCCTTTTGGTTACTGTAATTTAGCCCGATACAACCAGAGATGACTAACTCAGCCGCATCCGAACTATTTTTAGACATAGAGCACCCAGAGCAGACGAGCAAGTGCAGCTATTGGCCAAAACTGGCTGGCGCCAGCATGGCACTAGCCTGCGTTGAGACAAGCAGCAAACATCGCGGACTCACTATAGTTGTGACTGCGAGCACACGGGAGGCTCAGCAACTTCAGCGTGAGATCAAGTATTTTGCAGCTACAAGCTCGATAGCAATTTATCATTTTCCAGACTGGGAAACTTTGCCGTATGATTATTTCTCACCCCATGAGTCAATCATCTCAGAACGAATAAAAACACTTTATAACCTTAGCCAAGGTGCAAATGGTTTACTAATTTTACCGATTCAAACGCTAGCCCAGCGTATCGCACCGATGAGCTATTTACAGCAAGAGTGTTTTATTGCCAAACAAGGTATCCCATTTGACAGTCAGCAAGTACGACAAAATATGATTGCGGCTGGCTATCGCTTGGTCCCTGAAGTGATGGAACACGGTGAGTTTGCGATTCGAGGCTCGATTTTTGATATTTTTCCGATGGGTAGTCAACAGCCATTCCGACTTGATTTATTTGATAACGAAATAGATAGCATCCGCAAATTTGATCCAGAGACTCAGCGCTCATTTGAACCAATAGAGTCAATTACCATTTTGCCGGCCAAGGAATTCCCTTTTACCGAAGACGCCATTCGTTTGTTTCGACAACAATGGCGCGAGCTGTTCCAAGGTAAACCCACTGATTGCCCAGTCTACGAAGATATTAGCCAGCAGATATGTCCACCGGGTATCGAATACTATCTACCTTTGTTTTTTAAGACTACCGCGACCTTATTTGATTATTTACCCGCTAGCACATTATTTATCAAGCAGGGTCAGCTGCACAAACAGTATCAACAGTTTTGGCAAGAACTAGAAACTAGACACCAGCAATATAGTCATGATCGAACTCGACCTTTGCTAGCACCAGCCTCACTCTTTTTGCGTACTGATGAACTATTTCGCCAATTTAACCAATATCGGCAAATTGACACCAGCAACAACCCTACTACACTAACTACAGAAGTACCGAAATTAATCATTCAACATAAAGCAACTGACCCACTAGCAGCTTTACGCGACTTCATCAGTGAAACCTGCTATAGAATTCTGATCAGCGCTGAAAGCACTGGACGACGAGAAACACTACGTGAGCTGCTACAGTCACACCAATTAAAACCCACCGCAGTCGAAACATGGTCTGACTTTAGCAATAGCAACACCGAGTTTGCTATAGGCGTTAGTCAGCTTGAGCAAGGTTTTATTTCAGATAAAAACAAACTAGCCGTTATTACAGAGAATGAATTATTCGAATATCACGTGGCACGAACACGGCAGCGAACTAATCGTGTTGACAGCTCATTAGTTATTAAAAATTTAGCTGAGTTAAAACTAGGTGATGCTGTGGTCCATATCGATCATGGCGTAGGTCGCTACTTAGGCCTACAAATACTAGCGGTTGGCGGAAGAACCAATGAATTTGTCACCCTCGGTTACGCGGATGAAGCAAAACTGTACGTGCCAATCACTTCACTGCAGTTGATTAGTCGTTACAGTGGCGCAGATAAAGAGACGGCACCACTACACAGTCTAGGCAGTAACCAGTGGGAGACTGCAAAGCGTAAAGCGGCAGAAAAAATTCGTGACGTCGCTGCCGAATTACTCGATATTTATGCGAGACGCGAAGCCAAACAAGGCTTTTGTTTTAACCTCACTGAAACTGATTATAGTCAGTTCGCCAATGAATTCCCATTCGAGGAAACACCAGATCAAGCTCAGGCCATCAATCAAGTCATTACTGATATGACAACTAGCAAACTAATGGACCGACTAGTTTGTGGTGATGTTGGCTTTGGCAAGACTGAGGTCGCAATGCGTGCAGCCTTTATCGCAGCAAATAATCAAAAACAAGTTGCGGTACTGGTTCCAACAACCCTACTCGCAGAACAGCATTATCAAAATTTTAAAGACCGCTTTGCCAATTGGCCAATTACAATTGCTTGCTTGTCACGCTTTCAAAGCAAGCAAGAACAAGAAAGCACTGTTACTAAACTCAAGCAAGGTAAAATTGATATCGTGATTGGCACTCATAAAATTATTCAACAACGAATTCAATTTCATGACTTAAGCTTACTCATCATTGACGAAGAACATCGTTTTGGTGTGAAACAAAAAGACGTATTAAAGTCATTTCGCTCTGAAATTGATGTCTTAGCTCTGACCGCAACGCCAATACCAAGAACACTAAATTTATCACTCTCTGGGGTACGCGATTTATCAATCATTGCAACACCACCGGCTAAGCGTTTAGCAATTAAAACCTTTACTTTTGAACGTAATCGTGAAGTGATCCGCGAAGCAATTTTAAGAGAAATATCACGCGGTGGCCAAGTTTACTTTGTTCATAACCGAGTTGAATCAATTACAAATATTGCTGATGAATTGACTGAATTAGTACCGACAGCTCGCATTGCTGTCGCGCATGGCCAAATGCCAGAACGTCAGCTTGAACGAGTCATGTCTGATTTCTATCATGTACGTTTTAACGTCCTCGTCTGTAGCACTATCATTGAAAATGGCATTGATGTAGCAACTGCAAATACTATCATAATCGATCGAGCAGACCGCTTTGGTTTGGCACAACTACACCAAATTCGTGGTCGCGTTGGCCGCTCTCATCATCAAGCTTATGCTTACTTGTTAGTGCCAGCAAAAAAATTCATTACCGCTGATGGGCAGAAACGCTTAGAAGCTTTTGCTGCACTATCCGATCTCGGGGTAGGCTTCACATTGGCAACTCATGATTTAGAGATCCGTGGTGCTGGTGAGTTCCTTGGTGAAGAGCAAAGTGGCCATATCCAATCAATCGGTTTTAGTCTATATATCGAGATGCTTGATGCAACAGTCAAAGCACTGCAAACTGGCAATACGCCGGCATTTGACAAACCACTTCAGCACGGTGTCGAGATCGATTGTGGTATTGCTACCTTAATACCAGACACTTTTCTTAATGATGTACAACTACGTTTATTACTCTATAAACGGATTGCTAATGCAACAACAATCCGCGCGTTGGATGAATTACAGATTGAAATGATCGATCGGTTTGGTTTATTACCCGATGCAACAAAAAACTTATTTCAGATAACTGCATTAAAATTAAAAGCAGAGCAACTTGGCATCAGCAAAATCGAACTTAGTGCCCAAGGCGGCATTATTGCTTTTACCACAAACACTACCGTTCAGCCGCAAACTATTATCCAACTCATTCAACAGCAACCGACTGTGTTCCGCTTTGACGGTGCTGATCGCTTGCGTATCAACTTAACAAAACCAGCTGATGAGCGTATTGCTTATCTCGATAGCATACTCAATAGCCTGGCTAGTAACTTAGAGTCATTCGCCACGCTCAGGTAGTAGGCAAGAGATGCCGACTGATAAAATTGCGCAAATCGGTATAACCGACAGTGCAACATGATAATCGTGCACTGTACGCACAACCGAACCATTATGCAATGCTGATGTATCCAGCAACCAACCAATAACCGGCTGTAAAATTGGTGCCATACCAACAGCGACTGCATTAGTAAATCCAATGGTAATATTATGCAAACGCGCAGGGACCAAATCACAAGCAATTGCATAGGGAAACATGTAGCTACTACAACAGAATCCGATAGCAAAACACCAAGTGATTACTGCTTGGTAGCTAGTCGGTGAGATAAAAATAAGATAAAAACTGATTATGGCGGTTGTTAAGCTTGAAAGAAACATAACGACACGACGACTTTGCCAATGCATATCAAGTGCACTTATTATAGGGCAACCTACAGCAGCACCAACAAAAATTGCAGCAGCAGACCATGATGCTTGCGTCAGGGTAACACCATACTGTTGCATCACAAACGGCACAATCCACAAAGCAGCAAACACGTTAACAACAGTGGCCATTAAACCACAGTAAATTGCGTTCAGCCAAATGATTGGTTTTTTTACAATAAAGACAACGTGGGCAAAGAAATGAATTTGTTGCTCGCCCTCTAGCACCATTTGGGTTGGTTTATTGGCAATAAAAAAATAGGATAATAAGCAGATTATGGCAGCGCAGCTTGCACCGAACAACATTAACGAACGCCAACCCACTGTCAACAACAAATTAGCGAAGTAGACTTCACTACTAACCGTCATTAATAAAGCAGACGTTTCCATCAAACCAACCAGCATCACAAAGCGATGACTAGGGTGCCACAAGCGGATCAATGCTAAACTGCCAACAAAAGCAAAAGACGCTCCACCACCCATCAATATCCGGCCAACAAATAGCATCAAAGGCAAGCTAGCGCAGGCAAAACAAACGGCACCTGCTGCACACACCAACGAGCCAAATACAAACAAACGCCGCACACCAAATCGATCAACAAACCAGCCAGTCGGTGTCTGCAACAGAACATATATATAGTAATAGCTACTGGCTAACAAACTAACATCCACTGAATTCATATCAAAATGATGCATGATTGACTCAGCCATGACACCAAAAGAAAGTTGAAACGAAAATTGAAAAACAACAAAGCTTGTACCAATTAACCAAATTAGCCAAGGCAATAGGTGATTATGATAAAGGCTGCGAATTGGTGCAGCAGGGTTGGTCAGAGCAAACTTCAATGTAAGTACACCAAGTCTGAGAAGGTAACGGATCTTAACTGGCAACCAATCAACATTGCAATAGTAAATTAGCGCAGGATAAAATATAGTTTAAATTTTCAGGTTAGCGTATTAGATTAATGTTATTTCGAACTAACAGCTAACTCAGATAAGTAGCGCGCGAAGGCCGAAGCCGTATCAGGATGTTTCAAACCATAATACATCGTCGCCTGTAAATAGCCAATTTTATTACCACAATCATGGCGCGTGCCACTGAACTGATAACCATAAACCGCCTGTTCTGTTAATAAGCTTTGGATCGCATCGGTTAGCTGAATCTCACCTCCAGCACCAGGCGCAGTTTGCTGCAACTGAGTGAACAACTCAGGGGTTAGTATGTAACGTCCAATAG
>CAWUKA010000088.1:0-8135 GCA_963922965.1 uncultured Gammaproteobacteria bacterium | reverse complement strand
ACTGGACCAAAAATCTTAGCACAGAATAAACCGTTACGTTCAGGCTTTAACGTTCGGTAATTAATAGTCTCTGGTTTTTCTACTTCACCATAAGACCAGGAGCGAATGTCGTCTGGCGAGGCTAAGCCGGCTTCCATCGCATCGAATTCTTCGAATTGGTCTCGTTGCTTGACTAAATTCAATAAATCTCTCAACGCTATTCTCCTTATTTCTGCTGCAGCTCGATATTAATACATAATGAGCGAATTTCTTTAACCAACACATTGAATGACTCTGGCATTCCGGGTTCCATTCTGTGGTTACCATCAACTATATTTTTATACATCTTAGTTCGCCCACTCACGTCATCTGACTTAACTGTCAACATCTCTTGCAGTGTATAAGCTGCGCCATAAGCCTCGAGGGCCCATACCTCCATCTCACCAAAACGCTGACCACCAAATTGGGCTTTACCACCCAACGGCTGCTGCGTGACTAGACTGTATGACCCAGTTGACCGCGCATGCATCTTGTCATCAACCAAGTGATTAAGCTTGAGCATGTACATGTAACCGACCGTGACTGGTCGATCAAACTCATTTCCTGTACGACCATCAATTAAAGTAATTTGTCCTGTTTCAGGGAGACCAGCTAGGCGCAATAACTCTTTTAGTGCACTTTCAGGCGCGCCATCAAAAACCGGAGTTGCCATCGGCACGCCGTGTCGTAGGTTTTCTGCAAGCACTCGAACCTCATCGACACTAAACTGGGCTAAATCAACCTCGACTGTACCATCACCACTACTATAAATTTTGTCGAGATAGTCACGAATCACCTCGATATCTTGCTGTTGCTCATCGAGCATCTCGCCAATTCGATAACCGAGGCCTTTTGCTGCCCAGCCCAAGTGAGTTTCAAGCACCTGACCAACGTTCATGCGTGAAGGCACACCGAGTGGATTTAATACAATATCAACTGTACGGCCGTCTGGCATGTGCGGCATATCTTCAACCGGAACAATAGTTGAGATAACACCTTTATTACCGTGGCGCCCTGCCATCTTATCGCCAGGCTGTACTCGACGTTTCATTGCCAGAAAGACTTTAACAATCTTAAACACGCCTGGCGCCAAATCATCACCTTGCGTAATCTTTTGCTTTTGAATTTTTAAGCGTTCTTCGTAATCGTCTTGCAAAGAAGTCATATGAGCATCAGCAAGCTCTAACTGCTGATTGACAGCATCGTCTTGCAAACGAATTTCGAACCACTTTGAACGAGGTAGTGACTCTAAATAGTCCAGGGTAATTTCATCGCCTTTCTGTAATTTCTGTGGTCCGCCACTTGCGATTTGACCAAGCAACTGCTTTTGTAGCCGGGCATACAAATCATCTTGCCGTATACGCATCTCATCGAGCAAGTCTTTTTGCACCTTAGCAATGTGGGCTTTTTCAATATCTTTCGCGCGCACATCCTTTTCCACGCCATCACGCGTAAATACCTGGACATCGATAACGGTACCAGTCACACCAGATGGCACACGTAATGAAGTGTCTTTCACATCAGAAGCTTTTTCACCAAAAATGGCTCGCAACAGTTTCTCCTCTGGAGTGAGCTGTGTTTCACCTTTTGGCGTGACCTTACCAACTAAAATATCTCCAGCTTTAACTTCAGCACCAACGTAAACAATACCGTGCTCATCAAGCTTAGCTAATGCAGCCTCACCAACATTGGGAATATCGGAGGAGACATCCTCTGGCCCTAATTTGGTATCGCGCGCTATACAAGATAGCTCTTCGATGTGAATGGTAGTAAAGCGATCTTCTTCCACCACTCGTTCTGAAATCAAAATCGAGTCTTCAAAGTTATAACCGTTCCATGGCATGAAAGCGACAAATAAATTCTGACCGAGAGCTAACTCGCCTAAATCAGTTGAAGGACCATCTGCCAGCACATCGCCCTTCTGAATATTGTCACCAATCTTCACGAGCGGGCGCTGATTTATGCAAGTACCGTGATTTGAACGGGTATACTTTGTCAGAGTGTAAATATCAACACCAGCCTCACCTGCTTTTGCTTCCACATCATGAGCCCGTACGACGATACGGCTGGCATCAACCGAGTCGACGATGCCACCGCGGCTAGCAACTACTGCTACCCCTGAGTCGGTCGCCACTTTACGTTCCATCCCGGTACCGACCAGTGGCTTTTCTGCACGTAGCGTTGGCACTGCTTGGCGCTGCATATTTGAACCCATCAGGGCACGGTTAGCATCATCATGCTCAAGAAACGGGATCAGAGAAGCGGCAACTGAAACAGTCTGCTTCGGCGATACATCCATATAGTCAACCTTGCCAGGTTGAGCAAAGATAAACTCTCCCTTGTGCTGACATGAAATAAGCTCATCGGTTAGCCTACCATCATCATCGAGTGCAGCGTTGGCCTGGGCAATAACATAATCGGCCTCCTCAATCGCTGACAAATACTCTATTGTGTCCGTGACTTTTCCATCAAGCACTTTGCGGTAAGGACTTTCGATAAAACCGTAATGATTGATACGAGCATACACCGACAATGAATTGATCAGACCGATATTAGGACCTTCAGGCGTTTCGATCGGACAAACACGACCATAATGAGTTGCATGCACATCACGCACTTCAAAGCCTGCACGTTCACGCGTTAGACCGCCTGGACCCAGTGCTGAAACACGGCGTTTATGCGTCACCTCTGAGAGTGGATTGTTTTGATCCATGAATTGTGACAACTGGCTAGAGCCAAAAAATTCTTTTATTGCAGCTGAAACTGGTTTGGCGTTGATCAGATCTTGTGGTAAGTAACCCTCGGTTTCAGCCAAGCTTAGACGCTCTCTGACAGCACGTTCAACTCGAATTAAACCGATGCGGAATTGATTTTCCGTCATCTCTCCAACACTACGCACACGGCGATTACCCAAGTGATCGATGTCATCAACTTCACCTTTACCATCGCGAATATCGATCAAGACTTTTAATGCGTCAATAATATCTTCTTTGGCTAAAACACCAGAACCTGTTAATTCTTGCCGGCCAACACGACGATTAAACTTCATACGACCAACTTCAGACAAATCATATCGCTCGTGAGTAAAAAACAAGTTAGCGAATAATGTTTCTGCAGCTTCTTTTGTAGGTGGCTCACCTGGACGCATGATACGGTAAACCTCAACCAAAGCATCAAACCGTGATTGAGTTGCATCAACCCGCAACGTTTCTGAAATGTAGGGCCCTTTATCAAGCTCACTAACGTAAATTGTTTCAAGCACTTCAGGATTAACCACTTGAATCGCCTGCAGCAACTCTTCAGTGAGTTCTGCGTTGGTATCTGCGATGACTTCACCGGTTGTGGTATCGACGATGGGCTTAGCAATGGCACGACCAACCATGTACTCAATCGGCACCTCTAATTCTTTGAGATTAGCCTGCTCTAGCTTCCTGATGTGGCGCACTGATATGCGACGACCTTCTTCAACAATAACCTCACCCGCGTCGTCTTTGATATCGAAGGCAGCAATCTCACCACGTAAACGCTCTGGCACCAGTGCCAAGAAAACTTTATCATCACGAAAATAAAATTTACTAGTGTCAAAAAAGATGTTGAGAATATCTTCATTGCTGTAATCAAGCGCTCGCAGCAATACTGTGACCGGCACCTTGCGACGCCTATCGATACGCGCATAGAGAATATCTTTAGGATCAAACTCAAAGTCTAACCACGAGCCACGGTATGGAATAATGCGCGCGGAGTAGAGTAATTTTCCAGAAGAGTGAGTCTTGCCCTTGTCATGCTCAAAGAAAACGCCGGGTGAACGATGCAACTGAGAAACAATCACACGTTCGGTACCGTTAATTACAAAGGTACCCTTATCTGTCATCAACGGAATTTCACCCATGTAAACTTCTTGCTCTTTTACGTCTTTAACGACAGCTGAGCCGGAAGCCACATCTTTATCGTAAATCACCAATCGAATCTTAACGCGCAATGGTGATGCGTAAGTCAGACTTCTCATTTGACACTCATTAACATCAAATATAGGCTGACCTAAGCGATAGTCTACGTACTCTAAGACAGCGGTACCAGAATAACTGACTACTGGGAAAATTGATTTAAATGCTGCGTGCAAGCCAGTATCTTCGCGCGCTCCAAAATCGGTAATTTCTTTCTGTAAAAATTTGCGATACGATTCTAGTTGCACTGCCAGTAAATAAGGAGGCTCTATCGTGTCTGGTCGCTTACTAAAATCTTTGCGAATACGTTTCTTCTCAGTGAATGAATAAGCAGCCATTTAATACCCTCAATACTTTTTTTCAAATCAAAATTCATGCTACGTTGCCGATCAAGTAGTGACTTACGGCCAGCAAACTCAGCTCCGCTTTGCGCAAAAAACCTATTCTAGGTTTGACAACGACGGCCCCAGGGCGCAAAGCATCCTGGAGCATCGTTCGATATCAATAAAATAGTTGCAAAATTGCCAACAATTATTTCACTTCCGTGGTAGCACCAGCTTCTTCTAATTGTTTCTTGATGTCAGCAGCTTCGTCTTTTGAAACTCCCTCTTTCACTACTGAAGGCGCACCCTCAACAAGATCTTTTGCTTCTTTCAGGCCTAAACCAGTGATGCTACGGATTGCCTTGATGACAGCCACTTTGTTTGAACCGAAACTTGATAGTACAACATCAAATTCGGTCTTTTCTTCAGCTGCAGCATTGGCCGCTTCACCAGCTGCAGGTGCTGCAACAGCAACCGCAGCAGCAGCAGTAACATTAAACTCATCTTCCATCATTTTGATAAGCTCAACGATTTCCATCACGCTCTTTTCAGAGATTTCTTTAACAAGTTCTTCATTTGATAATGCCATAGGTAACTCCTGAATAATTAATACTATTGTTTCGAATCTTTAACTGCAGAAAGTGTACGGACAAACTTTTCTGTTGGTGCCGCAACGGTCTGAACAAACTTAGCAATTGGCGCCTGCATCACGGATAGCAGCTTGGACAACGCTTCTTCGCGCGTAGGCAATGACGCTAATTTATCAATGTCATTTGCACCATAAAGTTGACCGCCGATAGACAGCGCTTTTACTTGCAACGCTTCATGCGACTTAGAAAAGTTCTTGATCACACGGGCTGCTGCGCTTGGCTCTTCCTGTGAAAAAGCAAGGATCAGAGGACCCGTCAGAATTTCTTTCATACAGACAAATTCAGTATCTTCAACCGCTCGACGCGCCAAAGTGTTACGTACTACACGCATGTAAACACCTGCATTACGTGCTTCTTGCCTCAACTCTGTTAACTCAGTAACGGTTAAGCCACGGTAATCAGCGGCAACCATAGAAATTGACTGAGATGCAACTTCAGCGACTTCAGCGATGATTTGTTTCTTATCTTCCAACCTTAATGTCACGTATACATTCCTCCGTGCCAACCATTCAAATCTTTACAGAGACTAAACAAATAGTTTTGACACACTAATATTGCCTCTTATACAACAAAGGCATTTTTACGCTAAGGCAACCCAATACTGCGAGCCACCGTCTACGTAGGCAATCATTAAGTGGCAAGCCACACCTACGGTCTTCGACAGTTAAAGATAATGCCAACTCAGGCTCTATCTTTCGCTGCGAAACAATACGACCAAACAAGTTGGCCAGAAAAAACAATCGCTATACCGCAACCGACGCCAAATCAATAATCAACCCTGGGCCCATCGTGCTTGAAAGCGACAGCTTCTTAAAATAAATACCTTTTGCAGTGGTCGGCTTGGCTTTCTTGAGGGCTGCCAACAATGCCTCCAAGTTCTCTTTTAGCTGTTGCACAGTAAAATTAACTTTGCCGATGGTACAATGGACTATGCCACCTTTATCGGCACGGTAAGTAACTTGCCCACCTTTGGCACGCTTAACAGCTTCAGCAACATTGGCAGATACCGTGCCAACTTTAGGATTTGGCATTAAACCGCGTGGACCCAAGATTGTCCCGAGCTCACCAACGACACGCATAGCATCTGGACTTGCAATCACAACATCAAAATCGAGCTGGCCAGCTTTCACTGTATCCCTTAGATCTTCAAGTCCAACAATATCAGCGCCAGCTTGTTTGGCAGCTTCTACGTTAGGACCTTGGGTAAAAACAGCAACACGCACTGTACGGCCGGTACCGTGTGGCAATACCACCGATCCGCGTACCACCTGATCAGATTTGCGTGGATCGATACCAAGGTTAACAGCAACATCCATACCTTCGACAAACTTAATTGAAGAAACACCTTGTATCAGTTGAATAGCCTCAACTGCGGCATACAGGTTGCCTGGCACTGCTTTTGCTTTGATTGCCTTCATTCGTTTACCAAGCGCCATATTATGCCACCTCTTCTAGATCTTTTACGGTAATACCCATGCTGCGCGCAGTACCAGCAATCGTCCGGATAGCTGCTACCATATCAGCAGCTGTCAGATCAGGCCACTTTAGCTTGGCGATTTGCTCTAACTGATCTTTAGTGATTTCACCGACCTTCACTGTATGTGGCGTACCACTACCTTTCGGTATGTTGAGTGCTTTCAGGATCAAAACTGCTGCCGGTGGCGTCTTAGTAACAAAAGTAAAACTCTTGTCGGCATAGACGGTAATCACAACAGGAATCGGCAAGCCTTTCTCCATGCTCTGAGTATGTGCATTGAAGGCTTTACAAAACTCCATAATGTTTACATTGTGCTGACCAAGCGCAGGGCCAACGGGTGGTGCAGGGTTAGCTTCACCCGCTTTAATTTGTAACTTGATATAGGCTTTTACTTTTTTCGCCATTTTTTCTCCTTATGGGTGCAAACGCCGCAAAGCTCCCCATAGCTAACGACTGATGAAAAGCAACTAGCTTTTCTCAACCTGTCCAAATTCTAACTCAACAGGAGTAGAACGTCCAAAAATCAGCACTGAAACTCGTAAACGACTTTTTTCATAATTTACTTCTTCAACAACGCCGTTAAAATCTGCAAAAGGACCATCAGTGACTCGAACCACTTCGCCGGGCTCATAAAGTGTTTTCGGTTTTGGCTTATCGATACCTTCTTGGATTCGATTTAGAATTGAATCAGCCTCTTTATCTGAAATTGGTGCTGGTCTATCGCCGCGGCCACCAATAAATCCAAGCACACGTGGCACCCGACGAACCAAATGCCAACATTCATCGTCCATCACCATGCGCACTAAGACGTAACCAGGAAAAAATTTACGTTCACTCTTGCGCTTTTGGCCAGCATGCATCGCTACAACTTTTTCGGTTGGTACTAGAATCTCATCAAACTTATGCTCGACACCAGCAATCTTAATACGCTCTTCGAGCGCCTGCTTTACTTTATTTTCGAAACCAGCATACGCTTGCAGCACATACCAACGCTTACCATCATCTTCTAAGCTAACTTCATCTGAAATTGCTTTTTGAGAAACAGAGTCATCGGCGGGTGCTGACAATTCAGGTGCAGCAATATCGTCGTCTGTAGGCACTGGTTGCTCAGCTCGCAACTGCTGATCGTCTGCTGAAGAATTCTGTTTATCTTCGGCTACCATGTTTTATCCTCTTTGTCCTGTTAGCCATGCCACAACTTTAAGTGCAGCGGTATCAATGCACCACAGCAGAATCGCAGCAATGAACACCATCACTAACACAGTGATAGTACTTTGCATGGTTTCTTGCCGTGTTGGCCACACAACCTTGCGCATCTCCATACGCGCGGCTACAACAAGTTGTAAGGCAGCCTTACCTGCTTGCGTTAAGCTAACAAGAAAAAGTACCACTACAGTAGTTGCAGTGGCACCAACTGTACGCCAAACCCAAGGTTGTTGAACAAGGTGATAATAAGCGTAGATACCAGCAACAGACAAGCTAATAGCAAGCACCCAAATCAGTGTATCGAGCGCGGGCACTTTAGTTTCTTGTTGTGACATTGCAATCATCATTTCCTAATTCATAACACGGCAAACCGAATTTCATTAATTGGCAGGCCAGGAGGGACTCGAACCCCCAACCTGCGGTTTTGGAGACCGCTGCTCTGCCAATTGAGCTACTGGCCTCTTGTTTTACTCAATAATTTTCGTTACGACACCGGCACCAACGGTACGGCCACCTT
>CAWUKA010000087.1:0-8210 GCA_963922965.1 uncultured Gammaproteobacteria bacterium | reverse complement strand
CAGCTTTATTCACATATAACAATGCTAATAGATTCTGAAAAAATAATTTCTACTTGAAATTTAATACAAGCTCGCCTTGAGTGATACAAGTTTTGATTAGCTTACTGTAATGCTCGACGCCTTGATGTGAATTTGATCTCAATAAAATGCTGACCAATTCAACATAAGTTGCAAATATAGAGTCGGCTTGAGAGTAAGTGCTTGTTTAAAACGCTCACTTGCTTGTTGCCAATCAGCATGCTGCTTAGCACACAAGCCAAGCTCGAATAAACTAACAGCATCATTCACTTCATTTGCGATCAATTTGTGATAGACCGCTTCCACTGCTGCGGTTTGGCTAGGTTGTAAATGACATTCAGCAATACGATGCAGCAAATGATGGTCAGTCGTTTGTAGCTGCAATGCCTAGTAATAGGCAAGCGCCTGCTCGACTTGATTGTCTGCCCGAGTGAGATTGGCTAGTTGTAATAGCGCCGCCAAATAATCCGGTTTGTGTTTCAGCCCAGCTACATAGTGCTGACGAGCATGAATCAACTCACCCATACACTGATAGATTCCGGCTGAATTAAAACAAAACATTGCATTGTCAGGTCACAGCTGAATCGCGCGCCTGGATCCGCGCGAGTCCTGACTCTAATTCACCACTATCAGTCAGAATTAAACCCGATAAATTCAAAGCGTCGATATTATCTGGTGACAAGCTGAAAACCTGATGGTAAAATCGACAAACTTGTGCCAGCTAGCCTTGCTGGTGCAGACCAACCGCTTACTCTAGTGTCCTCACTGCTACTTGATTCATATCACCACCCTTGACCACCGCTGCGCACAATCAGCACTTTAGCTAGCGCAATGTTGCAATAAGCAGTAGTCACTGTTATGCAAGCGATATACCAGCTAAGTCGGTAGCTATCGAAAAACGATGATGGCATAATCACAGACTTCATAGCTGAGGAGCCCTCATGAGCAGTGGCCAAATCGACCAGTATGCCCTGGTCAACCCAACCGTATCTTATGAGCTGGCCCAACAACTGATGCAACAATCACGGCAGCTGAAGCGTCTACAGTTAAACCAACGTCAACTTTGCGATTTGGAGCTAATAGCTTGCGGTGGTTTCTCACCACTTGATGGCTTTATGACTGAAGCTGACTATAACGCGATACTAACAAGCACGCGTTTAACTGATGGTCAGATCTGGCCAATACCGATCACTCTCGATGTCAATGCTGCATTCGCTGAAACCTTAAATCTAAAAGATAAAGTCGCACTGACTGATCTTGAAGGAAAAATTCTAGCTTTTTTAACCGTCAGCAGTATTTGGCAGCCTGATAAATTACAAGAAGCAAACTGCGTGTTTGCCAGCGAAGATAGTAGTCACCCAGGTATTGACTATCTACTAAATCAAACCGAAAACTATTACATTGGCGGTAAACTCAGTGTCATTGCTCAACCAGAGCATTATGATTTTATTCACTTACGAAAAACACCATACCAATTACGTGAATTATTCGCTCAGCTTAATATCGAACGCGTGGTCGCGTTCCAAACCCGTAATCCAATGCATCGTGCTCATCAAGAATTAACCTTGCAAGCAATGCAAGAAACTGGGGGGCACCTGCTGATTCATCCTGTTGTTGGTATGACTAAACCTGGTGATATTGATTACTTCACTCGGGTCCGCTGTTATGAGCACTTATTAAAGACTTATCCAAAAGACTCGGCGAGCTTAGCACTACTGCCACTTGCTATGCGTATGGCAGGGCCGAAAGAAGCACTCTTGCATGCAATCATCCGTCGTAATTATGGTTGCACTCATTTTATTGTTGGCCGCGATCATGCTGGCCCCGGCCAAGATCAGCACTGTAAACCATTCTACCATCCCTATGCTGCACAAGAGTTAGTTGGCAACTACCAAGCGGAAATTGGCATCAGTATGATACCGTTCCAAGAAATGGTTTATGTCAGAAACCAACAACGCTACCTTACTAAAAACCAACTCACCGAAACTGATCAGGTTGAAACGATTTCAGGTACTGAGTTTAGACAACGACTGACTGACAATCTCGATATTCCACCCTGGTTTTCTTACCCTGAAGTGTTGAGCGAATTAAAGCAACTATATTTACCGAAAAATAAACGTGGTTTTACTGTGTTGTTTACTGGTTTATCCGGCGCTGGCAAGTCAACGTTAGCCAATATTTTATTGGCGAAACTCCTTGAAATTGGTGGCCGCACCATCACACTACTCGATGGTGACATCGTTAGGCAAAACCTATCACAAGAGCTTGGCTTTTCGAAAAAAGATCGTGACATAAATATCATGCGGATTGCATTTGTTGCCTCTGAAATTACTAAACACAACGGTATCGCTATTTGTGCCCCGATCGCACCCTTTAAACAGACGCGGCAACAAATGCGTAGACTTATCAATCAATACGGGCCTGTAATTGAAATTTACATTTCAACACCACTTGCTATATGTGAGCAACGTGATCCTAAAGGGTTGTACGTTAAAGCTCGCGCAGGCGAAATCAAAGATTTTACTGGAATTAGCTCACCATACGAAACACCAAGTAATCCTGACATTAGTATTGACACCAGTGAGATAAAGCGGGAGACTGCCGCTGATATTATTTTGACTAAACTAACAAGCTACGGCCTAATTTAAATCATCATCCTGACTAGGCAGTTTTTGTTGTGACTGCTCGAGTCGACTTAATCGTTTTTCAATGGCTGTAATCAGTAGTGTCATATCCTCACTATCTTGGCGTAGCTGGCGGGTATTATTCAGAATGCGTCGTATATCTTGGCTTTCCTTTTTAAAATCGCGTAACTCACGCCGTTGTAAAAAGATCGCGGAAAAGTTTGCAGTGAAAACAGCAAATAATCCAAGTGCGACCATCATTAATAGCGCGGCAAACGTCCGGCCTATATTACTGACTGGGACAATATCACCATAGCCAACCGTGGTAACGGTAACCCAAGCCCACCAAATTCCTTCCCGTACATTATGTACCGCTGGGTCAACACCAGCGATAAAAATACCAGAAAGGACAATAATAAAGCTTGCTGCCACGACTGTGGTACCAAGATTATTGTCAGAGAGGGAGCGGCGACAATCTTCTAACCATGGTGTTAGCAATAATACAATGAGTGCTAAGCGGATATCGAGTAACAACGGGCCATAGATATTAGCACCTAGTGCCAGTGGCAAGCCAAGTACAATCAAACTTAATTTCAATATATTTTCTGACAGATATTGCTTTCGCTCATTAACTAGTAAAGTAAGAATAGCTGTCTCTAAAATAAAGTAGCCCCAAATAAGCACATTATAAATATGGCTCTCAAAATGCTTCATGGTGCCAACTGTTTCCATATACCATTGTACAGCAAGACCAATGATAATGAGCAATTCACCCGTACGAGCTACTTTATAAAATAGTCTTGCGCGGGGATTTTCATATTCAGAAACCCCAGCTAAACCTATTTTCTCGTGTATGCTCAATTTAGTTCGCACGAGCTATCCTCAACAATAAATTGAATTGCATGATGAACGTGCCCAATTAACCGCTTCAAAGTAAGCTTGTTGGAAATTCTCGCCGGTTAACAGTGCGTACTTATCAGAGCTCCAGTCACCTTGCTCATATGCAATAACTTGCTGCAACACTGCACCGATTTCACCCTCGTGATTTAATAGTGCTACAATTAATTTAACATCAAGCTCTAAACTATTAACTATATTTTCCATCTCATCATCAAGTAGCGCATCTAAGGTTGATAGCAAGCCGACTAAAAAGTAACTCCCTGGCTCAACTACATCGAGTGCTTTAGCGATGACTTCACACATTTTTGCCCGCGTTAGTGTTACTCGCATTAATTCTATTGGTTTATCTTTTATTGAGGCAAATGATAACACCGTTACCCAGCGCTTTATTTGCTGTAGACCAAGATAAATAATTGCTTCTTTTAACGATGTGATTTTTCTTGGTAAGTTATAAGCAGCTGAGTTAATCAAGCGCAGCAGACGATAAGTTAAGCGTGGATCTTGACTTAATACAACTTCAACTTGACCCGCGGTTACAGTTGGCACATTGAGTTTATTAATCAGACGTAATACAACCAGGGAATGAACTGGCACATCCTGACTTTTAATAATATTCGGTGAACTCAAGAATTGGCCTTGAAAATAATCAATTCCATGAGTTTGATATGAATTTAAAATATCGTAGTTATTAACGTGGTCAAGTATGAATTTATAATGGTGGCCATAATTCTCTTTTGCTTGGATTAACGCTTGCTGCTCTACACAGTTGACATCAATTCGAATCACATCAACCAAGCCATTAAATTCATTCCAATCATACTGCATATCATTATCTCGAATGATAATGCTGAAACGCTGCTTACGTAACTTTTCAATCCGCTGCAATTGTATATCACTCGCTATATCACTGACTGCTATTTCAAGATAAGTGCGATAAGAGGGCATCTGTTGCTGGAGAAAAGAGAAATCCTTAACTCCAGTGCAGTTAAATACTATAGCAGCATTGCCAACAATACGGTCGATACCATGCTCTGCAACCGTATCAAGCAACGTATCGAGTGCATTTTGGCTATTTAACTCTGTCGCAACTTCTCGCTGTAAAAATAGCTCATAGCCATACACATCGAGATCATTGGTAAAGACAGATTGGCACGCGAGTAAAGCGACTTGCATCGAAGCTCACCTCAAAAGCTCTAGATTAATACTAATTTTAGCTGGTTTAGTTCAAGGATGGTGTCATTTAACGATTTTTAATCAAGTTTAATGCAAGCAGTGGCAAGACGCATCAGCAAGTTAGCATACTGAAAAATATGGCATTATGTAGCGTTGCTCTGTAATGTAGCAATATTAAACAACAACTTGCCGAACGCGTAGCACACCATCAATCTGGTTCAAAGTTGCGATTACCTCTTGCTCGAGTTCGCAATTTATTGCTAGCAAGGTATAAGCAAAATCACCACGTGACTTGTTGGCTAGCTCTATAATATTCACGCCCTGCTTTGCTAATTGTGCAGAAATCTGACCAACCATGTTTGGGATATTCAAGTTAGCGATGCACAACCGAGCACCGGGCTGTGTTGACAAAGTCACATCAGGGAAATTGACGCTACAGTGAATATTACCTAATTCTAAATAGCTACGTAAATTATCGATCACCATGACGGCACAGTTTTCTTCAGCTTCTACAGTTGAAGCACCAAGATGAGGTAAGCAGATAACCCTTGGATGCGCCTGCAACAAGGTAGATGGAAAATCATTAATATAAGCATAGAGTTGGCTAGCATCGAGAGCGCTAACAACAGCTTTTTCATCGATAATTTCAGCTCGAGCAAAATTTAGTAGCACCGCGTTCGACTTCATGGCAGCAAGTTGTTCTACTCCGATCATTGCTCGGGTGGCTTCGATCAGCGGCACGTGTACTGTTAAAAAATCTGCTGCCTTTATCACTTCTTGTAGACTAGTCGCCTGCTGAACGTTAGCTGATAATTGCCACGCTCGCTCGACGGTAATAGCAGGATCATAGCCAATCACACGCATGCCAAGGCTAGCAGCAGCATTGGCAACCGCAACACCGACCGCGCCTAAGCCAATAATACCTAGGGTGCGGCCCGGCAATTCATAGCCAGCAAACTGTTTTTTACCCGCTTCAACTTGTTGATTGAAGTGATCGTGGTCGCCCGCTAGCTCTCGCGCAAACAACCAACCTTGGCAGATATTACGACAAGCCAACAATAATCCTGCCAACACCAATTCTTTCACCGCATTAGCATTTGCTCCGGGCGCATTAAACACTGGAATGCCAGCTTGGCTCATAGCAGCAATCGGAATATTATTGACGCCAACACCTGCTCTAGCTATAGCAAGCACTGAGCTAGCGATTGGCTGCTGATGCAATTCATGCGAGCGCAGCAACAACGCGTCAGGCTCTGCTTGTTGCTCACTGACTTGATAGAGTGAAGCAGAGAAACGTTGCAAGCCTTGTTGTGCTATCTCATTTAAAACTTGAATCTTATACATTTGAACACCTAGTAATTATACTTTTGCTTTAGCAAAATATTGCATAAATTCGACTAACTGATCGACACCCTGCTCTGGCATAGCATTATAAATACTGGCCCGACAACCACCTACCGAGCGGTGACCTTTTAAGTCGGTCAAGCCTGCCTCTGCCGCTAGCTGCAAAAATTCAGGCAACAGAGCCTCAGCTGCCAATGTAAATGTAACGTTCATGTGTGAACGATAACGCTTATCGACCGCGTTATGATAAAAATCACTCGCATCGATTAATTGATAAAGTTTTGCTGATTTGCGCTGACTACGCCGCTGCATCTCAGCAACGCCACCTTCTGCCAGCACCCAATCAAGCACCAAATTAGTCATATACCAACTAAATGTCGGCGAAGTATTATACATTGAATGTTGTGCAATATGATGATGATAATTAAACATTGATGGTGTGCCAACGACAGGTTGTTGCAACCAAGACTTTTTTACAATCACAATGGTAACGCCAGCAATGCCACAATTTTTTTGGGCACAAGCATAAATAAGATTGTGGCGCTGAAAATCAATTGGCTTTGACAACAGATTCGATGACATATCACTAACAAGCGGCAGTGGAACAGTTGGCACGTCATGAAACTCCAGCCCAGCAATAGTTTCATTGGCTGTATAATGCAAATAAGCTGAAGCAGTATTCACCTGCCAGGTTGATTGCGCTGGAATTGTTGTATACTGCTCAGGCTCACTCGAGGCCACGACATTAACATCAGCAAATAGCTTGGCTTCTTCTATCGCATAGTGAGACCAAGTACCAGTTTCAAGATAATCGATACTTGGTCTATCAGCCAGACAGTTCATTGGCACCATTGCAAACTGACTACGTGCGCCACCCTGCAAAAAAAGCACCGCAAATTCTTCTGGAATATTCAGCAACTGACGCAAGGTAGCAACAGAACGCTCGGCCAATGCTTTAAATGCAGTACTGCGGTGACTGACTTCAAACACTGATTTACCAAGTCCTTGCCAACTCGGCAATTCAGCTTGGGCTTGCTCCACTACAGAATCAGGCAGCATGGCAGGGCCAGCACCAAAATTGTATACTCGCGACATCAACAACTCCTTTTGCTACGCTATTATGACTGCCAAATTTAGCAATCGGCTCAATTTGTGAATCAACTCACTAGTCTGAAAAGGCTTGCCGATAAAATCAACATGCGATAATTGACATAATTCATCGATGGGCTGGCTCTCTGAAAACCCACTAATAAATAGGGTTGCTAATTCAGGCTGTAGCTCTTGTATCCTCTGATAGACAGCAACGCCGTTCATTTTTGGCATCATCACATCAACAATGACTAAATCAACTGAGTCAGTTGTCTGCTGAAATAACTCTATAGCATGCTTGCCATCTTCAGCAACAAAATATTTAACACCGTACTCAGATAAAATATCGGTGAGCAAATCACGCATGACTTCTTCGTCATCGACAATCAAAATCCGTTTACCATATAAAGTATTATCATAGCGAAATGCGGTCACAGAAAAATTTTTATCGGCAGATAATTTCTCAACATAAACAGGCAAGTAAAGTTTAAACGTAGTGCCAGTATTTTTACTCTCTACTACGATTTCACCACCATGATTTTGTACGATACCGTATACCATTGATAAACCAAGACCAGTACCTTGACCTAAATCTTTTGTCGTGAAAAAAGGATCAAATATTTTATCGATAATCTCATCAGCTATACCAGTCCCAGTGTCACGCACAGCAATTTCGACGTAGTTACCTGGTGCAATGCCGTGCTGATTACCAGCGTCCATAGTGATATTTTTTGCATTATAGATGATTTTACCACCTGCTGGCATTGCGTCGCGAGCATTGATGCCTAAGTTCATCAAAGTTTGGAAAATTTCTGAGGAATTACCTTCAATCAAACATAGATCTGGCTCGGTTTGAATATCGACGGTAATTTTTCTGTCGATAGAACGGAACAGTAATTTCACTACTTCTTCAATAATGAGATAAACATCAAGCCTTGTTTTTTCAGTATTGTCACCGCGTATGAAAGAAAGCAACTGACGGGTTAATTCGGAACCACGTTGAGTTGAATGAATGATAACATCTTATTTTTTTATAACAGCAGCATCGGTTTGAAATTGCTT
>CAWUKA010000086.1:0-8275 GCA_963922965.1 uncultured Gammaproteobacteria bacterium | reverse complement strand
GAAGATACAGCAGGTAATGTAGCTACTACTCCACAAATGAGTCGTTCAGTGAGTACTTCGCATAACTTTGTAGCAAATGGCATTATTTCAACTTCTTCCATGTCGCTTACTATAGCTATACTGCCAGATTTTTCCCAATTTTGCTTGTCGCACACGTTATCTATAAAACCTGAGATTAAAGCTTGCTTCCTCTCTTCACTTGACAAACACCAGTCTAGTAGCGAAGGGAAAGCGGCTTTTGAAAATTCCAAATGTCTTATACAGTTTGCAATGGCTGTTTGTATCAATTCTCTTTCTACCATGTCAAGTTCATATGACTTTATGAGCGTAGTAGTACCATCCTCGCCTTTTAAATCTTTGATTTGTAGAAAGAGATCAAAAGCGTTTTCAGCAGATTTAATTTGGAGTAGATTGTCGATTGTGGTTTTCTGTTGATCTGATAAAACAACATCTTCTCGCTCTTTAAATTGACCCACTATGCCGTGCATCACTTGTTTGCAATAGTCAAAATCGAATAGCTCGGCGATTTGTTGACCGACTGATTGACAAATTTTAAGATGATCCTGCTTTTCATCTTCACTCATGGGAATTTTAATGCTTTGTATCTTACTGATAAAATTTACGATACTAGTCTTATTTCTAACGTCCTTGGGTGGAAATATATCGACACCAAAACATCTCAAGCCAGTCCTTAACGGCGAGCTACAAAAAGCAGCGAATGATCCTTCCGGTGTTGCGTCTTCTAAATCAAGCGTTAACACTTTATTAAAAGCACGTAAGCATTTCATAGCTTCTTTAACTGTGTTTCCTTCACAAGCGAGTTCAGCGGTAGTTTTGGCATATCTATTGAATACAGTCGCGCTTTTCTCTTTATTCAATTCTTCTATTACCGTACCACAACACTGCTCTATTAATTTAGCAAGGCGTATCGCTTCATAATGTTTGAATCTTAACTTCATCGCAAGAATGATTTCCTCCCGGTATCCTCCTTGACGCATTTGAGCCGTTAATTGTTTTTGTGACCTGAGATCACTCAAAACATCTTTTTTCTCGTAAGCAACGAGTGCTTCTCGAAGCGCCGTACCATTATATCCTGGTTCACCGACGGCACTACTTGTTACACCATGATCTTCAGCGGCTGCAAGTTGTCCTACCCTTTGTGGCACATCTGGCGTGAATTCTTCACCAAGAAAATGTCGTGCGATAACGCCTAAAAGACTAACAATTTCATTTTGGGATTGACCGTCGATAGTATATAAAACCGCTTCGATCATCATTGCGTAAGCAGTAATATGATCACCTTGCTTTTTACCACCAGCGGTCGGTGGTCTTATACCGCTATTAATTGAAAATTCTATATTACCGTTCTCATCGATAGTCGTCACCACCAACGGTAGTTTAATATCACTTGATAGGACGTGACGCGAACCTGAATTAGTTGAGAGGTCATCTGACTGAATACTCCCGTCTGCTTGAGCAAACGGTTCGGGAGCGCCATCTCTGGCACCCAATTCATGACCACTCAGACTACTAACACCTGAACCTGGATCTTCTGGATCAGGTTCACCTAAAACTTGATTACTTTCGCTAAGCGCTAGGTCCTTTTGGTGAACAGCTGGTAGAAAATGCTCATCTTTATCTAACCCACCTTCTAATTCTAACGGCCGTTTTTTAGTTTTCTTGAAAGGAGGCTTATCACGCTCAAGAGTCTCTTCGTCATATTCAGCGCCTGCTTGCGGTGGAGAATTTCGAGTCGGCTCTACAGACGCACCTAAAGCGTGCACTATTTTACCCATATTAAATGGTTTCGGAAGGTCTTTAGGAGGATCAGCTGCCTGAGACGCTGAGGCGCGGGCTGCCGAGCTTTCGAGCTCGACGATTGCAGTTCGGACTGCTGCTAACTGTTGAGCGGTAAGGCCAGCTTCTTCAACTATGCTAATAATGTCTTCTGGTGTCATCAAAGTTTTTGCTCTATAACGTTTAATATTTTAACATAAACACCATAATAGCATATAATTTAATCATACAAAAGTCCAATAGTATAAATTTTAATCTATTTAAAATCTAAAAGTAATCAATAGGTTTTCTTATTTATTTTGATTGAAAATCTTAGAACGTACTATTTTTAAAAGTTTTACAGTCTGGTGTCTAAAAAAGGGGGCCGGTCGCTGGAAGAGTAAATGCAAGTCAGCCTAATCAGCCGTGTGTTCAACACACAGAGCGAGAAGAGTTATAGTATTTGTATGAGGTTGTTAAGCATCTCAAAGAGTAACTACCAATTGCCTTCTTAACAATAACCTGGATGCCAGTTTGAGGTAAGCTAACTCAATAGTGCTTCGTCTGAAAAAATTTCCTACCTTTGCTTGACTAAAACATCTAAAGGCTAGGGCCTTATTACCTAGTCGTTCGTTCTTTTGGCTGCTGTTCTGCTTCCTCCACGATCGCGAGATTCACAAAAATCTCATCGAGCGGAATCCGTGCTTGATCCTGCGATGCTATACTATGATCCAGTTAACATCAGCGACTAGGCAAAGTTTTTTTGCTAACCACAAAACTGCTACGACTGCAATGTACTTGGCACTTTCTAAAGTTGTACTGATGCAACCTAATCTACTTGCAAGCGAGTAGGCTTGATCATTTAGTGCAAGTCATCTTGTTAATTGGTCGCTAGGATTAACAAGTTTAACATTAGGTGATTCAAACATGTAGGCACTGGCTGATCATACTTGGTCTTGCAGTAACAACTTATGTGGGAGGCAGCATAGCTGCTATCAGTACCGGCTTCGCTTGGCTAAAACGTGATATTGAACAAACGAATGAAAAAATGGAACAGGGCTTCAGAGATGTTCGCAAAGATATGTCTGATATTCGGAAAGATATCTCTGAATTAAAAATACTCTTTTTCCAGAAACAAGCCGAAGACTCGCAACAAAAGGCCGAGAAATTTGAAGCTACTAATAAAGTCAAACCTGGATTTTGGGGCAACTCGAGTCATTGATCCGAATTTGTATCGCTACGCAAACAAATACTTTAATTGACACACATAGAGGCACATTTTCAGACATATCAAGAAGGTCAACACGTTACCTCTGATATTAAGATAGAAATCGAATCCCTCTTTCCCAATCACGCTCGCTAACTTATTCAAAGTGATCCGCCAAAATCCTTGCAAAACAAGCTAAATTCCAATATCGTCATACTACTATCTATAAAATTTCATCAGTTATCCAGAGGTACCGTCCAGTGAAACGATTACTTCCACTCCTTCTTACCACAACTCGAACCAGCAGCCGTACACCTACTGCGCGGAAGCAAACAACTCAATCGACCTACTCACTCCTAGGTGAATTCTTCGCCAACAATCCTGCTCTTGTGATGACAACTTATGTTGGAGGCAGCATAGCTGCTGTCAGCACTGGCTTCGCTTGGCTAAAACGTGATATTGAACAAACGAATGAAAAAATGGAACAGGGCTTCAGAGATGTTCGCAAAGATATGTCTGACATTCGCAAAGATATGTCTGACATTCGCAAAGATATGTCTGACATTCGTAAAGATATCTCTGAATTAAAAATAATATTTTTCCAGAAACAAGCCGAAGACTCGCAACAAAAGGCCGAGAAACTTGAAGCTGCTAATAAAGTTAAACCTGGATTTTGGGGCAACTCAAGTCATTGAATCAGAACTCAAAGGTATTTACTCAATAGTTCTAACCTTTATTAGAAGTCATTTAGACTTCTCTTGTAAAAAGTTTTACTTTCTAGGACCTCTATAAAACTTATATAGATAGACCTTGCTACCCAAATCATTTATAAATTCTAAAGTCAAATAACTTATTTTTTCTCATCACTGAATAATAAAATACAAGCTAATAAGCTACTACAATCAAGTAGTATATTTTTAAGTTATAGAATTAGCAGTTTGTCATCTATGACTAACCCATTGTATGTAATAAATACCTTATACAAGGTACCGATTGTTGATCCGATTGCGTTGCTTAACTTTGTTTCTCAGGCTGTTGATAACATTCTCCTACATTACTATCAAGCGAGCGTACCATTGATAGGCTTGGTATGACTGCTCATAACCAGTTATTTCTAGCTGATCGTCACTATCTGCATCGCTATCACTGTGAGCGTTAACAGATGGTAGTGCTACAGCTAAAGGATGAGTAATCACAGCAGCTCTATTAGGGTATGAGTGAGTCATGAATGAGGTATTTATTGCAACAGCACTGCCAGAATTTTGCCGCTGTTGTAAAGTTGCTAATGTAATCGGTGCTGTTCTAGACTGAGTCGTCCCTAACACAGCAATTGGCGACTGCTGACAATATACAGGATCGTTAGTACTAACAATTTTAAAGAGTTGCTGTTCGCGAGCGAGATTACTAGCTGCCAACGGATCATAGCGCGAATCAGTTAATACCTGCCATAGTGCTGTTACCATCGCTGATTTTATTATATAACCGACTGGGCCATCCATTTTAACCAGTTTTTCCATGACATAATTAATCAGTACGATTTGTAGACTATAAACTTGTTGGTAGTCCTCGCTAATAAGGCTCTTAACCTCCTCAAGATACAATAAGAGGTGATTGACTGGCTGACCATTGGCTGCAGCTGCAGTAATAGTTCGTTTTTTTGCTCATATCAAACCCATTAGAGCTCCGAATTCAATGGCCATACTTGCCTCCTCTTTTATTAGTTATAACTATGTATACTTTTCTCTATATCATTTTTCATGTTTTAGTAAATCAGCGAATACTAAATCATGATACTGCCTAGTAATTAATTTCAATCTTTACATCGCACGATTACATTACTAAGGTGCTTGTATTTGTCGGTTAGTAAATAGCTCTGCACCTTCTCTCGTCACTTGTTGATCCGCTAATCGCGATTGATCTGCATCATAGGACGAAATAGTACCCGTCTGTTGAGCCCAACTTAAAAACCAAGGACTCAATGATCTCTCGACTGAAGGAGATACGGACACGAGTGATTGTGCACCAACCACAACAATCGAATCATTAGGAGGTATCATTTGTAAGGCTGCTGTAAGCGCTGTTTGAATTCCTGTAATCACCTCACGATTCTGAGCATTACAGGCACGAGACAGTACTTTTAAATTTCGCCGAGATATGGCTGTTTTGGGTTGGACACTTTACAACGAAATAAACCGCTTGCCAGGCTTGGCTTAACTAGTCATTTTCACGGTTGAAATAGCTTGGATCAGCTAGAATGTATTGAATGTACTGAAGCATCAAACGTTGAGCTTGTCTCTCAAGGAACGCCATACACTTAGAGTCTTGCTGCTGAAGAGACAAGAGGTAAAAACAGTTATAAAGCTGTTCTGTAGCGAGTTGGGGCGGAATTGCCGGGTTGAACGCCTGCGAAATATAAGTTGTGATTATTCCAGTAATTAGGTCTACTGAATCTT
Organism: uncultured Gammaproteobacteria bacterium; assembly: GCA_963922965.1. Taxonomy (GTDB): domain Bacteria; phylum Pseudomonadota; class Gammaproteobacteria; order CAWUKA01; family CAWUKA01; genus CAWUKA01. Next base: position 2,839 of record CAWUKA010000086.1, on the reverse strand, counting down.
CTAAGACAGCTTGTAATCGGTGTGAATCAAAACTGATAGATCTAGAGATAGGCCTGGCGTCGGGCGTGCCAGTCATCGCTCTAGCTTGTTCATACAATACACCAATCACTTGAATCACTGCCAGCGACAGTGATTGGCCAGCGATGAGATTTTCTAGGACCCGTTGAACATTGACGTATAAATCACCCGTGCTAAATGCTTGAGTCACAGCAAGGCAAGCATCAAGGCGGATTTTAACATCAGTTAGCAGCACTTCAGAGAAACCCATCTCATCATGTGATGAAATCGATGCAGTTCATCAACTGCTGAGATAAAAGCTCGGTAATCAAGCTTAGGAGCCTCAGCATAGGGTCTATGCGTCGTTCAATGTAACTGATAAGGTTCAAGTCGAGTCATACTATCTTCTGGCATAATAGCCGATCTGGAGCTCAAGTGAAGTTGTGTCGATTGCTGATCAAGAGTCTCACGCAAACGAATTAAGGCTTCATCTAGGAGCCAGCGGACACTGGCTTTCTTCGAAACTAAGACGGTTTTAATCGCATCGATAAGTTCACGACTTGGCTGGAGCCACGCCGTTAGTATAAAAGCTTGTGTGAATTCTGTAACGGGTAAGTTGATTAAGTCAGTCAAGTCATTATATAAGGTTTTCAGCTCTATGAACGATTGGCTCATATCTGATAAAAAGTTTGCTGTATCCGGATGTCGAACTTGGTTAGCCAATAGGCTATAGGTATTGAGTGCTCGATGAATCCGACCACCAATGATGGTCAAAAACCCTTGTCGAAGGCACAACACATCGTAGCGCTCACGAATAAACTGCATTGAAAGCCTACTCACTTGTCGTATTCGCAAGATCTCAGCTACAGCTGTCTCAGACGTAGCTCGCCCACCTGCTTCAGCGCTATTCATTCGCTCTCGCTTGAACTCAGTCGAGATGAGTGACGAAGTAACACAGCAATGTTCAACGAGTGCAGCTTGCTCTGGACAACTCTGCTGATCGACAAACCGACGGAGGTAAATCCAGTCCGCGGTAGTCAGTGATTCATTGCGAGAGAAAGCTTGCTCTGAGGAGGTAAGTTAGTTGATTGCGATAGCTTTTAATGAAAAATAGTCTATAGCATCGGTCTCATCACTATTAGTCGCTTGTTAGAGTGTACATGCTCGTACGACAAGAACTTCAGCAAGCTTTTGACGCTCGGTCTGTACTTTTTCTAAAACCATTTGAAGATATGCACGATATGCTACTAACTGAGAGGCCGGTGCAAACCATGAGCGAAACCAAAGTTGGCGTTGCTCTGACTACAGGCTCTGTTCAATATTATCAAGGCTTGGCATGATTAAATAAAGTAGTGCCCAATTAGGAACAAGTAGATATTCAAATTGATTAGCCAAGCTAAAACCAAGTCGTTTTAGAGTCACTGTATATCACCCATGGGTAATGCTTGTATATCGGTGAAAGGCAGCTATCTTAGATGTATCAATCGTTGCTGTGCTGCTAAACACTGTTCATGACGCTGACGCAAGTAGGCCTCATCATTAACTCGAATAAGTTTAGGAACAAATGGGATCGATTCAATACTTGGCTGAAATATAATACAGACTATTAAAGCGATGACTGGCGGCAAAAAGCAAAAGAACGACTGTGTTAACACCAGCAAAAGGCTAACAAGAGTCAATCCGTAGAGCAGCATACGTTGTAACGATGACAACCGGATCACATCTGAAAGCACAGTTAAAAAGATGTTTAAAAAGTGTTGCGAATTCCACCGTTCATCTTCAGTAACCTGGTGTTCTTGGGCATAGATATGGCTAATGAAAATATATCGCCAAAGGGAATGTAAATTAGATTTTGGTGGATTTACGTATCTAAAATAAGTTTCTGGCGTTTGTGTCACATATTTTAATTTATGATTGATGCGTTGCACGGTCGACTCATCATAAATAGGATGAGTTTATATCGATAAGGGCCTATACCAATCCTCTCTTGGGGACCTAGGGTGTGTTGAATCCATTGCTCAGGATTAAATGATTTGATAGATAACATGGAGCCCCCATTAGTGTCGACTAATATTAACTTTTTAATTTCTTTAAAGAATTGTGAACAAGTTGTCACTAGAAGAAATGGGATTGACTGATGAGAAATTTTAAATCTATAAGGGCAGTGTATTTCCTAGAATGCTATTCTTTATCAGTATCAACTTACGACGAATTGTATAAGTTCTTGGTTGTAAATGCAATATATTAAAAGCGATATCTAGGGATATCTATATAGGCTTACAATCATTAACTAAAGCTGAATATATTCTAGTTTTCAGTTCTTTTTAGAGAAGCTGAATACCAATAGCAAGTGGTATGCCACGCGTGCGAACAACGTTAAACTATTTTCATATAAAAGCTAATCAATTAAGTTTCGATAAGATGAGTTACATTTTTTATGATACTAGCCTATGGTAATTAGATACACGCTGAACTAATTCGCGACTTATATCGGCCGCTTCAGCATAAATCGGCCAGCTTGTAACTTTCTCAATGATTTCATCAATGATTTTATCTGCGCCTTTTAAATTAATTTCTTCAGCAACTCTCAGAAAATCAGCCCGCTCAAAGTTATCACACTTATTATTCATGCTCATCTGATGTCGGTTAGTCTATAACCCGTTTGGATTATGTGAGAAAGTCACATCATACGCAGGTGCCAAAGACCAAGTGCCATCCTCATCCATAAGAAAAGCTATATTCTTTGTATGATCATCTTGATTACGAGCAACTATGTTGAAAACCATTCGTTTAAAAAATTGAATAGCATCAGATTGTGGTAGGCGTAGCTTACGCATGACGG
>CAWUKA010000085.1:0-8276 GCA_963922965.1 uncultured Gammaproteobacteria bacterium | reverse complement strand
CCCGGGTCCTCTGCTTGCTCAGTTGCTCCTGACCCCGTATCCATAGACAACCGAAACCCACCACCCACGTTTCCGATCTGGACCCCTGTTACAGTCGCACCGGCCGTTGTGCTGCTTTGAGCAGAAAGCGGTGGGAGCTGGACAGCGCCTGTCACTATTGGGATCGAGGTAGGCCGCGCAGCGGCATCGCTTAAGCCTTGTCTTAATGATTCACTCGCCTCTTGCAAGCGCTCTAAAGCGGCATCGACGGCTGTTGGAGCAGCGGCCGGCGCCAGTCGAGAGCTGGTATTTGCGCTAAAAGTGGAACCACCGGTGACGTCACCCACGCGTAGACCCGTTAGTGTTGACCCTGTTGTGGTGCTGGTTGTCGTCCCGCTAGCATGGGGCACCGCTTCGCTAGCGGTATTCATTGAGAGTTGCGCATCACCAGCAATCTGACCCACCGTGATATCTTCAGCAACAGCACCGGTGGTGATGACCGTGCTCGCTGGGGCTAATGATATTTGCTCAGCAGTGCGAGCAGCCTCAGTCGGTCGCTCAAGCAGACGGGCCACCTGCTGTTGAAGCTACTGACCTGCCCGAGTAAGGCGGTGATATCGCGCTGCTCAACTTGTTGTTGTCGTAACATTACTTGCCCCTGATCAACTAATCTCACTTGTTGATTAACGACGTCGACCATCAATTCACTCATCAATTGATGTAACGCGTCGAGTTGCCGAGGCACCGTTTCGTCGCACGCTTCAGCTGCCTCCGGTTCCGTCCGCTCAAGCGGTAATTGAGTCAGACCATCTTTGAGGGCAGCAAGATCGGCCATAATATCAGTCATATTTTGTTGCTGGAGGGTGTGTTGACTCAGCAACCTCGCTTGCTGGTCAAGCAGGGTTTGCTGCGTAGCAGATAAGCCGTGTTGTTGATGCAGCGTCAGCGCCGTGTTACGCAAATTCAAGTCACCAATAGACTGGGACAATTGCCCATTAAAGTGTTCAAATTCTCTTTTGTATGCATTAGCCGTAATGAAGCGAGGGCATACCAAGACAGCCTATTGTGCTTGGTAAATTGCTCAAGGTAGGCTTGAATCGCTGCCAAGGTTGTTACCAGATTGCCAAGTGCTGCCTCATAGCCTTCGCTTCCATCAGGCGGCATCGCCGCCATGACCTACTGACTTGTCGCTCAGTGGTCAGCTCCAGTGCCCTGACAATATCGACCACACTGCCAACACGCGCTTGCAGCGGGCTCGGTACACTCGCACATTATTAGCGGACTGTTTAATCGAATCGTAAAGGTTGATTACGGTGCCAAAAAGCGTAGTGACGGTGTTCAGGGTTGTTGCTCCCACTAATCCAGCAGTGACAGGTTCCATGGTTGATCTCCTGAAAGTTAATGCTGACAAAGCGAGTTTAACGTTATTGAAATTATATAAAACGTTATGAATCTAACGAGATAATACCACTGATTCAATTAGGATAAGGCCTATGTTGAGTTAAGCGACCAAAGACTGAGGGCCTTGAGAATGAAACCATGTCAGTATTTAGCAGTGAGGTGATTGGTCATAATGGCTCGTCGATCTTAGGCCAGCAAAGTTAAAAATTTTGACAGATAATGTTCTTCGTCGAGGAGGACATTATGGATCGAAACAAGCAATGATCAGTGCAAGCGTAACTAACGATTAGGCGGCCTTAAACTTTAACAAGCTAAAATTTACCCGCGGAATCGAGAGTGTTAGTGCTGAAATACTATTGCCTATACTATCTAGTCAAGTCGCGGTGAATTAACTTTTTAATCAGTGCATACACTGACAGCAGTGTTATCATGGCTGAGAAATCAAAATCGCCGATGATCAGCTTCATAGTGTGCTGCTTCATCGCATCCTGGTGATTTAAAAAGAAGTCACATCGCTATCCAGATCTTTTAATATCAGTCCGTCTTAGATTGCTAACTTCCTATGTTCAGCTATCACAGCTCGTTTATTCCGATGTTCTGCTTGCTGTTTTCTGGGTCTGGTCGCTGTAGTTGTCACAGATTTGACGACCAAATCGGATACACTCGGTGACTCATCATTGAAGCGATCAAAAAGCAGTGAAACGATTGCCTGATTGAATCCAAGTTGGTCTGAGTGAGTTAAAGTACTATTGATTGAATCCCAACTCAAGACCGAGGCGAAACTGTAGTCGCTGTGCTTAGTGATCGATGAACAAGGCATCGATCAACAGTGCACACTTGGCCTGACTTCAGGTTCTGCTGCCACCTGTGCTGATGATTCAGCATAAACCCGCTTTCTTTCCCAAATTGAAGCATAGTGCTTACCCAGTGAGACGCTTTTAGGCGTTAATTGACTCAGTTGCCTTTTCTCTGCTTCATCTTGTACCAAACGCAACGCCCTTTTCTTATATTCAGCCGCGAGTTGATCGCACGCAACCGTTTTTTGTTCGTAATAAAATTTGATAAGCCCGTAGTAGGCTTTGCCATAGTGTCGGTCATGTTTGATCGCTTCAACAAAAGCGATCTGAGCAAACACTCTATTGTCCAAAGCCTGATGACAGCGAGCGATATTGAGCCAAGCAACAGCATAAGTTGGGCTCAGTGCAATAGCTTTCTCATACGCGACAATCGCACGCTCATATTTTTGCTGTTTGAAGTAGGCATTGCCAGCGTCTTTATATTGCTCAGCTTGCTGCTGACGAGCCGGCATGGTTAACGCCCGTTCGTCACTTGACAAGTGAGCAATGAAAACAGGAGTAGGCTTTTCTAAACATTGATACCGCGAGTGAATCGAAGGGTCTGAACGGCCACCTTTGAACCTTTTTTCACAGGCTTGATAGCTCGCCAAATCACCTCGTTCTGCGTAAATACGCGCGAGACGAAACTGCGCCGGAGCGTAATGAGGAGCTAATTTTATTGCTTCATCAAGGTATTGGATGGCTTGTGCTTCATCGCCTTTTGCGTAATAGGCTATCGCGCGATAATACGATAAGCGATAAGCTTCAATGTTCTGATGCTTGACGAGCCCTAGACAGTGTAAGGCCATTTCAGCCTGGCCGGTTAAACTTAAGGCATTGACATAACAGAGCCACTGCACGTCTTGGCCAAATGATGGCGATAAAGGGCCTTTAATTCTACTGATAGTGTCGACGTAGTCGGTTTTGATAAGCGTCGTCAGCAGTCTTGGCACTAGGTCAGCTAATACCTGATTAATCCGCGCCAAGTCCTGTGGGTCGAGCGCTTGCGCCAAAATATGCTCTGATGAGAAACTCGAAATCGTTTTTGAAGCCAAGGGTTCTTGTTCAGCGGTGATTGGCTGTGGGGGTAACTTCCAGTACGCGCCAATTGGCACAAAACGGCCAACCCCTTGATCACGGACATAGAGAAATAAACTTCGAACCGTCCCATCAAAAACTTGACCATGATGTCGAATCGGCCGGCTAGCCACATACTCTTCCACCATGAACCGATCGCTCTGTGAGTTAAGCATCGGGGCGAATTTTTCCAACTTATCTCGTGATTGCTCAAGTTGTTGGTGTATGATTTCCGCTACCGCAGCTTGAATACTCGGTGCTAAAACAATTTTTAATACCCGATCCAGCTCGTCAGGTTTGACTAAAGCAATACCTTTACCCTCTTCAATATCAGGCGCTTTGATGACATATAACGTTGCTGAAATCGTTCGGTGAATCTTATTAGTGAGTGATGGAGAATAGACACGCGGAAAAGTCATTGAGCGCGGTCGATATTGCTGAAGTGCCGCATGCTTGAACGCATCATCCAGATGAGCTTTATTACCGAATGCAAAATCCAAGTTGGGATCAGCCATTAGACAGACATTATCAGCGACTGCCCTTAATTCTGCACCGCCATACATCAGTGGATAATTTGCTAAAGCAGTAAAATCAAACGCTTCATCGGGTGCTGCTTGGCAATCTAAATAATGCGCTAATAGATCATGACGTGTCATCCCCTGATAACCCGGGTAGCCATTGAAGAATAAAGCCGGCAGTTGCTGTTCATGAATAACGGTTCGTAACACTTGTTCAACTCTTTGATCAGAGATTTGATCAAAGCCGGCTACCGCTGAATTTGGCCCTGAGCCAAATTCTAAGATTTTTTTTGTTATGTTTTGGGGTTATTTGAGATCTACACAGGCATAGATCACTTTAGCTTGGTATAGTTGTGCCAACTCAAAGGCTTGCTTAGCAAACTTATAGCGCGCTTGCTCAGAAAGATCAGTTGCGGTGGATGACTTTTTCAATAAACGCCATGCCTCAGTAACACGGCCCAGCTGCTCGAGTGCTCTGGCTTTATTGATTATTGCTTTGACATAACTGGGGCATCGCGCCAAAGCCTGATCAAAAGCAGTGATCGCCTCTAGCGGTTGGTCCAAACACAAAAAACAAAGCCCAAGGTTATGGAGTGCTTGGGTCACAAGCTCACTCTTATCCGCTCGTTCAATTGCTGCTTGATAGTGTTTGATGGCGTCATGATAATTTTTGGCTCTAAAAGCCTGATTACCTAACGCTTTGTCTTCAGCTGCGCTCTCCATCTTATTTCCTTACTCATGATTGATAACTCAATGAGATTGCCTCACTCTTCAGTGAATAGTTTGAGTCGATGTAATCAGAGCCGTCTTGATACACAGAAGGTAATAACACAACGAAACAAGTGATAACGATATTACCCTGCGTATTCACCAAACCATGCTTACTTCGGCATACTTATGAATGCTTTTAAATCTTCGCCCATGATAGCAGCTCATTTACATTAGTAAAACATGAAAAGATAAACTCATGGCTCCCAAACGTTAAAATAGAATTATAATAGCTCTAAATTTTCATAGTGCTTAAGGTCAAAATATTCATCGCATTTGTCATATAGCATTGATATATCTTGGTATCACTCAAGCCAGAAACGGTATTTTGCTCCAAAGCCTACAGGACACCCCCCTAATACTTGTCTCGCAGAATAAAGACCATCTTGTTAGCGCAGCAGAAAATAAATGATGGGTAAATATAGTTACTCATTATAATGATTATTACTCTATACATGCGAAATTGACGCATCATACTCATTGATATGCAAAACTACCAGCTTTTTTACCCACACTTAATACTCTCCATCAGCTTTCGCAACGCGCCATTAAGCGCAATTTTAGGTACTTCAAGCCTAATGATGGCGATGATATGAGTTCAGTATTACAATATCTATCATTATTAAACAGTCGCAAAGTAGATGGATTTCATACCCTTCAATGGGACTAAAATAACTCGAGATAGACTTTGATCGCCTGTCGTAGTTTATGGAGGATTTTGAAATGTAATATTTTGAGATGGAGGCTGGCTTGGCTAGCCACCCACCGCAGCACCGAAAAACATCCTGATACCGCAGTTGCCTATATATGCTTGACCATTAATAATCTTTTTACCACCGCGGATTGTTATGTACTTATCTCATTGATGCTGAAGTTAACTAATTAACAAGCCTGTATCACTACCTAACAAGAGACAATAACTGATATTTTATCTAATTTGATCGGGCTATTGTTAGTAAAGTTGATTTCATGATAGTGCTGTTGATTGAATTTGATAAAAATATAATGAGTAAAATAAAAGTAGCAAAGTAAAAAACGTAGCGACTCAAACAGGCACCTTTTGTCATACCACTTGCTCTACAGATTATGGTGGCGCGGGATCTTACGATGATTGCACCGGGCATTTATGTTAAAGCTACTAGTAAAATTGGATTATTTTTCAGTGAAGAGCCAAAACTAAACGAAATCATATATAAAGCTAAAAAAGATGATGATTTGTTGTCTAACCAACTTGATAGTGACTTAATAACAGAAGTATTAATAGCTTACGGCACAATTTAAATTGCTTACATAGCTCTCACGAACATGATTAAATGTACAAGAGAGCTAACTAAGATTTAAAGATATTTCTTGAGCAATAAAAAATATTAAGAATCAAACCATATAACCCTCTCCTGCTGTTGTGATATTTTCGATATAGTAGATTTATGTAATATATATTCATCTTCTTCTTTTCATACTGCTACTGATGTAGTATCATTATTAATCGATTGTGCGTTGAATCAATTTTACTGTTTATTTTCTCGGCTGAATTCGTATGAACCCTAAAGTTATACTTCAAGAACTAAAAGGTAATGAATCGCTAAGATCTTTTATTAACGCATTTCATGCTAGACTTGCCAATGATAATCAGCGTCGCGAAGAATCAACAAACCTCACTGATAACGAACGCTTTATGGATCACGTCGGGCGCTTACTCGTTGGTGATGAGGTTTGTGCTGCTATTGCTATTCAGGACGGCTGTATTTACGTTTCTTCAAATACTAGTCGCCATACTTCGGCGCAATTGACTTGTGAAATCCTAGAGCGAGAAATCGTATCAGGTGAAAAACATGATCCAATTCAAATATTCGCCACCGCGGTAGCTCATGTATCCTATGAGGAAAACGAAAATGAGCGTTCAATTCGAAAGAGACTTGAGTTTGGTCGTTATAGTTATAATCGAACAACCAATCAATTAATAGCTGAATCTGAATCGGTAGAGTTTACTTTAACGCCGGAAGAACATGGTGTTATTGACTATCCTTTTCCTATTTCATTCAGATTCATTTTAGAAAAGGAAATTCAGGGCCCACCGCATAAGTTAGTGCCTCATATTACAATTAATATTCCTGTTGACCCGCCAAAACATAGGGTACGAGCTACTACTCGATTAGATCCGCTTTTTCGCCGTAGCGCCTCATTATTTTCCCACTTAGGACTACTTGCTAAGCATAAGAGTTGCCATTTTCCACTCGGCCAGAAATCGAGATTGAGGCTAATATCGGCAGTTAAAAAAAGTCGAGTTAGAGTATTGAGTCAAACATCAACATGGGAGGTAGCCAAGAGGTTTAAGTTAAAAGATACACTACGTGATTATAGATTGACGCAAGTGGGTTTAGCCGGTATTCCAAAGCGCGATCAGGTTAATATTGGTAAAAAGCAAACAAAACTCAAACAACTATATGGCTTTGTTGAAAAAGCTGCTGAAGCACTGAACAAGCACTTTGTAAAAAAAGGCTTCTTACTCAGTTTAGATGACGAAACTTTAATGCATTGGAAAGAAACTTTTTCTAAGTCTATAGAATCAGAGACTCCAGGATGGCTTAAATCACAACTAACTCCAGGACGGCTTGAAACACAACTAGATAAATTTTTTGAAATTTTTCTTCTCCATGTTCGGTCTTTATCATTTGCTGAACATTATATTATTTCTATCAGCCGTACAAATCCTCTAATACAAACATTAGCTGATGTTGGTGAATATGAAACTTTAAGGGATGGGTGTGGCGAAAAACTAAAGCTAATTAATGATGAAAGTCTAGCTGAAGGTACTCATGCTGAAATTCGTCTATTTCATGAGTTAATGATTAAACAACAGCTTAGGCCAAGACAGATTAGTTATTTTGGAATTACACAGCTCTGTTGCGCATGCTGTAATAGTTTATTTAAACATCACGGATTGAACTACCACGAAGGCCGTCCTAATCGTACCGGTACACATGCGACTCACTACCCGGCTTGGCGACTCAGTGAACCGCTTCGTATCGAAAAAGTTTTACAACCATTCTTTGGTCAAAAGCTATTTCAAATTTATAGCGAGTTGGGTCCAGAAGACCAGGTTAAGGCTTGTGATATTATTGAAGATTTAGCCAGCCTATGGTTTGGGGCGGATGATAGCCAATTAGATAGAGTTGAGGCACTTGGGTTGCCACGTACTCAAATCAAAGATGCGAATGGTAATTACGCCTCATTTTTACGCATGCAGGCAGCTGAAGAACCAACCGCAAAAAAAGGATATAAGAAAGTTAATTCAGTTGCAGTAGGTACGCATCAGGAGGGTCTATTTGGCTCTACTAAAAGTAAAACTGACAACAGTGGCAATAAAGGAAATAAACCTGCTATCAAGTAACGCGTATAATATCAAGTATTGGTTTGGGTTCCAATATTTACATATTAGTTTAAGCTAGTTACCAAATTATTATAAATCATCCTATGGTGTTGCTGAATATTTTTTCATACCAAGAAGATTTCGCATCATGATAATGACTATGATCTGCAAAATTTATCGATAATACATCCTCTACTATGGTATACGTTTATATTAAAAAATTAGAGATACTAAAGATTAGGTTGTTAAAAGGGAAATTGGATGTATTTTTTGTTTTCTCTCCAACTAGTTTTAAAGAAGAATAGCCAACTAATTTACTAATGATTG
>CAWUKA010000084.1:0-8422 GCA_963922965.1 uncultured Gammaproteobacteria bacterium | reverse complement strand
CGCGCAGCAAAAAAACTGATGCTTATCACTCATGTTGGCACCAGCAAACTACCCTAGATGCTTTTTGTCAGCAACGTCAGTTAACGCCAAGTGTGATAAAAATCGATGTTGAAGGTGCCGAATTTAATGTTCTACAAGGTGCAAGACAGCTATTGATGACTTGCCGGCCAACTATCTTTTTAAGTTTACATCCACGTGAGCTGGACCAGCTAGCTGTGACCACGAATGATTTTCAGCAATTGTTAATCGAGCTTAACTATCAGTGCTGTGATGCTGATTTTATGCCGACTAATGCATTTGAATTTGATGAATATATTTTAATACCGACGGAGAGAGGTAAGCTCAAGTGACAAAATTATCCAGTGCAGCAACTACGTTGCGTGATCGTGGCTTGTCAACCTTATTGACAGCGACCTATAACTTGCTCAAACAAACGATTCAAGCAAAACTCTTTGGTCAGGACTTTATACGCAAGCGAGTTTACGACTATACTATGTATCTTGATGTCAATGATAGGGGGATTTCACGGACATTGAGTTTATTTGGTCAGCGTGAACTTGAGCATAAAATAATATTGGAGCGGGTATTAAAACCAGGTATGCGAGTTTATGATATCGGAGCTAATATTGGTTACTATGCTCTTATGGAGCTTAGTTTGTTGCATGGTAAAGGTGAGCTGATTGCGATTGAACCTTCAGCAACTAATGTAAGCTTGCTCAAAAAGAATTTAACCTTAAATGGCTACCATGATGTGACTGTGATTGCTGGTGCTATTTCTGCTGAATCTGGTGTAAAATCGTTCCATTTGGCGCGTCAATCAAATTTAAATACTTTTCATGCTGTAGGCAGTGGTGTTGCTCACCTGACTGGCACCACAGTCGATGTGCACACTTATACCGTAACAGAACTTGCTGAGCAATATGGTGCGCCAGATTTAATCCGTATGGATGTTGAAGGTCATGAGGTTGAAGTCATCAGAGGTATGTTAGCTGCTATGACTCGTAAACAGTTTGCACCAATGATTTTATTTGAAACCCATCCGACTCGTTATTCTGCAGAGCACGATATGGTAGCTATATTACGCGAATTATTTGCGTTAGGTTATCGAGTGCCATTGCTGGCTTCATCTTGGCAGCGAGGCACTGACATTATTTCTCGTCGCGGCTATCAAGGCTCACAAGTAATCAAAACTGACGGTGTTGAACGGGTTATTTTTCATGATATTGCTGCAGATGATGCGATTGATTTTATCTGTCATGATGGCGGAGCCCGAACAGTATTGCTCGCACCACTGACTCTAGATGATCAGCAACCAGTTGAGGTGTAATCATGAAATACATCTATTTAATTTTAGTCGTTTTTAGCATTTCTTGCGGCCAAATTCTATTTAAAGTAACCGCCAACGCATCAAAAGGATTTCACTCTATTTTTGAATTACTGTTTTATCCAGCATTTATGACTGCAGCAATGCTCTATGCCAGTACGACATTTTTATGGGTTTGGTTGTTACGACAGTTTGAGTTAACTGAAGCTTATCCTTTTTTTGCACTCTCATTTACCTTTGTGCCATTGCTAAGTTGGTTTGTGTTTAAAGAAGCAATTGATGTGAAGTATTGCCTTGGCATTTTGTTGATTTCATTTGGTATTGTTTTATCTGTCACACGCTAAGGACGGTCAATGACTGATATAACTAGTAAGTTAGTATTGATTATTATCGGTAGTCTCGATTTAGGTGGTACTGAAAAACATATCACCGAAACAGTTGCTGAGTTAAATCGTGATCTGTATCGCATCGTGGTTTATACATTATGTTACCCTGGTGATTTGGCTGAACAATTAGCAGCAAAAGGCATTCAAGTTTTGAGTATGCCGTGGACAAAGCAGCAGTGGCAAGCAGCTTGGCGGCTGAAGCGAGGTTTGCTATTACTGCGCTCTGCTTGGCAGTTAGTAAAAATTATGCGACAAGCAAAGCCTGATATCGTGCATTATTACTTACCGATGAGCTATTTGATCGGTGGTCTATGTGCAAAGTGGTCTGCCTGTCATTGCCAAATTATGAGTCGTCGTAGTTTAAATACATATCAAGCAAAACACCGTGCCTTAGCTTGGCTAGAAAAAAAATGGCACCGTCAACTCACTTATGCGACTGGTAATTCACAAGCGGTGATCGATGATCTAAACGCAGAAGGTATCAACAGTGAGCGTTTACTCTTGATGTACAATGGCATTGACGTTACAAAATACGACTTGCGTGCTGAGCGAAATGCTATTCGCAGCCAACAGTATGTTGCTGCAGACACTGTTGTTATTACTATTGTGGCAAATTTAATCCCATACAAAGGTCATCGTGATTTACTTGCAGCAATGAGTTATGCGACTAAAATTATATCCAATTGGACGCTGTGGTGTATCGGTCACGATACAAGCCATATCCAGGCAAGCTTAATAGCATACGCCAACCAATTAGGGATTGATCACCACATTCAATTTCTAGGTCAGCGTGATGACATACCAGCTTTGCTTAATGCCAGCGATATCGGTGTGCTATGCTCACATGAAGAAGGTTTTTCAAACAGTATCCTAGAGAGTATGGCAGCAGGCTTGCCGATGGTAGTAACTGATGTTGGTGGTAACGCTGAGGCAGTCCTTCACAATAAAACCGGTCTTGTCGTGCCAGCTAAACAATCACGCGAGTTAGGCCGTGCTATTGCTGAACTCGCTCTCGATGCCTCATTGCGAAAAGTATTTGCTGATGCCGGTCGTATGCGTATTAAAGCTGAATTTTCACTTGAGCAAAGTGTTAAAGCTTACGAGTTACTTTATCACCTTGCCCTCGAGCAAGTCGCAACCCGAACCTAGTCATGTGTGGCATTGTTGGTTTTATCAGTTATTCTACCCAATACCATCATGATCAGATGCGTGCTATCGTAACCGCGATGAATGATACGCTGGTGACTCGTGGTCCTGATGATAGCGGTATCTGGCTTGAGCACTCAATTGCACTTGGTCATCGGCGTTTAGCGATCCAAGATTTATCGAATGCAGGTCATCAGCCAATGCTGTCACAGAATCAGCGTTATGTTTTGAGTTACAACGGCGAAATCTATAATAAAGTCGAGATAAGACAGCAACTAGAGCAGAAAAATTTTACCGGTCAATCTGATACTGAAGTGTTATTAGCAGCTTGCGCCGAGTGGGGTGTTGAGCGAGCAGTAGGGCGCTGTAATGGTATGTTTGCGTTTGCTTTGTGGGATCGACAGCAACAGTTACTCACGCTTGCTCGCGATCGACTTGGCAAAAAACCACTTTATTGGAGTTTGCAGCAAGGCCAGTTATTATTTGCTTCACAAAGCAAAGCTATGCTGCAACATCCACAGTTTAATAAGCGATTGAATCAGCAAGCGGTTGCTTTATTTCTACGGTACGGCTATGTGCCAGCGCCGTACAGTATTTATCAAGCTGTTGAGCAGCTGGCGCCAGGGACATTATTAATAATTGATAGTAAGCAAAAAATTAAAAAATTATGTTATTGGCAAGTACCACAATCCAATCCAGTTATTACTGATTTTGCTACTGCAAAATCACAGTTAAAGCAGCTATTGCTTGATGCAACGGCAAAACGTATGTTGGCAGATGTGACATTGGCTGCATTTCTTTCTGGTGGCATTGATAGTTCTTTAGTCACCGCGCTGATGCAAGCGCAGTCAAATCATCGAGTAAAAACCTATTCGATTGGTTTTGCTGATAAGCGATTTGATGAGGCACCTTATGCTAAAGCCGTCGCTGATCACTTGCAAACTGATCATACTGAGTTGCGGGTTACCGCACGCGATGCTTTGGATGTCATACCAGATTTACCAGCAGTCTATGATGAGCCATTTGCCGATTCATCACAAATAGCAACTTACTTATTGGCTAAATTAACCCGACAACAAGTTACTGTCGCACTGTCAGGTGATGGTGGTGATGAAAGCTTTATCGGTTATCAGCGTTATCTACTCGCGAATCAGCTACATAGCTTCTTTAATATTGTTCCGGGACCAATACGCCGATCAGTTGCTCAGCTACTGCAATTGATACCACCGCTAGTTTGGGATAAGTTGTTTTGTTGGTCACGAGCATTATCAGGTGATAAATTACACAAGCTTGCCGCAGTGCTCGCATTGTCTGATTCAAGTCAAATTTATCCAAGTCTTATTAGTCAGTGGCCTGGTCCATTGCCAGTATTAAATACGCAAACGAGTGATTTAGAACTTGAAATGTTAAATCATCGGCCAGTAACTAGCGTCATCGATATGCAACTAGTAGATTTTAATCACTACTTGCCAGATGATATTTTAACAAAAGTGGATCGTGCCAGTATGGCTTGTAGCTTAGAAGTGCGCTCGCCTTTATTGGATTACCGCGTCATTGAGTACGCTCAATGCTTACCTTATGAATTTAAGCATAAGGCTGGTCAGTCAAAATATATTTTACGTCAGATTCTTTATGATTATATCCCGCCAAGTTTGATCGATCGGCCTAAAATGGGCTTTGCTTTACCCTTGGCAAGCTGGCTACGACATGAGTTGAAAGACTGGGCTGATGATTTACTATCATCAACGGCATTACAAGCAACAGATTTATTGGCACATCAGCCAATTCAGAAAAAGTGGCAACAACACCTGTCAGGTCGACGAAATTGGCAGTATCCATTATGGAATGTACTAATGTTCCAAGCTTGGCATCAGGCAATCAATGATGATTAAATCTCTTGCTACTAGCAATCGTTATCGCGTGTTGACAAACTAGGATCAGCTCTCAGTTTTTGTTGAGCATTGAAGTATTGTAATGAACTAAAATCAAAGCTCGTGCAGTAAAAATAAAACGAAAGTTGCCCGCTGACAACTAGACTGCCACGCCGCTGATGCGGCTCGCAGAGGGCTGAATAGAATAACAACGATAGTTTTCAGTGATTGCTCACTACTGGCTAGATAGCATCAATCGCTTAACGCGTTAGCATGAATAGCCGATCCTAGCTTCTAATTTGATCCGAATGACTTTCCATTGCCCGTGCTAGGGACAGGCGAAGCTGGAGGCACGCAGCACGCAAGGAGCTGGCAATTTTCAGAAAGCGCCCAGCAAATTCTGAAACTCCATCTGTAAGGGTAGAGTCCTCTGAGTGACAGTCTAGCGTCGGCGCAGCTCACATCAAGCTGTTGACGGGGAGGGACGGCTGCGGCATAACAGTTGTCGCCTCAGTTGCCGGTGTTTCGGGGTCAGGGACGGCCGAAACAGGTCCTGAGACCAGCGACACGCTTGCAATTGAAAACGCTATAGTTAACTGTGGGCTAGGAGGTGGTGATATCGCTTAGGTAATCAGCGCTCGGCTGTATGCTGACTTATCTCACAGCAATGCCGTTGGCCGTTCAGCCTGAGCGTCAAACCGCGAAACCAGTAATCGCTCAACGAGCGATTACTGGGCTTCTGGCAGAGCGCTTAAGTTCAGTCTAAGTACCTGCACCTAGTCCAGCTGAACTGTTACTCGGTGGTTGGATAGCCGGCCCTAAAGCTTCTTGACACTGCGCCATGACTGCCGCCTTCGCATCAGGCGCGACCCCAGCAAGGTCTATTTTTATCTCGGTCGATGATACCTCAGCATTTACACTATGCTCTGCCAGCACTGGAATTAAGTGATTAATCACTTGTTTGATATCACTAGCTTGCATATCGTCTGCCATGGTAAAAAGCTGTTCATCATGTGCTTCTAACTGCCTAGTAACGTCAGCTGGCGTACGTTCGGTAGTATTCTGAATCCTGAAAGGCGTCTGCGCTAATTTGTCAAGGGTATTTTGACCTTCTTTGTCCGCTTGCCGCATGAAGTTATCCCAGCGCTCTAGGTTATAATCCCCTTTTTTACACGCTATTTTTGCTAATGCCACCAGATTTTCCTTCTCACCCGATTCATGCAGTGGGCCACCAAAGTTTCTTACAACAGCATAATGGTCTTGATTTTTAGCAATGGAGTCGCTGAGGTGGCCTGCTGTATTAAATGAGAGGAAGGCACCAACAGTACCGCCCAGACCAGAAGCCATGATTGCTGTTGATGAACCTGCAAGAATAGCAGCAGCTAATGGACCGACACCCATTACACCGAGAAAAGCTAGCACGCCAGTAGCCGTACCACCGAGAGCTAATGCAAACATGCAGATCGCCGCCCTATGCACGAAAACATCTACCGGCTTTTCAATAAATATTTTCTTGCTGCATCGGTCGAGTTCATTTATCTTCTGCATGAATGCTGGATCAAAAGTAAGGTTTCCTGTATGCAGACTACCAACTGTGCTGCTCTGATCTGGCGCCGTTGGTATAGCATTGAGCATGGACTGGACTGCACTATAAAAATCATTGATATCATTTTCCTTAATAAAACTTTGAGTACCACGCTTTCCCGCCTTTATCTTCTTCTCGACTGCTTTCAGTGAATTTTCTAGCTCTTCGATCACAGCGAGTCGCGGCGCATCGCCTCGTGCACCATCTTTCAGCCTTTTTATTTCACGATCTATATATTGTTTCGTTGTCATTATGCTCTCCTTCATCTAGTGTTAATTTTATGTACAGTTTTATTGTAGACTAATATATGACCAATTGAAATAGTTTAACCAACTTTTAATTCTCTAAAAAACAATCAGTTATAAAATTATGATCATTTAATATTCGATTGTTACTGGTTAAAATATACTTGCTGGGTCAGTAGCTGGGTGGTAGGTCTCGCTATGTTGTCGCAAGCTACTGCTCAATTGATTAAGATGTGTTGATGATCAAGGCGTAGTCGGAACCAAACAGCTGCACTGATGGCGAGTAGCTTTTAAAGCGCTGGACTGGCGTCAGCCGTGTTGAATGCTAGCACATTTTCCACCACTGATTGAGCTATCAAGCTCGCCTAGCGGCGAGCCTGATCACAAAAACACATTATTGTGCGTACAAAAATTATATACTCTGGCTACGGACTCGGACCAGTATTAGGAGGTATTGCGTCAAGGGCGCTCTTAATCAGATTTGCAGCGTTATCTTGCTGTTGACCAACAACAAAAATGCAAGCGCCCGGCATTCCTTCAATATTATGGCCACCTGGGGCTGAGTTTCCTTCTCCGGCGCTAGCAGTAAATGTTATCTCAGCGTTTTGTGCTGCATGATAACATTGAGCTACTACATTCCGAGCTTCTTTTGAGTCCGCAGGTATGAGGATAGTGTTTCCCTGCGTTAGAAACGGAATTTTGGCTTCGACCAGTATTGGTATAACGGTTGGTCCCCATTGTTTACCTTCTTGTTCAAAGGATAAGCGGCAGGTGGTTATGTTGCGCAACTTATCATCTACATCAACAATTTCACTTGTATCAGTGTTTGGCAGGTAACCAGTATCTTCGCCTGCTGCTATTCTAAGCAATAGTGGGGAAGTATCTTTCATTTTGGTTGAAAACATGCTGAACTCGCTGAGTGCTTCTTGTCTACTTTGTTGTGCCGGTGAACGCACCTCTGTCCAATACATCTCTAACATTTTGGCTGAAAAGATGCAGGTAAAAGGTGTTAATACACCCCAACCGATTACTGTAAGGCCAACAAAGCTTAAACCAACACTTGGCCCAAACCCCAGTGCTGCGGCAGCAACCAGTGCGAGTACCAGATAAGCCCGATGTGCTAAATCAGATTGATATTTATTCTGATTTACAATAGCGTTTAATTGCTCCTCAAGGCTAGATAGTTTGCTGAATAGGCTCTTTAACTCTTCAGTGGACAGTTTTTTTTCACCCGCAGAAGCTTGATTACCGAGAACAATAGCTCGATCAACAAGAGTCAGCATAGTTTGTTTCTGGCTAGCAGTTAAATACTTGATGTATTTTTGCTCCAGCATTTCATCCTTAAAATTTTCTCTAGCTTTGTCGAGTAAATCTTTATAATTCGTCTGAACAGGTGGACTGTCTCCGGTTGGCATCATCATCTCCTCAAGAATCAAAAATTTATTAATCAGCCTTATAATAGTATAATTTTTAAACAAAGTCAAAATATTGTATAAATTAAAAGATAATGTAAACAATGAGTTAGAAAAAGAGATTTTTTAATGTACAAATTTGTGTTTTGCTGTGGAGTGTGTGTCCCATGCTCTATGAACTTACGCTGAATACGCTAACTTGACTGGCTCGCATTAATATCGGCTCTCGCGGCAATTCTACCCCAAGAGCTAGGCTGGTAGATAAGGGCAAGCTAGTCATAATAAGCAAGGTACCAATCGACAAAGCGGCTGATACCAAGTTCAAGTGGTGTGTCAGGGCAATAGTCAAAGTCGCGGACTAGGGCACTGACATCAGCATGCGTTGCAGGGACGTCACCGGCTTGCAGTGGTAGCATGATTTTTTTTGCATTGCGATTTAATTTTTGCTCGAGG
>CAWUKA010000083.1:0-8588 GCA_963922965.1 uncultured Gammaproteobacteria bacterium | reverse complement strand
AAGCACAGATGCTGACTGAATTTAATGAAACAGTAGAACAAGATATGCAGATTTTACATGCGCAACAGCCAACACGGTTACCCCTGTTAGGCACAAAGTGGATGAGCACACATGGGTTACCACACGAAGTCCATATGCCTTCTGATCAATGCACTGTCACCTATCGTAAATGGCTAAAGGAGTTAGGTGTAACTTATGGTGTTTGTTAACAGGCTGTTGAAACTCTACTGATGTGGCTCGATACGGCGCGTTAAAATAGCCTCAAAATGCGCATTTACTCCATGTGAACTCCGCTTTTTCGCCCATTTTCGCCTTGTCTCGTACTCGCCTCAGCGAATTTCAATAATCTGTTAAAGCACACCGAAGTACTTTTACGCAATGTAATAAGGAGGGGAAATTGACCGTTGCGACACTTGAAATAATGATAATCAAACCAGAAAAGCGAGAAGCATTTCACCAAAATTGGGAAAGGTTTCAAAGATTAGCCAAACAAACTGGATTGATTAAGTCAACAAAGTTGTGGGTAGATGGATTTGGCGGCTTGCTGCTTGAACCACTATCTGGATACAAATATTACGCAATGACAGAATTTGAGAATATAGCCGATAATGAAAAAATGCACCGAAAATTAGCAGAAGAAAGTGAAGAATATCGCGAATTTGAGCAACAGCTTTTTGAACAATCAATCCCCAATACTGGAAAATGTCTTATCATGACAGACGACTTTATTAGGCATATCTAATATCCTGCACGACCTATTACAGTGGATACCAAATAAAAACTTAAGTTAGGTCACAAACACTTTGTTAAAATTTCTCAACATACCTATGTTAGCCGATAAAACCAGGAAACAATTATGAAAAACGTAGATACCACTTTAATGAACAACTGGCATGTGGTTGCCAGTGTAGAAGATTGCGCACCGGGTAGTATCACTGCTACACGTTTACTGAGCATCAATTTAGTCATATGGCGCAACCATGAGCCTGACTCACCCATACAAGTATGGCGAGATTATTGTCCACACCGTGGTGTGCAACTATCCCTAGGCGAAATCACCAATAATAATTTGGCCTGTCCATATCATGGCTGGCAATATAATCAAGCAGGCAAATGTGTGAATATTCCTGCTCATCCAGATAAAGAGCCTCCGGCCGGCGCGAAAGCTACAGCTTACCAATGTGAAGAACGCTACGGTTTAGTCTGGGTTTGCTTAGGAACACCAGTGAGTGAAATACCTGAATTCCCTGAGTGGGATGATGCAACCTATTACAGAACTTACACAGAACCCTACTTTATTAAAGCCAGCGCCTTTCGGGTAATGGATAACTTCTTAGATGTCTCCCATTTTCCTATTCTGCATGAAGGTTGGTTAGGCGATCGCGAGCATACCGAAGTGGCAGACTTTGAGGTAAAAACAAATGAAGATGGCATGCTTATCGGTAAATATCAACTCCATGCCTCTAGAGTTTTCAGTAAAGATCAAGATGACAATTCATGGGGTACCTGGATTACCTTGACCCAGCCTTTATGCCATTACTGTATTGCAGAGTCTGAAGAATCACGGTTGGTTGATTTGGTCACAATCACACCGATTGATGAAGACACTTGCGTAGCGCGGATACTGATGCTATGGGATGACGCCAACATGCAGGAATCCAAGGTACAAGATGAATACGATGAAACAATGAAACAAGATATTGACATTCTGCACTCCCAACAACCAACCCGTTTACCCCTGTTATCGCCCAAAGAAGCAAAAGCACAAGGCGCACCCTACGAAATCCACGTGAGATCAGACAAACCCTCCATTGCTTATCGTAAATGGCTCAGAGGGCTAGGCATTACTTATGGCGTTTGTTGAGACCTGCCACCAATGTGGTAAAAGAAATAGGAGACCTATGTAGTTTACCGATGAAGCAATGGCAGTGATTTCTGGCAAAAACCAGCATTTTTAGAATCCTATGGGTAGGAATATTAGCTGCTAACAATATTTTAATAATCTACTACCCAATATTTTTTATTTTTTTAAATCAACAAGGGGAGAACCCTGTTTATGTACGTATTAGGTATTCATATTGGTCATGACGGCGGCGCCGCTTTAATTAAAGACGGGAAGCTAATCGTTGCGATATCTGAAGAGAGGCTTTCACGTAAAAAGCATAGTAACGGTTGGTGGCTTTCCGTGATCTATTGCTTAACCAGTGCAAAAATTAGTTTTCATGATATAGAACTCATTGTCTGGTCAAATTGTGGTCCTCGTCTGAGCAAAGCACACGATGGTGGTATCGAAATGGCCACCGGTGTTAAATGTCGCACAGTGCGTTGTGATCATCACCTCTCACATGCTTTAGGTGCCATCGCTTTATCCGGTAAAAAGAAAGGCTTAGTATTTGTAACAGATGGTGGTGGTAATGAAGGTATTGGTCAGCATGAAGTCACTGAGTCAGCCTTTGTCTTTGATAACAATCAATTTCATCTTGCCATGCAATCAGACCCACATAGAGATCGGTGTAAAGGGCTGGGTACAGCCTATGATGCATTCACCGGTTTCTTAGGCTTTGGTGCTGAAGAATCGGGTAAAACCATGGGGCTTTCTGCCTATGGCTCAAGTGCCGACTATGATCATCACCCAGATCTTTTCAACGTATCCGCAGATGGCCGAATAGAAAGCCTGTTGGAAGATACCGATTACTGGGGCGTAATGAAGCTCAGTAAAAAATACAATTTAAATTTTGGCGACCCATTCCCCGACGGCACATCTGCTACCGCCGCTAATATCGCTAAATATATACAAGTACAACTTGAACGAACAACACTGAGATCAATACAAGCACTCCTAGCTAAACATGACGTGCCGAATGTCTTGCTATCCGGTGGTGTGGCATTGAACTGTGTCTCTAATAACAAACTTTCCCAACAACTAGACGGCGTTAATGTTTTTCCTTGCCCTCCTGCCTCCGATTCTGGACTCCCGCTAGGTAACGCCGTATATGGTTATTGGAAGCTGACTGGAGAAATTATAGATATCTCTAATTCCAGCATGCGATTTGGTCGCGATTATTCAGAAGATGAAATTCAAGACGCGCTAAAAGAACTACCTGATACCTTAATGCCTGGCAGTGTGGTACTCGGCAAACTCAAATATACTAAAATCAATAACCCAGCACATTATGCAGCTGATTTAATTGCATCTGATCATATTATTGCTTGGTGGCAAGGTAAAAGTGAATATGGCCCGCGTGCATTGGGAGGACGGTCGATTTTAGCCAACCCGAGGGGTGAAGGGGTACGGCAATGTATCAACGATAAAGTGAAAAGGCGTGAATGGTTTAGGCCATTTGGCCCAGCTATACGAGAAGCCGAAGTAACCGATTATCTTGATTCTGGGCTATATACAAGCTATATGACCGCAGCGCCTAAAGTTAATGAAAGCGGAGTCAAAGCATTAGGAGAATGTGTACATACGGACACGACTTGTCGCATCCAAGCCGTACCAGAGTCATCTGACCCCTATGCTCTTTTACTGGATAAACTGAAAAAAGATACCGGTTATGGCTGTGTTTTAAATACGTCGTTTAATATACAAGAACCGATTGTAGAAAGCCCAGGTGATGCCATTGCCACTTTTTTACGCAGTAAAATAGACTATTTGATATTAGGCGATTATTTATGTGAACGCATCCGCCCCTAACTAATATAAGGAAAATATCAGCATCACTTCCTTCGTATGTTATTCCGTGCGAAGTCGCGAATCTATGAAATTAACATAAACCAGCTTGGATTGTGTGATAGATAAAATAGATTCTGTAACTGCGCATAGAATAACGCTTTTTTTACGGTCTGTTATAGCGCAAATACTGAGTAGTGACGGTTTTTTCCCCGCAGCAAGCTGCGGAAAATTCTCAGATTTAAATAAATGAACTTACAACTTAGCGGAAAAAGAGCTTTGGTCACTGGCAGTAGTCGAGGCATAGGTGCCGCGATTGCTAAAACATTGGCCCAAGAAGGCGCTAGCGTGGTCATACATGGTCGCAATGTCGAACGCGTTCAGCATGTTACGCAACAGATCATAGCCAATGGTGGCAAAGCAAAAGCAGTAGTTGGTGCGATCAACACGGACGAAGGTGCAACAGCAGTCGCTGAGTTCGCGCAATCTGTACTTGGTGGTATTGACATCTTGATCAATAACGCAGGCACTTTTTCTATAAGTGATTGGTTGGATACTGCAACGGAACAATGGGCGCAACTTTACAACGCTAATGTTGTTTCCATGGTGCGTATGATTCAACATTTTGTGCCACAAATGAAAAAATCAGGTTGGGGACGAGTTATCCAAATCGCTAGCACAGACGGCACCCAGCCTTTTGCTGAACAGCCAGACTATGCAGCGACCAAAGCAGCTAACATCAATATGACAGTGAGCCTAGCTAAAGCATTAGCAGGAACAGGTATTACCGTTAATGCAGTAAGCCCGGGTTTAATCGAAACAGAAGGCTTTGACGAAGTGTTGTGCCGATTAGGTCAAGCACAAGGCGAAAGTACAAACTTGGCACAAATGAAAGCAGAAGTGCTGGAAGAAATGCAAGCCAACCCAGTTAATCGACTGGGTACTCCTCTGGATGTAGCACATCTAACCGCTTTTATTGCAAGCCCACTGGCGAATTATATTAATGGGGCAAATTTACGTGTAGATGGTGGCTCAACCCAAACGATTAATTAAATTAGCCTGCTTTGTAGGTAAAAATACTCTATCAATGTCCTCGTTAGTTTCAGTGATTGCTGAGACGTAGTTATAAACTAGTATTTATAACTCCTATCACCTCCAGTGAGACTGTAAACAAAACTTTTTTCTAACCACATCCTATGTCAATCTGACCTGCCTATTCAGATCATACCCATTACTCCCTCCCCATCTCTATAGCCGTCTACCCATGTTTCCTTTAACGCCTATCGTTCTCGGCGGCACAATCATCGTTAGTGTGCTTGGCCTAAAAAAAACCTATAAATCACATTGGCATCCGTTAATTAAAAATAATAATAAGCCTCAAATTCAAGAAAAATCTTCTCTAAAGTGCCAGAGTTTAAATGCTTTACTAGCTGTTGAAGCCGCTTATCAGGCTAAAATCCAAAAATATATAGACCCATTGTTTGGTCAAACTCGCCATCAACATTTGCAAGAGCTTACATCCACTAAATCTCGTAAAATGAGTAAGCAAGAGCGTCTCGCTAATTTGCAGCTCGGCTTTGGCAGTATCGCTATCATTTCAGTCTTAATCAGTCGGTTTATTTATGCCCCTTTTATAGGGGTAACGATTTTACTTGGAATGACGGATCTTTCTGCTTTTTATTATAATGCTTATTTAGAATGGCAACGCACCCGCAAATTCGGATCTATTCACTTAGGTTGTATTTATGATGCTTTTATGTGGCTCGGAGGCTTCGCTGTCGTAGGCGCCTTTCGCATAGCACTCTTTGGTATTGGTTTAAAAGTTAAAACCATTACCGAAGCCCGTGCACATAAACGCTTAAGCGAGACTTTTCAATTACAACCCGACACGGTATGGGTACGTATTAATGACACAGAAGTAGAAATCGCTTTTGAGCAGTTAGCCATTGGCGATACGCTTGTGCTACACAGCGGACAAGTTGTGCCTATAGATGGCACAGTCATCACAGGTTCAGCAATAATAGACCAGCATGTGCTCACCGGCGAAGCTCAACCGGCTGAAGTCACAGTAGCTGATCCAGTTTATGCTTCCACATTGGTTATTTCTGGCAGTATTGACGTACAAGTTGAAAAAACCGGATCGGAAACCACCGCTGGGCGTTTAGGCGCCATTGTCAAACAAACCGCTAAATATAATGCATCAACCACGTTAAAAGTAGTAGAAATCGGTGACCGTTATACTGGGCCGACATTGGCTTTGAGCGCCCTCAGTTTTCCTTTTATTGGACCTGCCAGCGCTATCTGTATCATGGGCGCAAACTTTACTTTTGACACTTATACTACAGGGCCTGTAGCGGTATTGAATTTTCTCAATACTGCCTCTAAAAATGGCATATTGATCAAAGATTTCAAAGCACTGGAAAATTTCCAGGATGTTGACCTCGTTATTTTCGATAAAACAGGCACACTGACGGTAGAACAGCCCACCGTTGGACGCATACATCAGTATGGCGACTATAGCGAAGCACAAGTATTAGCTTTTGCCGCTGCCGCTGAAGCACGGCAAAATCATCCGATTGCTAATGCCATATTAGCAGCGGCAGAAGCGGCGGAATTAGTCATTCCTGCCATCGAAGATACCTATTATGCGTTGGGTTTAGGTTTAAAAGTCAAATTGGTCGCCGAACATAAAATACTACGTGTAGGTAGTACACGTTTTCTGGGGCAAGAAAACATTGAATTACCCACACAGTTTGCTTACTTAAGCGAAACATGCTATGCCGAAGGGCATTCATTAGTGATGGTAGCGCTCGATAATACCTGTATCGGTGGCATCGAATTGCACCCCAGTATACGCCCTGAAACTCCGCGAATTATCCAACAATTAAAAAAACAAGACCTGGATTTATGCATTATCTCTGGCGACCAAACCGCCCCAACACAAAGATTAGCCGAAAAGTTGGGCATTGATCGTTATTTCGCCAATGTGCTACCAGAAGGCAAAGCAGAGTTAGTCGAACGTTTTCAACAAGAAGGCCGCCATATCTGTTTTATTGGTGATGGCATTAACGACGCCATTGCTATGCACAAAGCTGAAGTATCTATTTCACTGCGTGGCGCCAGCACCGCTGCCACTGATGCTGCGCAGATTATTTTAATGGACGGTAGTCTTAATAAGCTACTTCAACTATTTGGGCTTGCGCAAGCATTCGAACACCGACTGTTGCAAAATTTATATATTACTGCCGGAGTCAGCGGTCTAGCTATATCAGGTATTTTTCTTGCCGGCTTTAGTTTTGCAGCAATAGAAAGCCTGAGTTTCATTGCTTTAATCAGTGCATTCATGAGTGCCATGCGACCTGTCCAGCAGCACTTGACAAAAAAACACGATGTAGAATAATATCGCAATACGCGATAGTGATTATCTCTAAAGTATTTAGAAAAACATAGAGACGGTTACTCTTACTCTTTAACTTGACCTTCTTACATCTCAATAGTTCGCAAATTACTACTATCCAAAACTTCTTATAATATTTTAATCAGTATTGTTAATATAATATTTCACTTGTCTATTAACAAAACCTGTTATGTTAAACAAGGGAAAATGATACTTATTTAACAATGCTCTTTATTTTTAGTAAAGTGCAGAATCTATCACGCAACATGTTCGCGTTTTGTCCATGGCTAATCAAATTTTAGGCACTGAATTACTAGAGACTTCCTTAACAGGCTGTTGAAAAACAGCGTTTTTCGGTAGTTTGTGTGCGATACCAGGAGGTATCGCCAAAATCAATGACATTAACTCATTGATTTTGCAGGCAAGGAAAATCGCATTATTCATTGCCGTCGTTGAAAAAGTGCCAGGATGGCTTTTTTTAACAACTTGTTAAGTCTTTTGTGACAATATGGTAGAAACCTTATGCTTCCTTTAATCCCGATTGTTCTGAGCGGTGTTGTCATCGTGAGTGCACTTGGTCTAAGGAAAAACTATCAATCACAGCACCGTCAATTGATTAGTGATGATAACCAAGTTGTTGATAACCCGAAAACTCCGAAAAAACACTCGCTAAAACGCCGCAGTTTAAGTGCTTTATTAGCTATTGAAGCCACTTACCAAAGTAAAATCCAAAAATACATTGACCCCTTATTTGGTCAAACCCGCCACCAACATTTACAAGAGTTTGCCTCTACTGAACTCCGTAAATTGAGCCCGGAAGAACGCATCGCTAATATATGGCTTGGCGTCGGTAGTATAGTAGTCACTTCCGCCTTAATCAGCACTTTTATTTACCCCCCTTTTATGGGGGTAGCCTTGTTATTTGGGTTAAGTGAGCTGTCTAGTTTTTACTATACCAGCTATTTAGAGTTAAAACGTACCCGCTGCTTGGGTTCTATCCACTTACTCTGTATTTATGATGGTTTTATGTGGCTAGGTGGCTTTGCTACAGTGGGCTCAGTGGGCATTTTGTTTTTAGGTGTTGGCCTAAAGATCAAAGCCATGACCGAAAACCGTGCACAACAACATTTAAGTCAGATTTTCCAATTACAACCTGACACAGTATGGGTACGCATTGATGGAGTAGAGGTAGAAATCCCTTTTGCACAATTGGCGATTGGTGACACGCTTGTACTACATAGCGGACAAATTGTGCCAGTGGATGGCACAGTCATCGGAGGTGAAGCACTGGTAGATCAGCATGTGCTAACCGGCGAATCGCAACCGGTTGAAATAAGGCTAAGTGATCAAGTATTTGCCTCCACTCGCGCTATCTCCGGCAACATTGATGTGCGGGTTGATAAAACTGGGTCAGAAACCACCGCCGGGCGTTTAGGTACAATTCTCAAAGAAACCGCAAAATATAATGTATCAACCACGTTAAAAGTGATAGAAGTCGGTGACCGTTACACTTGGCCAACA
>CAWUKA010000082.1:0-8771 GCA_963922965.1 uncultured Gammaproteobacteria bacterium | reverse complement strand
CTAGCCTTGTTTTTTCAGTATTGTCACCGCGTATGAAAGAAAGCATCTGTCGGGTTAATTCGGAACCACGTTGAGTTGAATGAATGATAACATCTAATTTTTTTATAACAGCAGCATCGGTTTGAAATTGCTTCTTCAATAAAGAAGCATAACCCAAAATACCACTTAAAATATTATTAAAATCATGCGCGACACCACTCGCGAGCTGACCGATTGATTCGATCTTTTGGGTTTGATGCAACTGTTTTTGGATTTCAGTTTTTTCTTTTTCGAGTTTTTTAATACGAGTGATATTCAAACAAATGCCAGCGATCGCATAAACTGCATTATTAGCATCGAAAATTGGAAACTTATAAGATTGATAGTTATCAACGGTACCATCCTGATAGTTAATCTGATCAAAGGTGGTAATGTTAATTTTTTCGTGAATCACAATTTTATCATCACGAATAAACTGCTCAGCAATGTTGTGATCGAAAACCTCATAATCAGTTTTACCCACAATATCTAGTCGATCGGAGCTATAAATTTTTTCGAAATACTGATTGACAAAAATATATTCGCCACTAGTGTTTTTTAGATAAACAATGGTCGGCATCTTATCTAACAACTGAGTAATGAAAGACTGCTTGTCAGATAGAGCTAGGCACTGCTGTGCAAGAGAAAACTTAGCTAAGTGCTGTTGCTCTTCATGCTGTGCACTGACAATATGCTGCAAATGCCACACTTGAACCCCGGCCTCACGCTGATCAGCATGCAAATCAAATAGTAGCTGCGCACCTGACTTTGCTGTACAAGAAATACGTAATGTTTGTCCAGCTGAGTTTGATTCAAGATGTTGGTACGTTTGCATTGCAGCTCGGGCTGCACCGGGATACAAAGTACGGAACCAGTCTGATAAACAAGTAATCTCTTGCCGACGATAGCCTATTCTATCTTCCAAAGCGCGATTGAAGGTTAAGCGATCAGCTTGCACCACCACGATAGGTGCCGGGATCAGATCCATGACGTCTAACAACTTTTCTGTTTGCTCAGCAACCATTAGTAATTGTGCATCCTGCTATCAATATGGTGGCTGACAGCATAGCAAGATTCAGTGAGCAATAAAAGCATGTCTATTTTGCTATAGCTGCAACCAGCGCACATAAAAAACACAGATTCACACCTGAATCAAGCTGCCTAGATCAGGTTTTTTTTAGTCGATAGTGGGGTGGATATTGCTGAAGCTGCCGCTTTTGATCAGCGTAGTAAGTAACCTGTTTGTTAATCCAGAAAAATAAATCTGCAGATAACTGTTTGACGATAGCAGGATGCTGACGCGCAACGTCCTGAGTCTCATTTGGATCCTGTTTTCGATCAAACAAAAATATTGCATTCTGCTGACGCGAATAGACCAACTTGTATTTTGTTGTATATATCGCATACTCATTTGCTAGCGGTGTTTGCGCAACTAGAAACATGATTTTTTTATCCTTATTAGCTTGGAGTGGATCCTGACCTTGGAATGAAGGATGGGCTGGCAAATCCAACATTTGTAATAACATTGGCGCGACATCAACTTGCTGTAAATCAGCTTGAATTCGTTTTGGCTCAGCCTCTGGTAAATGAACAATAAGTGGGATGTGCACTACTTCCTCGAATAAGCGGCCAGCGTTACCGAGAAAATCATGCTCTTTAAACGCAAAACCAGTATCTGCAGCAATAATTAATATAGTTTTTTGCCACAAATGGCGCGCTCGTAAAAAGTCATACAAGCGTTTAATTTGGCTGTCGATGTAGGACAAACTATCAGAATAGCGCGCACGGATAACCGCAAGCTGGCGCGGGCTAACATCGTAAAAATTATCAGGCAGCTGATCGCTATTGTGACCAAATTTTCGCTTGAACTGAGTTGGAAAGCGAAATGGATAATGACTATTTTGCAAATTAGTATAAACAAAAAACGATTTACCTTGCCGCCGATCTAGCCACCCCAACAATCGATCCATAGTTACTTGATCATCAACTTTACCGGACTTAGTTGAGGTTTGGGTCATGGTCCGATAGTAACTACTTTCAACCTCGCTTTCTTCATACTCTTGCTGCAACTCACCCTTAAAATTTTCAGCATGCATGATAACATCGAGTGCCGGTGTGTTTAAATAATTAAGCATGCCACCCCAAGCTTCATTCTGTGAAGAGATAATAGCAGCATCATAACCCAGCCCATGCAAAATGTCGTAAATTAGTAAGCGTGGATAATGAATTTGCTTTGGATAAAAATAGGCATTCAAACGATAGAGCGGATAGCGTGACGATAACGGACTTATATCAGCGTAGTGGGAATGACTCGATTGTGCGTAAGCCTGCTCAAATACCCAGGACTGGCTTGCGATTGCATCGACTGTCGGCATCACTGACGAACCGCCATAGGCTAACAATTGATCTCGCCTGAGTGACTCAATTAGTAATACTATGACATTGAATCGCTTAAATTGTCCAGCATTGATAGTTTTGATGTAATCGATTAGAGGTAGAATATTAGGTTTTACAGCAGTGAGTCGGGTCGTTGCTTCTGATCGTCGAATAGCACGAGGAGCAGACAAATCACGGACGTTCCATAGTAAAAAAGCAAGCGGGCCGGCATTGTTGTCGCGCTTATTGCGAAAGTAGCTTGCGAATGAAATAAATGTTTTGTTATTACTAAGATAAACCCCTTTCGAGCTGGCATCGATCGCATGCAACGACAATGAATAGTAGCCACAACAAGCTACCCACAGCAGCAAACCAACAAACACTAGGTTTTCCAAATTTTTGGTTGGCATGCATTGTAAGCACCGCTCAAGCCAGAACAACAAAACACTAACCAACAACACAACAGTAACAACAGCAACAACTAAACCAACATTGATATGAATAAGGTGTTGCAAGGATTGTAAGCGGTTATGCCAGAACAGCATAAAGCTTTCACTACCGAGAAAGACATGGCCGATAAAAAACAAACCCCAGCTGCTGGCATAGAATAGCAGTAATAAGCAAGCGAAAAGTCGTGCAAACAGCCTAAAGCGCACAGTCGTAATCAAACTAGCACTGACTAGAGCCATCGGCATCAGTAATAAGCTTTCGTAGGCCAGAGCCGGCAAGCGAACACTAAGGGGTATATGACCATCCTGCAAAATACTACCTGACATGACAGTAGCAGACAGTAGCAACGCAGTGCATAACAGTAGCCAAACTAATACTGTGCAAGCTAATAAACGCAACCATGTTGCGGATTTCTCAGCCGTTGAATTTGCTATCAAGAACGCCTCCTCTCAGTGCCTGACAAGACTATCTTAGTAGTGCTGACGAAGCAAGATCACCGGGAATTCACCGAGCTGATATATGGATTATGCTAGCTCCTGGGGAATGATCGTGCTCAAATTAGGTTATTAATTCAAATCCCAACACAAATTTACTCAGCTTGAAAATGGAAAAAATTAAATTCTCTATCAAACTTTAGAGTGATATAAGAAACTCCGATTTGTGGAAAAAATTAAACAGTTTAAGAGGGAATGCATCATGGAAGAAGAAATTCAGCGTCGCCACGCGGGGCTCAAGGCACACTACAAGGCATCAGCATTTTCAGAAACTCAAGTCGAGCAAGCCTTGACTGAATTAGGCTCAAGCTCACCTGAATTAACCCTACATATGCGTTCAACCTAGGGCATTCAGAAAAACGAAACACTAGAACAGTTTTCACTAGCACTTGATATCGCCCTCGTCAATTATTTGTTAAATAAAGCTCGCTATCAAACGCAAGGTTTAACACTTACCGCTATGGCGAACTGGCGCTACAGCATCTACCTCTTGCTCGCCGAACAATTAGCAGCCGATATTAACGCAGTAACTTTTTCAGCACCTGACCAGTTAAATAAACTCGCACAGACACTCATGCAATTAATTGGCACTGGTCAAATGCCAGCGGGTAAATTTATCATTTATCAGCAAGGTTTGATAGATGAGCGGGACGGCCAAAATACTTTGTGTCGAAGTATGAAACAAGCATTCGACCAGGCCACTCATAGCCTCCAACAAAGTCTCTCGTCTGCTGCAAAACAAAAGCCAATAGCAGCAGCAGAAAATTTTTTTAAGGAGTTAACTTTTAGTGGGCTTGCTGACAAAACCAGTGCCCCAGTAAGTCGTCTTACTAGGCAAACTTGCATTATCGTCAATTGGGCCTTGAATGCAAACTCCGCTAGTGAATCTGCCGGCTGTTTTATTACTGCTGCTGATAATGTCGGTAATATTAACGGCAAAGCACATAAGAAGCTACGCCAGAATTTATCAACTCTCGAAGAAGAGATTCTAACAGAGTCGAGCAGCTACAGCGAGAATGGGTTCATAAAATTAATAAAAGCAAAACTTTCCCAATTTGCCATTGCCTTTAATATGGACGTTCGCCAAGAATCTTTTCGAGGGCTTGATGAACAAATACAACAATTACTCGCTAGTCAGTTGATTGAACAACAGTTAGCAGAATGCATCAAAATTAATTATCAACGTGAATATGACAAGATCAGCGCCGAATTGATCATAAACTTGAGACAATACTTTATAAACATGGCAGCACGTACCCTAAGCGCCGCTGATCAAGCGTTTATTGATGCTATTGGGCAGGAGCAATTTGAATTATTTAAAAATCATGAACGCATTACTATTGTAGTAACGCCTGAAATATACCGACATGTTAAAAGCGCTGTTGTTCGAACAAGCGCCTGCGTAATAAAAAGTTATATTCCACTCTGTTCACGACGTCATAAATTCAGCGTACAGCTAGAACAAGACTATACATTCCTTCCTAGTTTTGATGCGCAAAGGTATGTTGACCGTAAAATTAAAGTGCCTAAAGCTACTATTGGCGCTATGATGACACATTGGATCATCACCCTTAAATTAGTCCGACTAGATCAGATTCAACGTGGCAAGACACCATCCTTTAGAATGGGCAAAGTTGGTGATGGTGGAACTATTGAAGATTATAATCACACACACTCGACCAAGCAAGCTGCCTGGGCACATGCATCAAGATGGTATTTAGCTGCACGCGCTGCTGGTTTCAAACATGAGGAAATTAATTTTCGAGAGTCGTCTAGACTAAATCCACGTGAACTATACCAGTCGCTAAATCGAGTCTATGATGCCGAGCTTGCACAATTTCGAAGGAGTCTCATACCGACCGATTTACGTAGGTGTCGGCGGGCAATTTAGAGCTACCGACCATATTACCGCGAGATTAGCGTAGGTGGTAACGTGGTGGCAGAAGAACAAGCAAGCAGACAGCAAA
Organism: uncultured Gammaproteobacteria bacterium; assembly: GCA_963922965.1. Taxonomy (GTDB): domain Bacteria; phylum Pseudomonadota; class Gammaproteobacteria; order CAWUKA01; family CAWUKA01; genus CAWUKA01. The sequence goes on along the minus strand of CAWUKA010000082.1, from coordinate 3,466 downwards.
CCTTTGGCGTAACGACTTATGCACCGCTAGCACTCAGTATTGAACCTTTGGCTGGTAACTATGCTGAAATCTATAGGCAAGTGACTAATCAGGAGCCCACAGCTGCTACTCAGAGAGCAGTACCCACTCCAACCATAACAGGCTCTGGATCAATGGCAACAAGCACCTTTAGCCCTATGCAAACAGCAGCGGCAGATGTTGTCCGCAAGCAAGCTCAACAAATTGGCTCGGCAATGAAAAAAGCCAATCTATCGCCGGTTGATGGCAGTGGCAGCTTGGAAACTGAAATGGTTCAACACGCTTAAGCTGCACGGGTAGCGAGCAACAAATACCTAGAAAGTATTATGAAGATGACTGATAGTGGCACTGGGTCAGAAGCTGGCGCGGAAGAGGCATTGTTGGAAACCGCCGCAAACTCGACCACAAGTTAGGAGCAAACCAGGACTTTGTAACGAAGCAGTAATCAAGCGAAATGTCGGCCCTATTGCTGGTATTAGGAAGATGGGCATGCACTAGAGTCTGTGAACGATATAGCCCTGCAGCTACTTATGAACGTTGTACAGTCGTATCAAAAACCTAACTAACTAATTAGTTAACAAAACACTAAATCTAATTACCGATAATCGAAATATTCAACAATAAGCAAGAATTTCAATTGCGGTGATGAAAACAAGAGTCCTCGTATCATCATTATTTGCTATAAGCGAGAATAAAATCGCGCGCGAGCAGTAGCTTGGTACGGAAATTTGACTCTATTACTGCAAATTTATCTGTTATGTTTTCAATAGCACTGCAAATTAGCCGGATTTATATGTTAAAGCGCATCCTAGACTTACCACAACTACTTGAAAAAAATAATTTTTTTATTTGGCTCACGATCAACTGGAAAATCTTCACTCATAAAAGCACAGCTTAGTGACAGCGCACATTATATCGACTTGCTTGGCAGTGAGTATTATTTACGACTACGTACTACCCCGCAAGAATTAGAGCAAATTATTTTCGCCCATGGCGACCCGACGCTGGTTGTAATTGATGAAATACAGCGCGTGCCAATGCTTCTCAACGAAGTGCACCGCCTAATTGCAAACCACAAGGTTCGTTTTTTACTGACCGGAAGTAGCGCATGGAAATTGAAAAAAACAGAAATTAACTTGCTTGCAGGCCGAGCTTGGACAGCCGAGTTATTTCCACTGTGCTACCATGAGATTCCTGACTTTAATTTAGCACGCTATCTACAGTTTGGTGGTTTACCAACAGTCTATCTGAGTGATTTTCCAGAAGAAGAGTTAGGTGCGTACATCGGCACTTACTTACGCGAAGAAATTCAAGCAGAAGCAGTCGTTAGAAAAATTCCAGCATCTTTCAATTTTTACAAGCGTCCGCATTAACTAGCGGCAAGATGATCAACTTCAGCAATATTGCTAGTGATACTAACATTTCTGTCAATGCAGTAAGAGAGTACTACCAAGTATTAGAGGATACCTTTATTGGATTTATGCTACCGGCTTGGCGCGAGAAAATGATTCGAAAAGCGGTAAGCAGAACAAAATTTTATTACTTTGACTTAGGTGTTAAACATAGTCTCACTAAAATCAAACAGATTCCAGCACAATCAGATTTATATGGCCAAGCATTTGAGCACTTTGTTTTATTGGAAGTCCGAGCCTATTTAAGCTATTGGCGCAAACATATCGACATGAGCTATTGGTGTACTAAACACGGTACTGAAGTCGATCTCATTATTGGTGATGAAACTGCTATCGAAATCAAAACAACAAACAAAACTGCAGATAAACACTTTAAAAATTTAAGACTATTAGCAGAAGAAAATATTTGTCAACGCTATATTTTAATTTCACACGATCGCATCAATAGAAAAGTCGATCAATTTGAAGCGATATACTGGGAAGATTTCCTACAGCAGCTATGGCAAGATAAAATTATTGCGTAACAAATACTAAGACAAGTCTATGGCTGGTAACACAGTTCCGGTGACTTCGCCAAAACCAACTCGATAACCATGACCTTGACAATAGCCACTCATAGTCACCGTGTCACCATCTTGCAAAAATACACGCTGCTCACCATTGCTGAGCTGAATCGGTTGCTGACCTGCCCAAGTCAATTCAATCAGGCTACCATAAGTGTTGGCGTCTGCACCACTGACAGTACCGGAAGCGAATAGATCGCCAGTTTGCATCGGACAGCCATTGACAGTGTGGTGGGCGAGCTCTTGGCAGCAATCCCAATAAATGGTTTTTGCATTTGGGGTCGCGATCACCTCAGGCTGAGTCATTGACTTGGTTTGCAGTGTAATAGCAAGTTCGATATTAAAATTCCAATCACGGCTGTTTTGCAAGTACGACAATGGTTCCGGCTCTTGGCTTGGGCCAGCAACACGGAATGGCTCTAATGCATCTAACGTGACAACCCAAGGCGAAATACTAGTACAGAAATTTTTACCGAGAAAAGGACCGAGTGGTACATATTCCCACTTTTGGATATCACGCGCACTCCAATCATTTACTAAAGTCAAGCCAAAAACATGCTCGGCTGCGCTATTGACACTGATCGGCTGGCCAAACTGACTCGGCTGACCAATGAGGAACCCAACTTCGATTTCGACATCGAGTTTTTGTGAAGGACTATGGATCGGCGGGGCATCATCAGCAGTTTTGATTTGCCCTTGTGGTCGGTAAAAGTCAGTACCACTGACCACCACACTGCGCGCGCGACCATCATAAGCTACTGGCATGTGCAGCCAATTTGGCAATAACGGATTGTCAGCGTTACGAAACATCTTACCAAGATTAGATGCATGTTCCTTTGAAGAATAAAAATCAGTAAAGGCAGTAATCTCGCAAGGTAGATGCATACTAACCTCTGCACGCGACACGAGTGCCTGTTGCCTTAACTCTGTGTTATCGCGTAGGGTGCTAACCGACTCTTGTAATAACTGACTTACAGTAGCACGTGCTTCGCGTGCCGCTAACCTCCCCATCGCCATCAGCGGTGCCAACGATGCGTCAGCAAAAACGAATTTCCCTGCTAACAGGGGTCCGGCAAAATAACCTTTTGCCTCCAACACGGTTAAATCAAGCACCCAATCACCAATTGCGACACCAACATGTGCGGTATCACGGCTTGCATGGCTAAACACAGCAAACGGTAAATTTTGAATTGGAAACGGACTATCAGCAGCGATAGTCAAAAATGATGTTAGAGTTGGATCATTTTCTGGCAAGGTAAGCGGCATGTATAGGCTCCGGATTTAGTCGATTCAAATCGCTAAATTATCGAATGCTAACCGTTTTCGCAACTAGTTCAACCCACTCTGCAGTAAAGTTTCTAAGCTAACAATCATTAATAATACTCACTTTATAAACAATAATTTAATAATTTATCAAAACATAGGCTATTTGGCTCACTTAGTCTCATATTTGGTGTCACGACTCAACGCTAG
>CAWUKA010000081.1:0-8955 GCA_963922965.1 uncultured Gammaproteobacteria bacterium | reverse complement strand
CCGTATGCGCACATTCATTAAAAAGGTACTGACAGCCTGCACCAAAGGTGACTCAGAGACAGCGCAAGGCGGTTACCGCAACGCGGTTTCAGAAATCGACAAAACCCTCAATAAGGGTTTAATTCATAAAAATAAAGCAGCAAGACTTAAGAAGCGGCTCAACTTACGGGTAAAGGCAGTCTCAGTTTAGCTCACACTTCAACCTGGCCTATTGTCTTTTTAAGCGAAAAGAAGCTCATCAAGCTAACTAAGACTTGGGACTCACCCTCCAACATCTTACTTGACGCTGCCGCCTCTTCGATGAGACCCACGTTTTGCTGAATCAGGGTATTCATCATCGCCACTGCGCGGTTCACTTCAGAAATTTTCTCCGATTGCTCAACGCTGGATTGAGCAATGTGCTCAGTGATCTCATTTGCCTCACGAGCGGCTTGAACGATACTCTCCAAGGCTTTACCGGAGGTGTTCACCAATTCAAAACCATCCGCAACCTGTTGCACACTTGCGGAAATCAAGCTGTTAATCTCCTGAGCCGCCTCAGCACAGCGCTGAGCAAGCTCTCGTACCTCGGTTGCAACGACAACAAAGCCACGACCCTGCTCACCAGCACGCGCCGCCTCCACCGAAGCATTCAGCGCAAGCAAATTGGTTTGAAAAGCAATATCATCAATAACATTGATGATTTCTGCGATTTGTTGGCTACTCGAACTAATCTTAGACATGGCATTAATCGCCCGCTGAATCACTTGACCACCCTTCACCGCTTGCTCCATAGCATTTTTTGACAACACAGTTGCATCAGCTGCACTCGAAGTATTCTTTGCCACTAAATCAGTAATATTACGCATGCTACGAGAGGTTTCTTCCAGTGCACATGCCTGTGATTCAATCCGTTCACCAAACACCTCGCTACCCTGGGCAATTTCCCCAGCACCTTGACTAACAGTAGAAGCAGATTGTAGGATCTGGTCGATAATTTCAGTTAATTTATCAATTGTATAGTTAGCATCACTCTTTACTTTGTTAAACTCACCTTGATATTCATGCTCAATCTTCGTGGTCAAATCACCACGCGCGAGCGAAGCAAACATCGCCATGGTGTCTCGTGTAATCAAATCGGTGATTTCAAGCACTTGATTAATACTGCTACCAAGGATGTGATAAAAGCCTTGTTTGCCATTTTGCTCAATCCGCTTTGACAAATCACCATGACCGGCTGCACTAACAACATCTCGCACTTCTTGTTCAATCATCAAGTGCTTGGTTTTTTCAATCCATAGCAATACAGTGCCTAATCGACGGTTGGATTCATCATAAATTGGATCGCAGATGCAAGAGAAACGGTTATTGCCAAACACTAAGCTGAACTCTTGATGTGAAGCAAGTTGCTTTAAGCTCAGACTATCGAATTCATCTTGCCCTGCCAGCAACTCACTGATGGGGTGATTTAATAGTTTATTAAGTCGAAAATCTGGGACAAGCTCACGCACATGGTTTTCATTATAAGCTAACACTTCATTCATGCCGCGATTGAAGTAAATAATTTTATTTTCTTTATCAAGCACCATGACATTACCTGATATTGAGTCTAGCGCCGCTTTTAACTTCAGCATTTTCAACGCAAACTGCTGCTCTTTATCTGCTGATAACTGTAGGTTTTGCTGGACACGGGCTAATGCTTGCAACAGCAAGCCTGCTTCGTCATTACTGACTTCACTAAAGTCACTATCCAGCTCACCATGAGAAATAGCATCTGCAACACTGATCGCACGTAACAAAGGCATTCGAATGGAGCGGATCAAAAATAACGAACTAACGATACCAAAGCCAACCACAAGCACAATAAATATTAGCAACAACTCGATCAAATATTGATGCGTTTTCAGCACAGCCGCACCATGGGTATTGGTTTGGCGTGCCGCAATCACAGCGGCAAGTTGTAATTGCGAGCGAATCTCGCGACCGATTTCATGACTGCGAGCAAGTAACTGCTGACTTTGCCCAAGCTGACCCGCCTGGGCACTACTAACTGCCTGCTGATTCAATTTAGTAAAATCGGCTAACAGAGGCGAAACTTGGCTAGCGATCTTATCCCGTTGTGAGACGACTAAATCGGCATACTGTTGGATCCTATTGTTTACAAATTCGACTTGGCGTGGATCTTGTAATGCGGCAGCATCTAAATCATAACGATCAGCCTCAAGATCAGAGAATTGATCGGATAAACTATGGATCCGTTCAAATGCCAGTAACACTTTGTCTTGCCGCAACAACTGCTCAGTGGCACCAAATAAGGCAAACAAAGTGCAAGTAAAAGCAAATAAAACAATAGAAACAAAAGCACTGTTAAAAAATATAACCTTTTTATTGATACTTAACGTGCGTAGTGCAGATTGAATCCACATAAGATGATATATTCTCCATAACTCATTAAAAATAAGTCTAGCATCGCTTCACCATCGCGCGCTGGAATCAAATTAGCTTATTATGAACTAATCAATTTAAATACAGGCGCTTCAATGAATCAGTATCCAGAATCAAAACCGTTTCAAAAAAATAATGCTTTACTTCAGATTTAGAATCGATACCATGTGTATTAGGTTGTCCGTGACTTGCAATACTCAACATGTTGGGTTATAAAATCAAATATGACACAAGTTAAGCTGCGAAATGGAGGATAATATGTATTCAATTAGTTCAGATGAATTAGAAGCTATCATCAATCACCAAGCTGCTGCTAATGAAGCCTGCCTAGAAGCTAAGGCGATTGACAAACTCAGTTTTAATCACATTGATTTAGAGTCTGCATTTGCAAGCATGCTAGATGATGACGAGCAAGTAGCGGATGCTACCGACACGAATGCTGATCGATTGTTTTTCACAACAATCTGGCGCGACTTCCTCGAGAATCAGCCACTTTAGTTAACATCAACCTGTTACAAATCCTGTTCTGCTTTTATCTGCTGCAGGTGTAGCATGATGGCTTGCTTTAAAGCCGACAGACCCCGGCGCTCTAGCGTAGAAATTTTGAATACAGGCCCATGCCAAGCTAACTCAGACTGAATGTGGTGACATATTGCATCACCCTCTGTCGCAGCAAGTTTATCGATTTGATTGAACACCAGCCAACGCTGCTGCTTGGCAAGCGGAGCACCATAACAGCCAAGCTCATGCATAATGATCTTCGCATTTTTGACTGGATCTGAATCATCAAAAGGTTGAATATCAATCAGATGCAATAACAGTTGTGTGCGGGACAAATGCTTTAAGAATTGTAGACCTAAGCCAGCACCTTGTGCCGCACCGGCAATCAGACCTGGCACGTCGGCCATCACAAAGCTTTGCTCATCAGTCACACTCACGACGCCGAGTTTTGGCGTCAAGGTTGTAAACGGATAGTCAGCAATTTTAGGTTTTGCTGATGAGACTGCACTAATCAAGGTCGATTTGCCGGCATTTGGCAAACCAAGCAATCCAACATCAGCGAGCAACTTCAATTCCAGTCTAAGCTCAAGCTTTTCGCCAGCTGAACCTGGCGTCGTTTGCCGAGGTGCACGATTGACACTACTCTTAAAACGCGCGTTGCCTAGGCCATGAAAGCCACCTTTTGCAACTGTTAATTGCTGGCCATGCAGGACAACATCGCCGATCAGTTCGCTGGTATCACTGTTAAAAACCATTGTGCCTATTGGCACTTTGAGCACTAGATCATCAGCGCTTTTGCCTCGACAATTTTTCCCTCGACCTTGCTCGCCATTGGCAGCTGCAAATTGACGCCGATGACGATAGTCAACCAAGGTATTCAAGCCTCGATCGGCTTCTAAAATAACGCTGCCGCCATCACCACCATCGCCACCATCAGGGCCACCGAATGGGATATATTTCTCACGCAAAAAGCTAAGACAGCCATGACCACCACGACCGGCAGCAACACGGATTTTTACCTCATCAACAAATTTCACGATCTGCACTCAGTTTTTTGACGATAAACATACATACAAGGTAACCACTATTAGTTTTATTTGAAAAAAAAAGCCTCATTGATAGCAAGAATGAGGCTTTTGTATTTTTTATTATTGTTATTGTTGACCAGGCTTGCATTCAAGGCAGTAGTCAGGCGCCGAAATCACTACGCGACAGCTTCCTCCACTGGCTCAATCATGACAAATCGACGGTTTTTTGGTCCTTTCTTTACGAACTTAACGATGCCATCAACCAAAGCAAACAGGGTATGGTCGTGACCACAACCAACATTTTCACCAGGGTGAAACGCGGTACCGCGTTGACGAATGATAATATTACCAGCACGAACGAGCTGGCCGCCAAAGCGTTTGACGCCTAGCCGTTTTGATTGCGAGTCGCGCCCGTTATTAGTACTGCCACCTGCTTTCTTATGAGCCATTTATCATTCTCCTAAGCGCTACGCTGCTTGTATTGCATTGATTTTGATTTCTGTAAAGTCTTGTCGATGGCCTTGCCGTTTCATCGAATGTTTGCGCCGACGAAACTTGATGATGTTTATTTTTTTGCCACGACCGTGACTAACGATTTCAGCAACGACTTTGCCACCCGCAATAAAAGGTACACCGAGTTTGACGTTTCCGCCGTCAGCAACCAACAAAATTTCTTCAAACTCAATAGTTTGACCAATATCTAAAGCTAACTTTTCTATTTTTAAGGTGTCGCCAGCGGCAACTTTGTACTGCTTACCACCGGTCTTAATTACAGCATACATGCTTAAGCTCCAAATTATTTTTGCAACCCGATAAAAGTTAACAATTGTACGAAATCAGCCAGCCGCATGCAAGCCAATTTGAATACTCAAACCAATATCGAAGTCGTTGACTAATGCTCTGTCCCTAGCAGCGGAGACGTAGTCTAGACGATAATGTGAATGTATTTCAACTGGAAAGTTTTATTGATTTATGAGCAGTTACATTTTAATCGCTAGCTGTCGTATCTGTTGGAATAGTTTGCTATTTTAGAACTTGTATTTACATGCTGAACACAAAATAAACTAAAAGGTAACCAGCCAGTGCAATTAAGCGAAATCACCACACTCGTACGCGAAGAGTTGTTGGCCGTCAACAAGTGTATTGAAGCAGAGTTCAGTTCACCCATTACTCTGATCAGTCAGCTTAGCGAACACATCATTTACAGTGGCGGCAAGCGCCTTCGACCACAACTACTGTTGCTGGTTGGCAAAGCACTTGGTGGCTGCAACCATCATCACATACAATTGGCAGCCGTTATCGAGTTTATTCACACCGCAACACTGTTACATGATGATGTGGTCGACACCTCAGCCCTAAGACGTGGCCACCCTACTGCTAATGCACTCTGGGGTAATGAAGCCAGTGTCCTAGTCGGCGACTTCCTTTACTCGCGTTCATTTCAAATGATGATCAAGGTTGGCTCTATGACAGTCATGCGCGTGCTTGCCGAAACCACCAATATCATTGCGCAAGGTGAAGTCTTACAACTCTCATATATCAAAAACCCTGAACTGACAGAACAACAATATTGCGAAGTCATCCATTGTAAAACCGCGATACTGTTTGCCGCAGCAGCTGAAATCAGCGCTATTGCTGCTGGCTGTGACGACACAATGCAGCAACAGCTACACGCCTATGGCAAACATCTCGGTATGGCCTTTCAAATCACCGATGACTTGATCGACTACAACAGCAATAGTCAAGTCATGGGTAAAAACAGTGGCGACGATCTCGCCAACGGCAAATTAACATTACCACTAATCAAAGCCTTGCAACGCTGCAACGCCAACCAAGCAGCACTCGTCAAACAAGCAATTCGCAGCGCAGATCGCAGTAAAATCGCTGAGATACAAGCAATCTTGCTAGCAACTGAAGCAATTCAGGCAACCTATCAAGCGGCACAACATGAAGCTGACCTTGCCTTGCAAGCATTGGCTACCATACCCGATAACAGTTACCGGCAAGCCTTGGTTGCACTCACACATTTCGCTGTCGACCGAGCCCATTGAAACCGCACTATGACTGTATCATCGTTGGGGCAGGCCCAGCTGGCAGCTGCCTAGCAACCTTGCTCGGTCGTAGCGGTTTTCGTATCTTGCTACTTGATAAAACTCGCTTCCCACGTGAAAAAACCTGTGGTGATGGCGTCAGCTGCGATGCCGTAAAACAGTTGCAGCGTGCTCGCATTCGACTACCAGCGATGGTGGCAGAACAAAGTCACTATCATGGCGCGGTGTTAAGCTATGATAACCGCTGGCAAAGTCGTTTTTGCCTCGCCAACCCACCGTTTGGTCCGCGCATTGGTTATGTCATTAAACGTCATCGCTTCGACAACCATCTACTCGAGCAAGCCAGTCAACACTGCGATGTGATCGATGAATTCAGTGTAGTAGACCTGATCCGTACAGATAATCAGGTGTGTGGCATTATTGGTAACAAAGGCCGCTACGAAGCACGACTTGTTATCGGTGCTGACGGGGCAAACAGTCGGATTGCAAAATCAACTGGCTTACTACAACTCGACCCAAACTACACTGCAGTCGCAGTTCGTGGGTATTTTTCCGATGTGCCACTCATACGCCAGCATTACCTCGAGCTACATTTTTTTAATTTGCAACAACCGAGTTACTGTTGGGTTTTTCCCAACCATGCGGATCAGAGCACAGCAAATGTTGGCTTGATCATCCCACAACGCGCATTAGCACAGCAGGCACACTCACTAAAAGCATTATTTTGGCAACAACTTGCGGCTGATCCACGCTTACAAAACCGTATTAAAATTACACAACAACAATCAACCCTAACTGGCAGTGTGCTGCCGCTAATAAGTCAACGGCGCCAGCTAGTATTTGATGGCGGCCTACTGGTTGGGGATGCCGCTGGCCTTGTCGACACAACCTTTGGTGAGGGTTTAACAAACGCATTTCTCAGTTGTCGGATTGCCGCCTCAACCATTCAAAGTGCGTTTAGCAAAGGGGACTTTAGTCAAGCTGCACTCCAGCACTACCAAGTCAAACTTTATCAACGACTACGTTGGCCGACGCTGACTGCGCTTACCGGCAAGATACTATTTCGTTGTTTTGGCAAGCTGACTAGCGATCAACCTGCGCCAATGATGAACTAGGGTTTTAGCGTCATTTCAGTTACACTCGTGCCCACATACGGGGTGTAGCTCAGCTTGGTAGAGCACTGTCTTCGGGAGGCAGGGGTCGTTGGTTCGAATCCAGTCACCCCGAATATTATTGGGGGAATCAATGTTACAACGCAGCATTGCTACAGTGGTATTGGCCAGTTGGTTTGGCGTTATCTTAGAATCCTATGACTTTGCACTGTACGCTTATCTGGCACCGGTTATGTCTGCATTATTTTTCCCAAGCCATGATGCCAGAGTATCAGTGATGCTTGCCTATGCTGTGTTTACTGTTGGTTTTTTAGCGCGGCCGCTCGGTGCAATTTTGTTTGGTCATTTTGGCGATAAACTCGGCCGACAAAAAATGGTGGTGACATCAATTGTCTTGATGTCGGTACCAACGGTGTTGATTGGACTACTGCCAACCTACGCCCAAGTTGGCGTTGTAGCACCACTTAGCTTGATCGTGCTACGAATTTTACAAGGTATTTCGACCGGCGGTGAGTTTACTGGTTGCAATACTTTTGTCTTAGAAAGCTCACCAGCACACTTAAGTGGTTTCACCACGGCGTTGGTTTGGTCCGGCACCGGTGTCGGTTTGCTCAGCGGCTCACTGGTCGCAAGCTGGGTCACCACCCTCAACCAAGCGGCACTATCGAGCTGGGGTTGGCGGTTGCCGTTTTTGTTTGGCGCCGTCACTGGTGTGATCGGCTATTACTTTCGTAAAAACGCCGCTGAGCCGATGTTATTCCAAAGCCTCCGTGCCCGTGGTCGCATCCAACGCTTTCCACTGCTCACAGCCTGCAAACGCTACAAAATGCCAATGCTTTATATCACTATGCTCTATAGTTTAAGCGCAGTGATTACCTATATCGTTTATGTTTTTATGCCAACCTACGCCGAGCACTATTTGCAGTTATCGCTGAGCGAAAGTATGTCGATTAGCAGTCGCTGTATGGCGATTGCAATTTTATTATTACCAATCGGTGGCTTGTTGTCGGACTGGTTTGGCCGCCGCAACGCGTTATTGATCAGCACGCTATTTTGGCTAGTAGCAAGCATCCCCGCCTACCAATACTTACAAACTGGCGGAGCGCGCGAACTATTTCACGTGTTGTTGATCTTTACTGTGTTTGCTGCACTTTACCAAGGTGCCTTGACTGCGGCTGCGCTAGAGATCCTACCGGCCGAAATCCGCTATAGTGTAGCTGCACTCGGTTATAACTTAAGTTATTCGATCTTTGGTGGCACCGCACCACTGGTTGCGATGTCGCTAGTGCAATACACTAGCACAACGATAGCGCCAGGAATCTACTTAACAGCCATGGCGCTGATCAACTTTCCGTTTGTCTTAACTCTACATACTCGCACGGTTCATTATCAGCAAGATACTGCTGCGGCAGCAATAGTGACTAGTTAATTGTTAGCAACCACCCATACTGGGTTGGGCAGCGGCTGCAGCTGACTGAGTAGAAACCTCTTCAGCTGGCCTTAATTCAAGCCTACGCTGCTGGCCGGCCTGCTTTAATAGGCTAGCGACCAACATCATTGCCAACTCTTGCTGAGGACGCTCAAAGGTGAATGGACCAGAGCTTGGGGCACCAGATCTTAATCGTTGCGTTAGCTGGTCAAATTTACGCGCTGCAATCTGTACTAACTTATTTGTATTAAGTAAGTCTTTAGGAGTTTCTGGTTTACTATCGATACACAGTTGACAAAAGTTCAAAGCTACGTGGTAATAGCCAAGCTGTTCTGCCACAAAAGCGAGCCTATTGAAGACTGGCAACAGCTTCTCTGAAGCTAATGATTCATTCCTCCTATAGGACTCTA
>CAWUKA010000080.1:0-9028 GCA_963922965.1 uncultured Gammaproteobacteria bacterium | reverse complement strand
AGCCAACCCCGTTTTCTGGCACACCTAATGTCACTTTTGCTTGATGATGTGAAGCTATTTGCTGAACGATTGCTAAACCAAGACCGCTACCCGTTTCTTTTGTACCAAGTACACGATAAAAGCGTTCGAATACCCTAGCGTACAAATGTGGCGGAATACCTGGTCCATTATCTTCAACACTTAATTTAATATTCCTATTATCTTCAGTAACACGAACAATAACATTTCCACCAATTGGTGTATAACGTATTGCATTGTCAATCAGATTTCGAGTTAAGATACTAATTGCAGTCAAATTAGCGATCATTTTGAGTTGTTGAGCATGGGCTGAGAGCTCAATATCGATTTGCTTATCAAGTGCAGTTGGAACTGACTCAGCAATGATATCTGCAACTAACGATATAATATTGAATTGCTGACATTCATTTTTAGTAATTATTTTCTTGGGGGATAAACGACTTAACGTCAAAAGTTGTTGCACAACATGGGTGCTACGATCAACACCTTTAGATAATTTTATTAGTGCTTCATCTTTTTCTTCTTCATTACGTGCATTTAATGCAACTTCTGCTTGAGTTTTGAGTACTGCGAGTGGCGTTCTTAATTCATGTGCAGCGTCAGAAGCAAAACGTTTTTCCCGTTCAAGGGCTTCTTGTAGGCGCAAAAAAAGTTTATTTAGTTCATCGACGAGTGGTCTAATTTCTTCTGGCACCTGATTAAGATCAACAGGTTCGAGGTAGCTTGGTACTCTATAAGCGACTTCACTTGCAACTCGAGCAAGACTATTTAAACCAAAACCAATGATCATCCATATGGCGATACCTAGCAGTGGGTAAGCAAGAAAAATTATAAAAATATTATCGTAGGCAATCCGTTTGCGCAGTTCTTTCCGCATGTCATGTCGCTCAGCTGCAGAGATAACAAGACCAGTTCGCGGATTATAAATTGTAAAAACACGCCAGGGTACACCATTTATAATTTTTTCACTTAAGCCAGTTGAGTCAACAGCGAGTTGCTCCATTGGTGCGCCACTTGAGCGAAGTAGTAAACGGCCTTTATCATTCCAAACTTGAAATTGAAAACGGTCATGGTATTGAGCATATTGCTTTTTATTGGTAGTCAATGAGAAAAAATATTTTCCTTGTAGTGGTATTTTTTTAATTTCTTTATTCAAACTATTAAGTTGGCGCAATTCTAAGTCACTACCAAGAAGAGCTTGAATAACTAACGTTGTTTGACTGAGCCAGGAATCTAACCGTGAATCAATATCACGATTATCAAGGTAGTGATTACCAGTAACAATCAAAGCGATAATGATAGTAACGCTAAGTAGAATATAAACGAGGAGAAAGCGCCGAATCGAGTTGGTCATTCTTTCTTTTTTACCATGTAGCCAACACCACGAATAGTGTGAATGAAGTCGCTGCTGAATTTTTTCCGTAGATTGTGAACGTGTACCTCGAGCGCGTTACTATCAACGTCTTCTTCCCAGCTATAAAGGCTTTGTGCAAGCTGTTCGCGAGAAAGAACTCGGCCGGCGTTGTCAAGTAACTTCTGCAAAAGGGCGAATTCACGGCGTGTAATTGCAACTGCTTCACCGTTTTGGGTGACAGCGTGCGATGCTGGATCGAGTATAATGTTACCAAATTCAATGATTGGGTTAGCTCGGGAAGTCACTCGCCTACTTAAAGCGCGAATACGAGCACGTAGTTCTTCGAGCTCAAAAGGCTTTGTTAAGTAATCATCTGCACCGCTATCTAAGCCTTTAACCCGATCTTCAACGGTATCTTTTGCAGTGAGAAGTAATACAGGTATGCTATTTTCGGTATTGCGAATTTTCTTTAGTAGCTCTAAACCGGACATACCAGGTAGACCGATATCTAAGATAATGATAGAAAAATCCTCTGAATTTATTGCTAGCTCAGCACTTTTACCATCCTTCAACCAGTCAACAGCATAACCAAACTGGGTCAAACCAGTACGTGTTGCGTCACCAAGCGCCTCGTCATCTTCGACTAAAAGTATCCGCATATTACCTCCTTGAGTAATAAGCCAAAACGACTGGATTATACGTTATTTACTAAGTATATGAAGAGGCTGGAAAAAGTCTAATACTTTGCGATTTGTAATAAAGCTGATGTTATAAGGGTGTTCGGCAATGTATAGTTCAAAATATTTACTTGCTTTAAAGCCAGTGACGAGTTCAGCAACTTTACCAAATAGTAATAGCTTAACCTTTGATTGCTGATTACTCATTTGATTGAGTAAAGTTTCAAGAAATGGCTGCCATTGTTTGGCATCGTATCTAACACCGTACTTAGAGAGTACCAATGATGCATTGAGCAATAGAATACCGCTCCTCATCATATTATTGAACAACTTATCAATTGAAGTGATAAAGCATGATTTATCAAGCTTTGCGATAGCTTGCTGGCTAACATCATTTGGTGTCAATTGGCTATCTGCGACCAACAGCATTTTGATGAAATTACGTAGCGAGGTTGCGCGGTTAACCGCTTTTGATAAGCCTTTTTCTGACCATAACTCATCAACGGCTGCATCCCAAAACGCGTAACCATTGGCTGAGCATGCGCGCGGGTAGGGCGATTCGCCAATTAAGATAGTTTTTACCTTTGGCAGAGGTAGCGAGAATGCGTTGAATAGATTATTCGGACCGGGTAGCCAATTCTGGTGCGTTTTGAGATAATTGAGGTAGTTATGATCCAATTTTGAGCAAGACTCCGAGAGCAGTGCTTGCCAACTTGTATCGATACATTTTGAGTTAAATTCAAACATGTTAAGGTGAATGACTTATGGATAAAAAATTACTAGACATACTTGTCTGTCCCATCTGCAAAACTAGCTTGCAGTATAACAAATCAGCCGCACAACTTTTGTGTCAACCATGCAAGCTCGCTTACCCAATTGAAAACAACATCCCAGTCATGCTTGTCAATCGAGCACGTCAATTCGGCATTGAAGAATTTACCCAGCAAAGCTAATTCAAGGGTGAGACAAAAATGCGAAAACACATACCCACTCCGGGTGAGGGTAATGAAGAAAATTTGGCTCCCCGAACAGGACTCGAACCTGTGACAGGGTGATTAACAGTCACCTGCTCTACCAACTGAGCTATCGGGGAATAGACAGTCTACAAAAGAGGCATGATTCTACAGACGACGCAGATTGACGTCAAGCCTTTTCAATTGCCTGCCTAAATTGCGCCATAGCGCGTTCCAGTGCGTCATCACTGATTGCAAAAGACAAGCGGAGACACTGGGGTGAACCAAATGCACTCCCGGGAACTAATGCTATTCCAGCTTTCTCTAGTAAGTATGCTGCCAGCTCAACATCATCGGCGATGTTGCTCATACTTTCGATCAAGCCTGAAACATCGGGGAACGCATAAAACGTGCCATCACCGGGATAGCAATTTACGCCATCGATGCTGTTAAGTGCATCAACTAAGTAATCATGCCGACGCTTAAAATGAGTACACATTTCAGCAACACAGTCTTGTTGACCGGCGAGTGCTGCTTGTGCAGCATGTTGCGAGATCGAGCATGGATTTGATGTGCTCTGTGATTGAATTTTTTTCATTGCCTGAATCAATTCAGGATGACCTGCCGCGTAGCCAATGCGCCAACCAGTCATTGCATATGCTTTTGAGACACCATTAACAACGATGGTTCGATCATAAAGTTCTGGGCAGACATTTAAGATAGTTTGGTAAGTCTGCTCACCCCAATAGATATGCTCATAAATATCATCACTAAGAATCCAAACCTGCGGGTGCTGTTTGAGTGTATTAGCAAGAGCAGTCAGTTCATCAGCAGAGTACGCCATGCCAGTCGGGTTTGATGGGCTATTGAGAAACACTAGTCGTGTTTTCTCATTGATTGCAGTTGCGAGTTGTTGGGCAGACATTTTAAAACGATTAGCAGCGCTGGTCGTTATAATTTTAGGTACAGCGTCAGCTAATAGTGTCATGTCTGGATACGAAACCCAATAGGGTGCAGGGATAATTACTTCATCACCCGGGTTCAACAGTGCTTGCAAACAATTGTAGATTGAATGCTTTGCTCCTGCAGAAACTAGAATTTGGTTAGGACTATAGCTTAAATCATTTTCATTATTGAATTTTTCTATGATTGCTTGTTTAAGACTGGGTATACCATCAACCGAGGTATAACGAGTTTGCCCATTATTGATAGCAAGTTTAGCTGCCTCGGAAATATGGCTAGGTGTATCAAAGTCGGGTTCACCAGCGCTGAGGCTGATAATTGCCTTACCTTGGCTACGCAGCTCTGCTGCTTTTGCCGTAATAGTCAACGTTGGTGATGGTTTGATGGCATTAACGCGGTTGGCAAGTGTGAGTGGCATCTGGTTTCTCCTCAGTAGTCTTTGTATAATGATAAAAATTAGCCAATCTGTAAGCAGGTAAAGTACTTTGATATCGACGAATAAATTTGTAATTCATTCCAATTTTGCACCAGCTGGTGATCAACCGCAAGCCATCGAAGATTTAGTTAATGGCATCACCTCTGGCTTAGCGCAGCAAACCCTACTTGGTGTGACCGGATCAGGCAAAACCTTCACTATGGCACATGTCATTGCTGAGTGCGCACGACCAGCACTAGTATTAGCACCTAACAAAACCCTAGCCGCACAACTTTATAGTGAGATGCGAGAATTCTTTCCAAGCAATGCGGTTGAATATTTTGTATCGTATTATGATTACTACCAGCCGGAAGCTTATGTGCCAGCTTCTGATACCTTTATCGAAAAAGATGCTTCGGTCAATGATCATATTGAACAAATGCGACTATCAGCAACTCGGGCATTACTGGAACGGCGTGATACTGTCATTGTTGCAACAGTGTCAGCAATTTATGGTTTGGGTGACCCAAGCTCATATCACAGCATGGTGATGCACCTTAAGCAAGGTGACAAGCGAGAGCAACGCGCCATCTTGCGGCGGTTAGCTGAATTACAATACACCCGTAACGATATTAATTTTACTCGTGGCACTTACCGTGCCCGTGGTGATGTCATTGATATTTTCCCTGCTGAATCAGAGCGCGAGGCAGTGCGCTTGTCACTGTTTGACGACGAAATTGAATCACTCAGTTACTTTGATCCACTAACAGGCGAATTGATCCGAACAGCAACTCGGCTGACAATATACCCAAAGACTCACTACGTTACTCCACGAGAAAAAATCCTTGCGATGATCGATGAAATCAAAGAAGAATTAAAAAATCGTCTCGATCAGCTTTATCAAGAAAATAAATTGGTTGAGGCTCAGCGACTAGAGCAGCGTACACGATTTGATATTGAGATGATGATCGAACTTGGTTATTGCTCGGGTATAGAAAATTACTCACGTTATTTATCAGGCCGCTTAGCAGGTCAAGCGCCACCGACTCTATTTGATTATTTACCCGCAGATGCTCTTTTATTTATTGATGAGTCACATGTTACTGTGCCACAGCTTGGGGCTATGTACAAAGGCGATCGATCACGTAAAACCACATTGGTTGAATACGGTTTTCGTTTACCATCAGCGCTTGATAATAGGCCAATGAAGTTTGAGGAGGTGGAATCAATTTCACCACAGACTATTTTCATCTCTGCAACCCCCGGACCTTATGAGTTTAACAAATCAAGTGCTGTAGCTGAGCAAGTTGTGCGGCCGACTGGCTTACTTGATCCAGAAATTGAAATCAGACCAGTCAAAGCACAAGTCGATGATGTATTATCAGAAGCAAACAAACGCGCTACTCGATCGGAGCGAGTATTAATTACTACACTCACAAAGAAAATGGCAGAGGATTTAACTGATTATTTTACCGAGCATGGTGTCCGTATTCGTTATTTGCATTCTGATATCGATACCGTAGAACGAGTTGAAATTATTCGCGACCTTCGCCTCGGCAAATTTGACGTTTTAGTTGGTATTAATCTATTGCGTGAAGGTTTGGATATTCCAGAAGTCACCTTGGTCGCGATCTTGGATGCTGACAAAGAAGGTTTTTTGCGTTCAGAGCGTTCTTTGATTCAGACTATTGGACGCGCAGCACGTAATGTCAATGGTAAAGCTATACTATATGCCGATAAAATCACAGATTCAATGCGGCGGGCAATCGATGAAACCGACCGACGCCGCGAAAAACAATTGATCTTTAATGAGGCACATGGTATCACACCGAAGAGTGTTATTAAGAAAGTTAGTGATATCTTAGAGTCAGCGAATGAAAAAAATCATACTCCGGTCAAGTTTGAAGTTGCACAGACTGCAGCCAAATATGCAGTAAATTCGCCTACAAAATTAAATCAGCAGCTTGATAAACTCGAACAGCGAATGTTACAGCACGCAAAAGACTTAGAGTTTGAAGATGCAGCTCGCCTTCGTGACGAAATACGTCTATTGAAGGAAAGTGTCTTTATGCAGTAATGTATGTGTTGCGTTAATGACATGACAGGGCAACATTCAAAACTTGCTGCTGCGATCCGATAATGTTAACCTCATGCTTTTATGACGTAATGACAGGCACGTAGCTCAGTGGTAGAGCACCACCTTGACATGGTGGTGGTCGGTGGTTCGATCCCACTCGTGCCTACCATATCAGCTCATCAGTAGTCAGCGCGCCCCACGCCAATATCGTTTTGAATTTTAGTGAGTAGTGAAATCGTTGGCACAGCTCAAGTCTAGCTCAATGCAATAGCCGCAGCTGATAAGCCAGACAGTGTAGTGGAAAGATTTTAGCCCAAAGAGCGATGCATCTGATCTGGATAGCTGCGAGGAAAGAGTCTGAGTTTTTGGCGTATCGCGTTACAATGTCGCGCCATTGCTTCAAGTCCAGGAAAGCGTTTTCAGCCAACTGGCGCAGCTCACTGTTGACCAGGCAATCTTGTAAGTGCAGTAAGCCATCATGAAAGTGAGTGGACTTGCGTCGAGCATCATGTTGATCGAGCCCCCATAAAGTGCACTCAATCAGCTGCACGCGTGCGATCAGGTGTTAGCATTGCTGTTTGTTGGCTTGCACGGCTTGGTGAATCTCATAGATGTCACGTGCTAATTTAAACGCGGTGGTGATGATTTTATCGATCATGGACTGGTTCTCCTTCATCTCAGCCCATTGCGAGCATTAGAGCGCAGCGATAATGCGCGGCAACCCAGCAACCCAAACCACTAAAAAGCACTAATCTTAGATTTAATCATCTATTGTTAATTAAAATGATGGCATAGATGAGACAGATAAAACTGTGCTGGTCTGTCTTTCTGCCCATTGCGAGCGAGTGAAACGAGCGCGGCAACCTAGTAATGCAATCACCATTGGCACTTGTGCTAACTAGTCACGGTTATTAATCGAAATGATAGCGCACATGATGCGGATAAAACTGTATTTGTCTCATACCACTGGGCTGCCACGCCGCTGATGCGGCTCGCAGTGGGCTGAAGGGGAAAGCAGTTCGATCTGATCAGCCCAGCTACCACGCCGCTGATGCGGCCTGAGTATTAAATCTAATGCTGTTAAATAAAACAAGCGTTCACAAAAAACAAACCGTAGTATGCTAATTACGCTAACGTCGCTTCGTTACTCACTCACCACCTTAATCTGCTTCCCGGCAAAGGCGATACCGATCTTGATGATGTTGTCGACACCTTGTTGCTGCAGTTCTTTCATATACTCTTTGGCAATGATTTGCTGCAGCGCTTGTTTCGCAGTCGCCTCGAGCTCGGCTTCACTGGGCGCCACTTTAAACTCAAACACGATACCGTTGTCAGTTTTGTCATTCGGGATCAGCATGGCATCAAATAAACCCTTACCGGATTCGCGGTTGGATTTAATGTCATAACGACCCCGTAATCCTGCTACCAGACCCAGCATCACGCCATGGTAAAACCGTTCACCGTTTTTCTTATCGGTATCACGAAAGCTAAAGTTGTCTTCGATCATCAATTGTAAGCTTTCGGCAAAGGCGTCGATATGACCATGGGTTAAGTCGGTGATGAGTTGTTTGTACCAGAGGAAGCCACGCTTTTCGGAAAGCCAGCCGGTGATGGTGGAACGGTAAAACGCCAGCACTTCTTGATTCGGGACGCGTAACGCACAGAGTAAATATTGATCTACCGGTTCAATGGCTGTGGCTTTTAGATAACCGGACATGAGTAGCAGGGTCCAGAGCGCGGTTTGATTGGTTTCGAGCTGATCAAACACCACGTGTTCATCAACAATTTCATTGACCGCATCGCCTGTCATCAGCTGCTGTAGTTTGGTTTGGACGTCGGGTGAGGCTTCAATCAGTAACGTTTTAATCAATTGATTATCACTGGTATTCATCCAGTAGGACATCAGCTTACCGGACTCAGCAATGCAATTGATGATTGACCACGGGTTATAAATGAGCTGATTGCCAAAGCTGTAACCGTTGTACCAATTTTTGATGGCGTTGCGGTCAACGCTTAAGTTGGCTGTTGTCAGTAGTTCATCAACCTCCAGTTCGGTAAAGCCAAAGTAGCTGGCGTACTTATCATGCAACATCGAATAGACTTTGACATTGTTTAAGCCGGAGAAGATATTTTCTTTAGCGACTCGTAAAACGCCGGTCATCACGCCTTTGGCAAGAAACGGGTTATCTTTGAGGGCGGCAGAAAACAGATTACGGAAGAAGCCAATCGCCTCTTGGTAATAACCACTGCTATAGGCGTGCAAAATCGGGGCATCGTATTCATCGATGAGTAACACCACCGGCTTGCCGTAGTAGAGGTTGAGGTATTCGGTGAGATTTCGCAGTGCATTGGTCAACTGGGTTTCTGATGCTTCATCGGCCATAATTTTCTTGATGTATTGCTGCTTATCACTATCAATTTTATTGGAATAAAGCTGTGGTCGAAATTCTTGATACAAGTCTGCCATCACCATCCCGATCGCTTCCAAGCACTTAGCAAAGCTGTCCCGCTTAACGTCTTTCAAGCTGACCGAAATCACGGGATGTTGGCCTTGATGCCTCTCAATGGTTT
>CAWUKA010000079.1:0-9036 GCA_963922965.1 uncultured Gammaproteobacteria bacterium | reverse complement strand
AAATGTGGCAAATGTGGCAAATGTGGCAAATGTGGCAAATGTGGCAAATGTGGCAAATGTGGCATGAGCAAGTTAGTCAATTCGGTTCGCCAGATGATTATGTATTGTTTTTTATTCATCCAGCAGCGGTTGACTATTTAAAAAATCACTTCTCTACTTTATTTACTGCAAATTAAATCAGAGTGCTCGAACCTCTGTATCGGACGAAAGCAACCATTTCGTTTCGGAGTATGTTGCCGCTCGACACTACCGCTCCACTGATAAAACTACCAGTGCCAATCCAAGCAACGAGTCAGAGGCGGCATATAAAGCCTGCTGATCTAGAGCAAGGTCCTAGATTCGGTAATGCGTTATCTGATATCTTTATTAAAGAATGCTACCCGATTAAAGCTGTGGTTGATTTAGTTGGTGTTATCTTAGATTCGAAATCATGTGGCTATCCCCGAAAAGATGAACGAGATTTTTCTTATACGCTTGCAAAAAATGAAGATTTTTATCATGAGCCTACACTAACTTCAGTGCCCAACCCGTTAAGAAGAGTAGAGAGGGTGCTAGATTATTCGCCAGCAATAAAGCAACTACTCTCAAGTAATTTAATTCATAATGCGCTATTTGATCTTTTAGGGGAAAAACAAATTCTTTTTAAAGATAAAGTAAACTATAAACCACCATCTAGTACCGGATTTAGACCACATATCGATGGGCATTTTTTCTGGCGGAAAACTGGTGGCGACTACAGGCGTGGTTGGTTAGATTATGCAGATAGTTTCATTAATCTCGTTCTTCCCATCGATCCGTGTTTAACAAGTAATGGCTGCTTATATCTAGCAAATTTAACTCAGACGCAGGATATTTTCGGACTTGACTGGCTTTCTATTACTAATCAGCTTGATAGTTTGGGTCCATACCTTAGATCAATTGAGCTCAATCAACTGTCATTTTTCCCACTCGAGCTTAACTCTGGTGACATCGCCTTGTTTGATTGGCGATTGCCACATTATTCACTCAAAAATAGATCGACACAATACAGACGTATTTTTTATGCTACTTTTCATGGCCATCAATTCGGTGATAATAGGGATGCCTATTACATTGATAAACGCAGTAGTGAAAATACTATAGAACAAAAAGCATTGTACACTGAGGCCTTAGATGGATAGAGTTTTTAAAGCAGCCGACTTTATTGTTTTTGATGATCATATGGTTTATTGCAACTCCGGGTTATCAGTTAGGAAAATTAATTTCAAATTTCGTCACTTTAATGGTGGTTGGTCGAGCATAATAAACAGGCATCTTGTTGCACCCTTGGATGCAGTTGGTGTGCTACTTTATGATCCAAGTAAAGATAAGGTGATCTTGATTGAGCAGTTTAGGCTCGCGCACTGACCGATCCGTTGAGTCCATGGTTGTTGGAGATCATCGCGGGTGCAATTGATCGGCCTTGTGACAAAGCAAGTATTATTAGGCAAGAGGCACTGGAGGAAGCAAATTACCTGATTGAGCAACTGATACCTATCACTAGCTTTCTTTTGAGTCCAGGTATCTCAACTCAGAAGATGCATCTTTATTGTGGTATCGTCCAGATCAACGCTGATAAAACAGTCTGCCACAATGTCGAAGAAAATGAAGATATCTTGGTGCACGCAGTTGCATTTGAAGAGGTTGCTTCATTAATTTACAGCGACACTGTTTGTAATGCAGCAACCATCATTGCCTTGCAATGGCTCAGCTCGAATAGGTTAACTTTATTCAACTCTTGATGATTCGATCGAGAAAGTTTGATAGATCAGGGGCATTGATCGACTTAGTCGTACTTGTTAACGCCTATTTGCAAGGTTTGCCCGTTGGTGTATAATTTGATCAATTTGACTCGATACAAGCTCCCATGACATTACTAGCACGCTACTTCTTATATTTATGGCTCCTTTGCTCAATTAGCCCGCCGTCAACAATTATTGCTGTTGACCAGTTTGGTGTTGATACTCGGTTGCGGCTACGGCTGGTTGGTTTCCGGTGCGGCTCTTTTTGGTATCGGCGTCTTGCTGGGGTGCGTGATCCATGTTGCTGTCGCGATGACTGTTGATGCTAGGATTGTTTCAAGATCAAACCCTGGGCACCAGCTGATGTTGTTCAACAGCCAGGCCATTATGTAAAAAAAGGAGGTCCTGTAATGGAAAATAGTCACTCTTCTTCTCCTGCTGAGAGTTCAGCAGCTCAAGCCCTTTCAGTAGTACAAGGTAACGTTGAATTTTTTCAGGCGCTATGTGAAGCGGTCAAGTCCGCTGATTATTCTGCACAGTCTGACATTGGTCGCAAGCTACAGCAGCGCATACCACGCTTAAGCCCTGATGAGCAGCTAGCTGTTTTGCTGATTTTTGCACGACACTACTACACAAAATTCGGCAGTATGAATGCTCCTGTTTGCGATTGCGTTAAACCACTGGTTGAGTGCATGCAGCCGGAACAGTACAGACAAGCTATCGAGCGGTTAGTAAAAGTTTACAACAGCGAACCTCAGCATCGTCGCGCAGTGTTAGAGTGCTTAACAGCATTATCCAAGCTACCATTAGCCGAGCCAGATCGTCAGCGATTAATCGAAAACCTGATGCCGATTTGTCAAACCAAAGTTGATCACAGGGTGGATGTAGGCATTTTACAGCCAGCCTTAGCGTTACTTTGCCAGATGCTAGAGTCGTCTAACGCTACAACTGAACAGTATCAACAAGCTGCTCAGCTATTGCTGCCTTGTACCGAACATGACAATGCCAGTGTGAGAATTCAATCTAACGTGAATTTAGTCACTGTTGTTAAAAGGTTGTCTCAGCAAGAGCAACAGCAGTGCATAGAGCAATTGGTGCAGCGATTTGGGTTTGATAATGATAAGGATAACCAAACAAAGGAGTTGCTATTAAAATTGATATCGAGCCAATTGGCTAGTTTTGCTATGAAATTGCTACTGCCACTATGTAGTAGTGAAGAGCCCGTAGTGCGTTTGGCAGCAATTAACTTACTCGCAGAATTACTGCGAAAATATCCTGATTCTCTTAACGACTACACAGTACGATTGATCGAGACAGTATTGCCGCACTGTACAGCAACAGGTTTTGAAGAGTGCAACGCCGCGTTAATAATATTGAATCGTTTAACTATTCCTCTTGATCAGTTAACCGCCGTGCTTGAAGTGCTAGTGTTTTTACATGACGAATTGACAAATCTAAATTCTAATTTAATTAATGAACGTCACCGTCAATCAACAGCGGCGGGCGCTCAAGATCAAGTAGTCGCAAGTGATTTTTTTCAGCCTCCCAGTGCGAGAAAAAAATTTAGAGTTCTTGTATCTTCTCGTGGGGTATTGGCAACTTCAACTCAGCGACAGCTGAGCCTTGACGAAATCAAGTCCAGATTAGAGGCAATTGAGCGCCAGAAGCGTTTCATCGCAGCTATAACTAATCGGCTTAAATCTGTGCCGGCACAACAACGCGTCGAGGTTATGCGATCAGTATTTGATGCCTTACCTAGTTTGCAACCAGAGCCTGATAAATTAGATCATCAACAGTTGATCGCAGCTGCAGAAGCACGATTGGCGCGCTCAGATGGCGCGCTGGTTAGTGCCAGCAGTCAGGCATTAGTTGTTCACCAACCTACTCGAATGCCGTTTATTCTATCGAATATATTAGAAGGTCTTTATAGGGATGAGCTTGATGAGGCGGAGTGGCTACAAGTATTGAGTCTATTGCAACAGCACGTTGATCAACACTCAGCGCCAGTTGCACGTACTCTAATGCAGTTGCCGCTGCCACAAATACCTACGTTAGCCATGGTTAAGGCAATCTTGGAGCAACGAGCTACAGTGGCGCCAATCCATACCGATTATCATTACGCCCTGATGAAGGTATTAACCCAGCTTACATTTTTACTTCCTCATGCAGAACAACAAGAAGTAGAACTTATAGCGCTACTACAACAATACTGTGTTAGCAACCCAGCTTTGCAGGCACCTGTCATTGAATTACTGGGTTTACGTCTTTGTGCAATCGTGGCAAAGTCAGAGCGAGAGCAGGCACGTCAGCAAGTTACAGCGGCAGGCTTAACACTAGCACTGGCAGCAGAAACGACTTTAGACGAACTTGCTAGTGGTGAGCCAGTACCAGTTGATCCTAAAGTCGATGCCCTCTGTGCCGAAGCCAACAGCGATGCTTTGGTTAGCCAAATCAGCTCTATAAAAATCAATAATATCTCACAACAAGTTAGAGTCTTCATGTTATTGTTGCAATTAGTCGAGTCGAAATATCTTGATCATGCTGCGAGAAAAGCTTTACAAAACCAGTATCTACACTACACTAAATTGCCAGAGGTAATTTATCGATCTAGTCTTGCTACATTCTTCTTGCGTCTCGACGGTGTTTCTGACCTAGATATATATGGTTTAATTGACCTACTGTTTGATAAGTATCGTGATAGGAATAAAGTGATTGATCACCTGCTTGCTCTGGTTGACAGTAGCAATAATAAGCTTGTCGCTGCCGCAGCGCATTACTGTTTTTACTTTGCAGAAAAGCTACATATGCCAGCGCAAGCTAGACACTTGTTGGGTTACCTGACTTCAGATCAGAATAAACCAACCGTGACCATGGTGGTGTGGTTGATGCTGAAAATCTTCTATCAAAGCAACCGATCCTTGCAAGCGGCTATAGATGCTGCTATTCAGCCTAGCACAATAGCTGGTGCTGGTAATAAGCAGATAGCTCGTCAGGAGCAATCACCTGCTCTAATACAAACTGCTATCAATGCAGTACGCCAAGTACTGGGTGATCCACCAGCCAGCAATGCTAGCGCGCTCGCTGTTTATAGTGTATTTTGCGCAGCAGCACAGCAGCCAGATGAGGCAGTGCCAGGTAAGCAACAAGCAGAAGGGCAACAAGCAGAAGGGCCTTCGCTACCAGGCCTCGGCGCTGATGGTGATCTTGATTAGTCTTTATCAGCATCTGAAGTGAGCCTATACTTGCAGTTGGATCTAGCAACATCATACAGTAGCTGGATAGCTCTGCGTTCTACGAGTTTGTAGTTGCCCACCTAAAAAGATAGAAGAGGCTTTGCTCGTTTTCTGCCCGTTGCAGTGAGAAAGCGAGCGCGGCAACCCAGCAACTCAAACCACCATAAGCACACGTGCTACTTAATCGCAGCCGATTCAATAAAATGATAGTTTGTGCGAAGCTGATGAAACTCTAGTGGTCTCATACCACTGGGCTGCTTCGGGACTGGTGTCCCTCGAGTGGACTGAAAAGGGAAAGCAGTTCTATCTGATCAGCTAAGCTGCCACGCCGCTGATGCGGCTCGCAGTGGGCTAAAGCGCTGGCTCGGGATGTCCATAATTTAAAACATTTTTTTAACCAGGCAATATCCGCTTCACTTAAAGCTAGTCACAGCCCCAACCGTATTGCTTACACCGAATGCAACTACAACAGCGTCACAATCCTTGCAAGCGGGTCAGGTATTTGAGTTCGTCCAGGTAGGTTTGTTGTTGCTGCGCTTCAGCAATCGTTTCTGCCAGTACTGACATCATCAAGTGCTCGACGTCGTGTTGTTGCTGATGCCGTACTAAGAGTTGCTGATAGATGTCAGCAATGCCGGGTGGAAAATCCAGCGAAATTTGATCGCGCAAGCCAAGGTGCAAACCCATGTGTAAGAATGGATTGGTTTTACCGCTATGCCAATCGTAGTCAGCGTCAAGATGTTGTTTCGCATTATCGAGTAAGCGATGATATTCCGGATGCGCTTGAATGACATCAATGATTTGAATTTCGAGTGGTTCTAACGGCTGTTTGTTTTTATATTTTTGCCAGACATCAACATACATTTGGCGCATACCATCGCGGTCTTGATTAAACATCATGATGCTTGTCCTCGTATTCACAATAACGATGGATGATACAGTTACTGCATTGGGGTTTACGCGCCGTGCAGGTGTAGCGACCGTGTAAGATTAACCACTGATGCGCATCCAGTAAGTATTTTTTTGGAATCACCTTGAGCAGGCCATCTTCAACTTGGCGAACAGTAGTGCCAGGTGCAATGCCGATCCGGTTGGAGATGCGGAAGATATGGGTATCGACTGCCATAGTCGGTTGACCAAACGCGGTGTTCAATACCACGTTCGCGGTTTTACGACCAACGCCAGGAAGTGCCTCAAGGGCTTTGCGCTCAGAGGGCACTTCGCTATTGTGTTGCTCGATTAGTATTTTGCAAGTCTTAATGATATTGCTGGCTTTTGTGTTATAAAGACCAATCGATTTGATATATTTTTTTAAGCCAATGACACCGAGTTGCAGTAATTGCTCGGGTGTGTTGGCAACTTTATAGAGGACTTGAGTGGCTTTGTTGACACTTACGTCAGTTGCTTGTGCTGATAGTATCACCGCAACCAGTAATTCGAAGTGCGATTGAAAACGCAGCTCAGTGTTCGGTTGTTGGTTGTGTTGGTGAAACAGATCAAAAATTTTATTAATTTTATATGGCGTCATCATAACTTTCCTTTTTAGCTTTGTTGCGACGTAATGCAGCAGCGATCAGGTCAGTTTTATTACTTGCACCAAGTGCAGCAAGTTTGGGTTCGTGTTGGGTGATGACTTTGCCACTTAGGCGTTGCTGTTTAGCATCAAACCGGCGCAAGGCTTTTGCAGGGTCAAAGCTATAAGCGCTGAGTGGCTCGATTTCGATGCAATCGACTGGGCAGGCTGGTATACACAAGTCACAGCCAGTGCATTCGGCGCTGAGAATACTGTGCATGCGTTTACCGCTGCCGATAATCGCATCAACCGGACAGGCTTGAATGCATTTGGTGCAACCAATGCATTCAGCTTCGCGGATGCGTGCGCGCGATGGTTGTCGCAAGCGCTGATCGACTTTGTCGTAAAACGGTGTTGGATCTGATCCAGTCAATACAGCGAGCCGCTCTAATACCGGTCGGCCCCCGGGTGCACATTGGCTAATGTCATCCCGCCCTGCTGCGATTGCTTCAGCATAAGGGCGGCAACCGGCGTGCTCACACAAGCCACATTGGGTTTGTGGCAAACAATCGAGTATTGCATTGAGGTTATCGTCTGTCATTACTGCTTAGTTACCTTAAAAATGTAGTGATCTTATCCGAAATCGAGCAAAAAAGCGAAGCTGGCTAACGACTCTAGCAGGGGCCTGTGTTATCGTATCCGGTTTAGAAATGAGCAAGTTGGAGTCAATTTTGAGCCGTACAGTACAACCACAAGCGAAACCGCAGAGCCCAGCCTCGATTAAGCATTTGATCGCTGTTGCGTCAGGTAAAGGTGGTGTTGGCAAATCAACAGTTGCCGTTAATTTAAGCCTAGCGTTGCAAGCACAGGGCTTTGCGGTTGGTATTTTGGATGCTGATATTTATGGGCCAAGCCAGCCACATATGTTGGGTGTGAGTGGTCAGCCCGCCGTCGCGGACAATAAGTTTATCCCGTTGCAGAGTCACGGATTAGTATCGATGTCGATTGGTTATCTGGTTGACCCCGATACTGCTGCGATTTGGCGTGGGCCAATTGTCACCCGTGCCTTGATGCAACTCCTCAATGATACCGCTTGGCCCAAACTTGATTATCTAATTATCGATTTGCCACCAGGCACTGGCGATGTGCAATTGACGCTTGCGCAAAAGGTTGCGTTAACGGGGGTTGTGATTGTTTCGACCCCGCAAGACGTAGCGTTGCTCGATGTCCAAAAAGCATGGGCGATGTTCGAAAAAGTTAAGGTCAAAACTCTGGGTGTGGTTGAAAATATGAGTTTGCATACTTGCTCCGCATGCGGGCACCAAGAACCGGTATTTGGTACCAGTGGTGCTGAAACGTTTGCCGCGAAGCAGGGAATTAATTTTTTTGGTCGGTTACCGCTTGACGCGCGTATTTGTCAGCACGGTGATACTGGTACGCCAACCGTAGTGCGGGAGCCAAATGGTGAGATTGCTACAGCCTTTGCTGATATCGCGAGTCAACTCGTTGGCACTGTGGCGGCGTTACCAAAAAATTATTCGCAGCATTTTGCTAAAGTCGTGGTTGAATATTCAGGTGATTAATAAAGAGGAGTGGACATGAGTATCAAATCGGATCAATGGATTCGGCGTCAAGCTGAGCGGGGTATGATCGAACCTTTCGTCAGTGGTCAAATTCATACCGGTGCGAGTGGTGAGCGCTTAATTTCGTACGGGACCTCAAGTTATGGCTATGATGTACGTTGCGCGAGAGAGTTTAAGGTCTTTACCAATATCAATTCGGCCATTGTTGATCCGAAAGCGTTTCCAGAAGATAGTTTTGTCGAAATGCAAAATGACGTTTGCATTATCCCGCCGAACTCGTTTGCGTTAGCTCGGACGGTGGAATACTTTCGTATTCCACGTAGTGTGTTAGTTGTCTGTGTGGGCAAATCAACCTATGCCCGTTGCGGTATTATCGTCAACGTTACACCGCTTGAGCCAGAGTGGGAGGGGCATATTACGTTAGAGTTTTCCAATACCACACCCCTACCTGCAAAGATTTATGCCAATGAAGGCGTAGCGCAGTTATTATTTTTAGGGTCTGATGAAGTGTGCCAACAATCCTATAAAGACCGCGGTGGTAAGTATCAAGGTCAAACCGGTGTTACCCTTGCACGGCTGGTTAGCGATACCGAAACCACAGCTACGGTTGGGTAAAGCTACTAGGTTGCTTGTTCGCCTTTGCCACTATTGCGAGTGAGTGATAGCGAGCGCGGTAACCTAGTAGCCCAAACCACTAAAAAGCATTAGTCTTAGATTCAAGCACCGTTGTTCATTTCATTGAAATGATGGATCAAGCAAAATTTATATGTCTCAGCCCACTGCGAGCGACGCAGTCGCGCGGCAGCCCAGCAACTGAACTCGCTAGGAATTACTAAGCTTAGCTTTAATCACTACTGTTCATTGAAATGATGGATCAAGCAAAATTTATATATCTCAGCCCACTGCGAGCGACGCAGTCGCGCGGCAGCCCAGCAACTGAACTCGCT
>CAWUKA010000078.1:0-9140 GCA_963922965.1 uncultured Gammaproteobacteria bacterium | reverse complement strand
AGTTCAGCAAGCGCAAGCATTAGTTGATCAAGCTGCCGATCGACATACTGATAGACGTACTCTTTTTAAACAAGCAGCAGAGCTTGCCAATCAAGCTAAACAGTATCGATTAGCTGCTAAATATGGCTTAGACAGCATTGAGCATGGCGAAACTAGCTTAGAGTATGTAGCGCTTGTGGCATTATGGCTCTATAAAACTGACCAATTTGAATGTTTACTCCAGCAATTTGAATCAATTGCGAAGCAAAATAAGACTTTTACGCCTTTGTTACAGTACATTGCTAGCAGTTATAATTGCTTAGGACAGTATCAACAAGCATTAGCCTACTCATCGCAAGCTGTAGATTCAATCTATCAACACTTTACTGATTATTGGATGAGGCTAACATCTCATCTACCTCAAGCTAAATTTAGCATCATAGATATTTTTTCTATCTCTCATGTATTTTCACAAACTATCGGTTTACTTAATCAAGCTCAACTACTCTATCAGTATTTACGCCATTATCGCTTTGACTGTTATTATCCACAACTGATTCAACATGACTATGATCAAGCTTGGTTAAATTATCAATGCCGCCAGTATCCAGAATGCTATAATCCAACATTAGCCCACTATCGCTATTGGCATGATCAAAACCTTGCTGGCAAAACCATTTTATTACTTGCTGAGCAAGGTGTTGGTGATGAAATTCTATTTTCAAATTGTTTTGCTGATATTATTGAGGAAGCAAAACATTGTTATATCTCTTGTGATCCAAGGCTTGAGCAGCTATTTCAGCGCAGCTTTCCACAAGCGACTTTTTTTGCCTGTAACAGAACTGACCCAACTTGGCAAAGCATCATCAGTCAGGTTGACTATGTTAGCCTAACCTCAGCTACGTTACCACGTTATCGGCAAACAGCAAATCAGTTTCCTAATAAGCAAAGATGGGTAGATTGCAGCGAGCAAAAATTAAACCGCTGGCATGATCAGATCATGAAGGATGCTAGCAGACTAAAAATTGGTATTGCTTGGCGTAGCATGAAAACCCGTGATACGCAGCAAACCAACACTTATCCAACGCTTAAAGATTTTATTCCAATCCTTCAACTATCGAATATAGATTTCTTTAATTTGCAGTATGATGATGCGGAAGAAGAGATAGTCAAACTTAAACAATCGATAAATTGCCAACTACTTCAACTTGAAGGTTTTGATCCACTGAATGACTTGGATGAAACTGGTCACATCATGTCATTGCTCGATCTAATAATAACTCCAATGTCAAGCACTCTTGCTATCAGTGCTGCATTTGGTTGCCCAAGCTGGGCTTTTCACTGCGGCAAAAATTTAGATCCATTTTTGTTAAAAGAAGTCGATGATCACGCGATAACTAATTTTTATCCAACAGTGTTATTTTTTGCGAGGAGCAACCATACTTGGTCATCTGTTACGAAAAGAATGAAAAAAAGATTAGAAGTAATGTTAGCAAAGAGAGATGCTTGATGACTAAGATAACTGCTGAGCTTGCCAAACAACTTGAGAATAAATTAGCACAAGGGATTGATCTTTTTTATAAGCGAGAATTTGATAAATCCGAGTCTTGTTATCGTGAAATACTATCAGTGGTGCCACAACATCCTAAAACAATTCATTATCTTGCGCATATTTATGCCGCAAAAAAACAATATGACACTGCGATTGAACTTGGCGTACAATCTAGCCAGTACGGTAACAATGACGATCAATTAAAAATAGACTTAGGCTTATGGTATATATCAAAAACAGATTTTGAGGCTGCTATTGACCAACTATCACCACTAAAAGAAAGTGAACATTACTATTCTGTACATGAATATTTATGTATGGCTCATCGAAAACTAAATCAACTTGAAGCTAGTATTCATCATGCTAAATTGGCAGTTGCGATTGGTTTTAATAAATTTAGGCTTTGTTGGCAACAACTACTTGAACAATTTTTAGTATACAAAACACTATCAAACAACGCTATCTTTCACCTTAAGCAAACAACAGTAAAAATGAGACAGCAGAGTTATACTGCAAATGAGTGGTTTAAACTATGCATGAAAGCACGGTTTGAACTTCATACGTCTGCTGCTATCAATAAAAACTTATCGCTATCATGGCTGCACAGTGAATGCAAACAACCAGATCGATATCATCAGCAACTAATGCAATATCAATACTGGCGCGGCGAACCATTAACAGATAAAACCATACTGGTGCTGCCTGAGCAAGGTATCGGCGACGAAATATTCTTTTCAAACACAATCGCTGATGTCATTGCTGATGCCAAACATTGCATTATCTCCTGTGACCGTCGATTAAAAACTCTCTACCAACGTAGTTTTCCAGCCGCAACCATATATGCTTGTAGCCGTGACCAAACACCGTGGGAACAAGATAAGCACAGGATCGATTATGTCGTCTTTATCGGATCGCTGTTACTATACTACAGGAAGGAAAAGACTGATTTTCCTGCCATTAATGGCTGGCTTAAATTGAATACTGATCAGCTAGCTAATTATCGAGCCTACCTAAATAACATTGATCAACAAATGAAAATCGGTATCGCTTGGCGCAGTAAAAAAAATAGACTTGTCACTAATTCGTCTGCTGATTATCTCGATTTAAATGATTTGTTACCTTTGTTTCAGTTACCAAACATCACTTTTGTTAATCTACAATATGATAATGCTGAACAAGAATTAATTGATTTTCAACGTCAACATGATATTAGTATCGTTACACCTGAGCTTGATTTACTCAATGATATTGATGGCACAGCACATTTGCTTAGTGCACTTGACTTATCTATCACGCCTTTTATTTCTACCCATGCTTTAGCGGGTGCAATTGGTGCACCACTATGGGTTTTACAAACACCGATGATTGAGTTTAATTTTTGTGGCGAAGAACGATCACCGTTTTACCCACATATTCGTAACTTTAAGAAACAAACTTATTCAGACTGGCAACCAGCTATAATTGAGCTGAAGCAAGCGGTAATAATCGAGCAACAGACATGGAAAAAAAATAATGGCTAAGCATGAGTTCGCTCGTCAATTAGCGCAACAATATGATTACGCTGGCGCGATTAAACAAGCAGAGCTTGCTTTAAAAGCGGGTTATCATGATACTGATTTTATAATTGAGCTTGCTCACTGGTATGCTGAACTTATTGAACTCGACAAAGCGATTAATTTATTAGATAACATTGTTAAAGATAATCCTGATCATATTGTGATTAAGCAACGTCTTGCGCACTACCATATGCGCTCATTTAACTTCAAACAAAGTATTGGTTACGTCGATCAAGTCTCTATACTATCATTATCAAAATTTAATCAATATTGGCAAGAATTAGCTAGCCAATATGCTCAATTACTCATTTATTGTAAACACCACACCATGAGTAATTTATATGAAATATCTAGTTTCTTTACAAAGATAAAGCAGTCATTTGTTGATTCAGTATACTGGCATCGCTATGCGGTCGGATCTCCCTATAACAAATATCCGGCTTACATTGAAACCGGCGATCTTGAAACTGGTTATTATTATTATGAACGGCGCCAATTTAATATTCACTACAATTCTCTACTCAATCAATTTAAGTATTGGAAAGGTGAATCATTAGCTGACAAAGCCATCTTAATTTTAAGTGAGCAAGGTCTTGGCGATGAATTACTATTTGCGAACTGTTTTACAGACATCAGCCAACTAGCAAATCGTTGCATCGTGATTTGCGACCCAAGATTACACAAACTTTTTCAACAAAGCCATCCTACTATCGAATTTATTAGCTGTAAGCAAGATGCCAGCTTAGCGCAACTTGAACGACCAGTAGCTGACTATGTTATTTTGTCTGGTTCTTTGTTCTATCATTTTCGCAAAACCAAACAATCATTTTTAATCGAACCCGCCATTAAACTTGATGAGGTGAGAGTCAAGTATTATAAAGACTATCTCGATGAGCTATCCACTCTCCCTAAAGTAGGCATCGCTTGGCGCAGCAGATTAAATCGTGACAAGCACTCACCACGACTTGGTATTCAATACTTACAGCTAAAAGACTTAGCACCTATTGTGAAAAATAAAGCATTCTACTTTGTAAATTTACAATATGAGTTGGATCAAACCGAAATTCAAAAGCTAAAAAATAAATTTAATGTGAACTTGCACAAACTAAATGATTTAGATTTGTTTGGTGATATTTATGAAACTGCCCACCTGATAGCAGCGCTTGATTTAGTTATTGTACCAAATACCTCTATTCACTCGATTGCCAATGCGGTCGGCACTCGATCGTGGTTATTATCAGCTAACGTACCACTATCACCAATTCCCACCACAAAAAAAAACTTCATCGCGAGTTCACCACTTTTTAGAACAAGCAAATTATTTATTAAGCGTGAGCATCAAGATTGGTCATCGACTATCAATTATATTGCGAAACAGCTAGAAAAGTTTAAACCGAATTAATCAATTGGTTATGCATCTGATCGATAGTAGTTTGATCATGGTTATACACAATAGTAATATTCTCAAGCATGGGTATCTGATCAGTTGCGTATGACTGCCAAATAGGTTTATCAGCTAGCATGAAACAGTTTTTATCCATCATTGCTGCCAAATACAATGAGTCAGACTCTTCGGCAATGATAACTGCAGCGGCTGCAATATGTGATAATTTTTCTTCGACTGTCATAGCATTTGCACGTTTTGCAAAAATAAGTTTATCAGCACCGACATGCTGTTCTAATTTATCACATACAGCTGTACTGTCACTAAAAATAGTGACCGGTTGTTGGTAGGCTTTTAATGTATTCAATAAGTATTCGTTTATGTTTTTTTCAGAGCAGATATCAACAATGATTCCGGCCTGATTCTTAGCATCAAAGCTTACAAATAATTGCTTGCTATCAGGTAATGAGAGTTGATGTTGCTCATAATACCAAGGCAACATCTCGGCATGAATGCGATACTGAAAACGTGGATCAATTTGTGAAATAGTCTGATTTTTTTTTAAACCAACAACAGCACAGCCCTGTAGTGATTGTTGCAAGAGCTTAACGAGCTGAATGTCAGCAACCACAAGACAATCTTTTAACTGACTGATCAATGGCTGATAGTAATTGATATAGTAAAGCTCTTCGCTTAATGCTAATGGTGGCAAGATAACCGTACCAGAGCCTTGCAAATCCTCACCTTGCCATAACTTCATTTGCTCAAATTTATCAAAACCATATTGTGATCGCATGCCTTGATAAGGCAAATCCTGCAATGCAGCCATTGATTTAGCTTGGCATAAACTAGTTTGTGCTCGCTCAGTCTTGGCAACAGCAATTAGTTCGTAGTATTGATAAATGACTGGTATAGCTTGCTCAAGTTTTTCTTTAGTGTCAGCAAAAAAAGCGCTATCACCTGGTGTATTAAGACCATCTAAATAATTTTTCGATTGTTCGGTTATTGCATCGATTCGCTTCGTCATCACAGCATGAATGGTTTGGATTTCAGTTTCTAAACGTGCGATATAACTATCAAAATGATGAATAGCAGCATCAAGCTCAAACCTTGCAAAAGCTGTTCTTGCAGCGAGTAGCTCTTCCTCACCAATATTCAGTTCAGTCATATTTCACCCGTGCAGATTATGGTAATAGTTTAAACTATATGTGCTATAATTTAACAAATTATGGGTTATTTCAGAGGCTTAGGCACAAACCGTTACTGAAAAGTCTATACTAAAATCACTAAACATCCAGTTGGATGCGAGCCAAATGCCTACAAAGATTACCGAAAAACTGTTGTCTACTAGGGTGCCTAATTGTTCTAACCCTGATAAAGCGTTTTCATGTCCCGATGGCTGTTGCATCGAGCAAAGCTTTGGTGTTCAGCAGCCGGTGCTGAATTCTAATACTCAGTCGACTGATTCAATCCAGCTGCAACAAGGGTCACTTTGATGCCGCTCGATAACCAACAATTACAGCAGCTTCTAAATCAAGGATTAAGCTCACTGAACCAAGCTTGTCTCAATGAAGCAGAAGCAAACTTTAAAACTATCTTAAATCAACTGCCCAATCATGCAAAAACCCTACATTTTCTCGCTCATGTGAAAGCAAAGCGAGGCAACCATGATCAGGCCATTCAGCTTGGAGAAAAGTCACTCCTGCACGGTAATGCAGATATCCAATTAAAAATTGATCTTGGCTTCTGGTACAATGCCATATCTAAACATCAAGATGCACTGCGGGTTTTGATCCCTATTAAAAACAAAGTGAGCAAACATGCAAGCGCACAAGCACATCTTGGTAATGCCTATCGACGAACAAACCAACACGATAAGGGCTTACAACACGCACTGAATGCGGTACGGATTGCTGTGCAAAACTTTAATGATCACTGGATTAAGGTAGTAGCCAATTTTAGTCAGTATATTCATATACACCGCTCTAGTATTTATGGTATCTGGCACTGTCAATCAAAATTACGACATGAAGTTACTGAAGCAAATATTTGGTACGGCTACATAAAAATATACAAGCAAGATACTGCTCGTTCGTTGTTCGCGCTTAACAAGCTAGCACAATCTTGGCTCTATTTTGAATCGAGAGATTTTCAGTCTGAACACTATCAGCAACTTCTAATGCAAATACCTTATTGGCGCGGGGAATCACTGAATGGCAAGACATTATTAATATTGGCTGAGCAAGGTATTGGCGACGAAATCGTAGCATCAAATTGTTTTATCGATGCTATACAAGCTTCACAACACTGTATCATTAGCTGTGACCCAAGACTTGAAAAATTATACACACAAACCTTTACTGCTGCATCAATTTATGGCACGTCAAGAAAACAGCAACCATGGCAAAATGAAAAGATTGATTATGTTTGTTTGACTGATACTTTACTTTATTATTTTCGAAAAACGGCTAATGATTTTCCGACAACAAAAGGTTGGCTCAAGCTTAATGAGCGGCGAGTCCAGTATTGGCGTGATCAGCTAAAAGCGTTACCAAATGGCGTCAAAGTTGGCATAGCTTGGCGTAGCATGAAAGCACGCCACCCTGGTTCATTTAACAACACCTATTTAACACTCGATGAGTTAGCACCATTACTGCTACAACCTGAGGTTCAATTTGTTAACTTGCAATATGATAATGTTAACGACGAAATTTCATCCGTGGAGAAAAAATATAACATTAAAATTCATCAACTCGAAGGATTAGATGTTATGAATAATTTTTATGAGCTAGCGCATTGTCTATATGCACTTGATCTGAGCTTAGTACCCTTGATATCAACCCATGCACTTGCTGGTGCAGTTGGTGCTGATTTTTTTATTTTTGAACCAACTCTTGCAACACGGAATTTTTGTGGCTTAGAAAAGCCACCGTTTTTTTCTTATTGCAATGTCTATAAAAAAACTGACTTTAACAGCTGGAAGTCGACTATCAAAAATGCCAAAACTGACTTTAATCAATTTATTGAGAATCGGCAGCATGACATCAATTAATTCAAATCAAGCACAATACTGCCAGCAATTACTCGACCAAGGCCTAAGGTACTTCAATCGAGGGGAAATTGATCAAGCTAAAACATGTTACAACGAAATATTGACTATTATTCCCAATCACAGCAAGACAATTTTCTTTCTTGCCCACGCTTATGCTGCTGAAAAAGACTTTAATCAAGCGGTTTACTATGGCGAACGAGCACTAGCATTAGCACCGGACCAATTGAATATGCAAGTAGACTTGGCACACTGGTGTAATGCGAGTTCACAGTACAAAAAAACCTTAGCCACACTCGAGCCGATCAAAGATAAAATAACTGAGTTACCAAATGCTTTATCACACCTAGGTCATGCCTATCGACGTACCGGCCAAGTAAAACAAAGTATCGATTACGCCAAACGTTCTATTTTGCTTGCCTATCAACATTTTTCTAACCATTGGCAACAGTTCATTACACAGGTATCACGCTATCATATACAATTATCTGTTGATCAGTATTATCAGCTTTACCAAAATAAAGCCAACTTATCACAACTCTTACAGCAGGTTACAACTTGGTATCAATATATTAAGACCTACCGTCTCGACCTAGGCTGCTCACACCTCGCGCTGAAAGAGAGTAGAGAAGGCTGGTTTCATAGTGAGAATCGTGGCTACCCACATCAATTTTATAATGACATTTTGTTACAACTACCTTACTGGCGCGGTGAAGATTTAACCGGTAAAACCATTCTGATATTGACAGAGCAAGGTATCGGTGACGAAACAATGTTTGCAAATTCCTATGCAGATATTATTCAATCAGCAGAACGCTGCATCATTACGTGTGATCCAAGACTCGGCAGACTCTATCAAGAGTCGTTTTCAGAAGCGATTGTGTTTGGTTGTAGAAAATTTCAACGCCCGTGGCAAAAGTATTTACACCAAATTGATTATGTCTGTCTAGCAAATTCACTGTTCCTCTATTATCGACCAACAGTTGACTGTTTTTCGAAACAAGCAGGTTGGTTAAAGACGGTAGCAACTGAAAAGCAAAAATGGCAGCAAGTAATTGAGGCTTTACCACCAGGCTTCAAGGTAGGCATCGCCTGGCGTAGCTTAAAAAATAGAACAGGAAGCGATGTTGCGCCAGAGTATCTTAACATCGAAGAATTAATTCCTGTATTAAAAACAAAAGGGATAACTTTTATTAATCTGCAGTATGACAAGGCTAGTGCTGAGATCGAGCAACTACAACAGCAATTTGGTATTACCGTGCATCAACTTCCTGATTTAGATACTATGGATGACTTTTATGCATTAGCTCAGCTGATGACTTTATTAGACTTAATCATCACCCCCATAATCTCAACCTACAATCTTGCCGGTGCTGTTGGAGCAAAAACTTGGGTACTACGTGCACCGATCCCAAACTATATGAATCTTGGTGAAACAACTTCACCATTTTTTCCAAACTCATTTTTTTATATCAAGGCAACCTATGATGACTGGAGTGCAGTCGTTGAAAAAGTTGCTAATGACTTACAAGCTCTAACCAAGCAGCGCTAGTCAGTTGGGTGTGACCATTCATCTTTGTTGATGTCATATTTACGCATTTTCTCAACTAGAGTGGTACG
>CAWUKA010000077.1:0-9211 GCA_963922965.1 uncultured Gammaproteobacteria bacterium | reverse complement strand
GTTATCCGCGAGTTTTGTTTTTAGGTCTAATGTCTGATCGCGAAATGCTCTAAGTGCTTTGAATAGGCGACGTCTTTTCTGGCCTCTTAGCCAATCTCTGACAAAAAAACCCAAGCCTTTGGTATCGGTAGAGGCATGCAAATAGACTTGACGCCCGCCTATCTGAATACTACTTAACTCGGTATGTCTCATGACTCGATTGATTAAAACACCATTTCGCATGCTGCCAGCAGCGAAGATAGCGCGTTTAATAGCATCACCCAAAAATATCCCTTGCTTGCTCGTTCCTGCAAGCCAGCTCATGCTGGCGTCATCACTTTTTTTGACATTACAGCTTTGACATAACAGCCAGGCATTTTCCTCATTTGAATACAGCGCGTCGCTGAGATAACGCCGGGCGTATACATTACCATCATCACCTTTACCAAAATAAAGTTGCATTGATTCTTGTTGGAGGAAAGGTTCCGCTACCTCAGGATTGTCGTTTAAATAAGACAGAAGATTTGTTAAGTTTTCACGCACTTTGGCAAATGGGTAAGCGTGTTCAATAGATACATGAGTTGGCGCAAGGAATTCACAGCAGCCACTACAGAAAATGTTTTCTTCGTCATCCATTTGATCTTGTTTGAATTTATTTTTTAGCCACGGCTCTCTACTAGCTGCTCCACTAGCCCCATTTACACTGGTTGTAACAAAACTAAGTGCAGTACGAGGAGGTACCTCCTTATCGAGACTCATCCGGGGTGCTGTTTGTATTAAGCGAAAGCTTAATTCAATTTCTTTCATGATCGTTTCTGCAAGCAGCGTTGCGATTTGTGCTGGGTCAGTTAGCCCAAGGCTAGCGCCACTGCCACTTGCTAAGCTAGCCGTTGGCTCTTCTGCAGCACCCGCTGGCGTGCTACTTGTATTTGCTTGTTCCACGTTTAATCCTTATCGCGCTCAATAGCGTTACTTGCCACATTTTGCTTGGCTCCTGTGGGTTGAATGCGGGCGCTTTTCTCAACACCTGGTAGACGACCTGCTTGGCCAAACTCAATGAATAATTTGGTTACCATGTTAGCTGAATTTGTGGCGAAAATACAGCCTAAAATGTGACTTTTATGCAACTTTTGCTTGTTATGTCTTATTGCTTGATATTAATTTGGACACTCAGATATTATGATGTGGTATTGACAA
Organism: uncultured Gammaproteobacteria bacterium; assembly: GCA_963922965.1. Classification (GTDB taxonomy): domain Bacteria; phylum Pseudomonadota; class Gammaproteobacteria; order CAWUKA01; family CAWUKA01; genus CAWUKA01. The sequence goes on along the minus strand of CAWUKA010000077.1, from coordinate 8,035 downwards.
CAGTTTTCGGTCCATTATTCCATGAAAATTCGGAGTTTGATTCCGATTTTTCATGGAATAATGTCTAAAAGAGTGGCCGGTTTAGGCCAGCTGTGGTTGCTTGTTATTGGATTTGAATCCAATACTTTGACCTGACTTATAGAAAAATTATTTGATATTCAGAGAGTTATAATAAATCAGTTTTCTAGGCAAAGGTACTATCCGCGTCAATGCTTTGAATCGATCTCGTTTGATAACTCTGCGATTGGCATAGTGGGTGGTCGTGGTGTTGGCAAGACAACTTTTCTGCTACGTACGGCGCAGCAATTTGGTGCTGATGACCAGCACGCCCTATATGTGTCTGCAGATAATCTTTACTTCCTTGAACATGGTTTGTTTGACTTAGTAGATGACTTGTATAAGACAACCGATGTTCGGTTACTCTGCATTGACGAAATACACAAGTATGACAATTGGCAGCAAGAAGTGAAAAATATTACTGATACCTACTGTGATTTTAAAGTGTTATTTTCTGGTAGTTCAGCTATTGATATTGTGCGTGCTAAGTTTGATTTATCGCGTCGAGTGACATTATATCCATTGCATGGTTTTTTGTTGCGAGAGTATGTTGACTTTCAGCATGATGTGCAGTTAACGCTAATCGGTTTCGATGATTTGATTCAACAGCATTTGACGCTGGTTAATGATGAGAAATTTTCTAAGATTTTAAAATATTTTAATGATTATTTGCGATTTGGCTACTATCCATTTTTATATCGGTCTAAGCATGAAAGTGAAAAGTATCAACTGTTAGAAAATAGCGTGCAAAAGACCATTTATGAAGATATTGCGACACTAAAAACACTTAATACATCGACTTTACAGTTGCAAGAAAAACTTTACAAATATATCGTGATATCAATACTTGGTGAATATAATGCATCGAAATTGGCGCGTTATCTTAACAAGGATTTTAATGCGATTAGTGAGCGTATCAGTGATTTACAACAAGCTGGTTTGATTCGGTTTATATACCCGCCGAAAACAGGTAAAGCAATGTTACGAAATCCACAAGCTTTACCCAGATAACACTAATCTCATCTATGCAGCGTATTTGGAGAAGTTAACCGATAATACTATCGGCAAGGCACGAGAACTATTTGCTTTGCAACACTTCCAGAATGCCGGTTTAACTGCGCACTATACTGACAGTGGTGATTTTAAAGTGAGTGATGTTGTCTTTGAAGTTGGCGGTAAGCATAAAACCTTGGCACAGATCAAAACACTTGATCATGCCTATGTGTTGGCTGATGGCATACTCGTTGGCGCTCAGCGGAGAATTCCACTTTACTTGCTAGGTTTACTTTATCAGTACGAGCACATCTTGTTATCAGCAATCCCAATCCGCAAAAGTCTAGCTTCGCCGCTGCGAATAGCCTATAATCTTGCCACTTTAGTCATCTAACGATCAACAATGAGGATAAAACATGGCAATTGAGCAAACCCTTTCAATCATCAAACCAGACGCTGTCGCCAAGAATGTTGTCGGTGCGGTCTACAGCCGCTTTGAGCAGGCTGGCTTGCAAATTATCGCCGCCAAGATGCAGCGTCTCAGTCAGGAGCAAGCTGGACAATTTTACGATATTCATAAAGAGCGACCGTTTTTCCAAGATTTGGTGAGCTTCATGACTTCGGGACCGGTGATGATTCAAGTGCTCCAAGGTGACAATGCGGTCGCACTCAATCGGCAAATTATGGGTGCAACCAACCCAGAAGAAGCTGAGGCTGGCACCATCCGCGCTGATTTTGCTGACAGCATTGATGCTAATGCGGTGCATGGTTCAGACTCTCTTGATAACGCGGCACGCGAAATCGCCTTCTTTTTTAGTCCCGACGATATTTGTGAGCGCTAATATCTCGGCAACCACGCCAGTCAACTTGCTGGGCATGACTCAGCAGACATTGGCGTCGTTTTTTGTCGACTTGGGTGAAAAGCCATTTCGCGCCAAGCAAGTCTTCAAATGGATCCATCAACACGGCTTGACTGACTTTCAAGCCATGACCAACCTCAGTCAGGCTTTGCGGGATCGGTTGGATCAAATTGCTGTCGTGCCGAATATGCAGGTTGCTTATCAAAAACAATCGCGCGATGGCACTTGCAAATGGCTGTTTCAATTTGCTGATGGCAACATCATTGAGACGGTTTTTATCCCCGAAAAGCAACGCGGCACGCTGTGCGTGTCATCGCAAGTCGGTTGCTCGCTGAATTGTAGTTTTTGTTCGACTGGCAAGCAAGGTTTTAGCCGTGATTTAACCAGTGCGGAAATTATTGGCCAGCTCTGGCATGTGCAAAACTATTTTCGTCAACAGCCTGAGTTACAGCAGCGGGTCAGCAACGTGGTGATGATGGGCATGGGTGAGCCGTTAATGAATTTTGCAGCCGTGGTGGCGGCGATGAATATTATGCTTGATGACAATGCCTATGGTTTATCGAAATATCGCGTGACTTTGAGCACCTCAGGCGTGGTGCCAGCGATGTATGAATTAGCTAGGCTGAGTCCAGTCGCGCTCGCGGTGTCGTTACACGCCCCAAATGACGCTTTGCGTAACGAGTTAGTGCCACTTAATAAGAAATACCCACTTAAGCAGTTGATGAAAGCCTGTCGCGATTTTTTCCCGCCAGCTGAATCACGGCGCAAAATAACCTTTGAGTATGTGATGCTAGCCGGCGTTAATGATCGGCCGCTGCACGCGAGGCAGCTGTTAACGTTGCTTGCAGAGGTGCCGGCTAAGGTTAACCTCATTCCATTCAATCCATTTCCATGTGCGCCTTATCAACGTTCAACTGAGGCTGCTATTGAAACCTTTCGGCAAATTTTAATTCAAGGTGGGTCGAATACTATTATTCGCAAAACCCGTGGTGATGATATCGATGCCGCTTGCGGTCAGCTAGTTGGTGCCGTCAAAGATAAAACAAATCGTAGTCTACGTTGGCAAAAGAAAAATCAACTTTTGACCGAGCTCAGTCGCGAAGCTAGCTAGTGGCTAGTATTGCGAGAGTTTGGGGTGTATGCTTGACATCGACAGTTGTCATTAATTCTCTATTAAAATCCGTGAGTTGGAGAGAAAACACAGTGAAAAATCCGCTTTTATTGATGACGATTGCCTGTCTTTTACTCACTGCCTGTGTAAAAAACAATTTCACTTCAGCTGGGGATCAGCTCGCTGCTAACAATCAAAGAGCTGCTTCTTATCACATTGAGATGGCGATTCGCTACCTCGAGAAAAGCAATATTGAACGCGCCCGCGCCAAATTAAACTACGCTTTAGAACTCGCGCCTGACTGGCCACCGGCGCTGGGTGCCATGGGATATTATATGGAGCAGATTGGTGAAGCGCGAGAGGCTGAGCAGTACTATCTAAAAGCACTGGGTTTTGATCCAAAGTCAGCAAGCTCGCAAAACAATTACGGTACTTTTTTGTGTCGACAGCAGCAATACGACAAAGCACAACAGTACTTTCTTGCTGCTGCCCGCCATAGCCGCTATGACAAAACTGCTGAAGCATATGAAAATGCAGGCATTTGTTCGTTAGAAGCAAAGCGATATGCCGCTGCTGAGCAATTTTTTAAGAAGGCAATTTTGCAGGCGCCAAATCGAGCGATGTCGCTGTATCAATTAGCAGATTTGAAGTATCAACAAGGAAAATATGCGGAAGCTAATCGCTATTTATTACGATTTCGCGTCGCTGCACCGGAGTCAGCTGCCTCAGTGTGGTTGGCGATTCGTGTTGCTCACGCAATGGGGCAGTCGCAAAAAGCAAGTCAGTATGCGGCTACGTTAAAAGGTAAATATTCTCACTCAAAAGAATATCAACTCTATCAGAAGTTAAAAGGCTATGAACAAACATCATGAAGATGCGCTGAACTATCAGCAAGCAAGTTTACTTGGTCCCGGGCAACGTCTGCGTGAGGCGCGTGAGACGGCTGATCTCAAGCCTGAGCAAATTGCTGAGCGATTACGGTTGCCTGTGCGGGTGATCGCTGCCATTGAAGAGGATGACTATAGCCAGACACCAGCACAGACATTTGTGCGTGGCTATTTGCGTGCTTATGCCAAACTCGTCGATGTTGATGCCGATCTGGTGGTTGATGCTTTTAATGTATTGAATATTCCTGAGCAATTAGAACTTGATCGCTCAATACTGAAGTCGGCCAGCTATCAAAAATCGAGTTTAACCAAATCATTGCGGATGCGTTTATCGACTTTTGGTATCAGCTTATTGTTACTGTTCCTGGTTACAATGTGGTGGCGTGGTTTGCATACGCCACCTGTTACCACAGAAGACATTCTGTCACTAACCAGCGCCGATAATGGTATTGCCAATCTTACTCAGCAAGCGGAACACACTAGCCTCCTAGCTGAGCCTATCCAGCCGCCACAGTCAGCAAAGTCAGTTTCAACCGCCAAGCACGCTAATCGGGTCCAGCTCAGCGAATTGAAGCAGACGCATTATCACCAGCAGCTACAGATGGATTTTGCTACTCGCAAACATTAGTATTATTTTGGTTGCAATTTGTGCTTATTTCTGGCAATACTACCGTTTTTAACGCCAGCACAATTAACCCCTACTCAGTTAGCCGGCTGGATGATTTACTAATTGCAGTATAATCAATATCTTAGCCTTAGCGAGGAAGTCGATGTCAGCCCTGCAAGCTATTCGTGGTATGAACGATCTTTTACCGAACGAGGTGCCAGTTTGGCAGTTGGTCGAACAAGCCTTGCAAGGCTTGCTAGCAAGTTTTGGCTATAGCGAAATTCGATTACCGCTGCTCGAGCCAACTGAGCTTTTTAAGCGCTCAGTCGGTGAGGCGACTGACATTGTTGAAAAAGAAATGTATAGCTTTGCCGATCGCAATGGTGATTTTATTACCTTACGCCCTGAAGGCACCGCATGCTGTGTTCGTGCTTGTTTGCAACATGGTTTACTGCACAATCAAATTCAGCGCTTGTGGTATTACGGCCCAATGTTTCGCTATGAGCGGCCACAGAAAGGTCGTTACCGTCAGTTTTATCAATTAGGTGTTGAAACTTATGGCCTGTCTGGTCCCGACATAGACGCTGAAGTCATCGCCCTGAGCCAGCAGTTTTGGCGCGCACTTGGTATAGCCGATAGCCTGCACTTGCAAATTAATACCCTTGGTTCGGTTCCGAGCCGCGATCGATATCGCCAAGACTTGATTGCATACTTCACGCAATATGAGGCCAGCTTAGATAGTGATAGCCAACGCCGCTTGACAACGAATCCACTCCGCATTTTAGACAGTAAAAATCCGCAGTTGCAGACGCTGATCGCAGCTGCGCCGAAGATGCTTGATTACCTCGATAGTGAGGCAAAAGCTCATTTTGACGGTTTGCTCGCATTACTCGATGCGCTTGCTATTCGGTATGTCATTAACCCTTGCCTGGTGCGCGGGTTAGATTATTACACCAACACTGTATTTGAGTGGGTGAGCCATGATCTCGGTGCACAAGGTACGGTGCTAGCGGGTGGTCGTTACGACGGCTTAGTTGCTCAACTCGGCGGTAAACCAACGCCGGCGGTTGGCTTTGCACTCGGCATGGAACGATTGGTACTACTGATGCAGCAACGCCAAGTGACAGTACCAGCAGCGTGTGATGTTTATTTTGTCGTACTGGGTGAGGTAATGCTAGCAGCGCAAGTACTTGCACAAACTATCAGGCAGCAGTTACCAACACTGAAACTGGTCGTGCATTGCGGTGGTGGCAGTGCTAAGTCGCAGTTTAAGCGTGCCGATAAGTACGGCGCCAAATTGGCTTTAGTGTTGGGTGAAGATGAGGTAAAACGCGAGGTGATTACCGTGAAATTACTCCGTGAACAAACCCAACAAACCATTGCGCAAGGTCAATTGCTTGATCATTTGCGTGACTTTCAAGTTGAACAATGACAAAGGAGTTTAATATGTCTGCTTATTTAACCGAAGAACAACAGGTCGCTGAGATCAAGCGCTTTTGGCGAACCTACGGCCGCAGTTTAATGTTGGCATTGTTATTAGGTTTGGCACTGACCTACGGCTTACGTTATTGGCAAAGCCATCAGCAAGCGACTACTGAAAAAGCCTCAGTGTTATTTGAGCGCATGATTAATAGTGAAATGAATGGCAATCAAAAAGCGAGTCGTAGCCAAGGTCTGGCTTTAGTCGAACAGTATGCTGGCGGTTCTTATGCTAACTTTGCAGCCCTGCTATTGGCGAAACAAGCGGTCAAAGACAACAACTTGACTGAAGCGATCAAGCAATTAAAAATCGTTATCCACGATACTGACAATTTATCAATGCGTCAGATTGCTCGCTTGCGTGCAGCAAGAATTTATCTCGAGTTAAAACAACCGAAGCAAGCCTTGGCATTGCTTGAGCATCTCGATGACAAATCGTTTCGACCTATGGTGCAAGAGATTCAAGGCGATGCTTACATCGCTTTGGGTGATAACACGAAAGCGCGTCAATTATATGATGCAGCGGCCAAAGCCTTACCAGCGCTTGATATTACGCCTTCGCCACTATTGCAAATCAAATTAGATAATCTTGGTGGCGAGATCGCTGACGTTTAATGTTGCCTCGGATCAATCTTAGGTCAGCCTTTGTTTTTGTAGTTTTGCTCGTGCTAACCGCTTGTAAAACCACACAACCATTACTCGCGACTTCAGTTATTAGCCCGCTACAACCGGTTTGGCAGCAACGGGTGATGTCGAGCTCATCGGCCCACTTACTCCAGCCTACAACCTATAACGACAAACTCCTGCTTGCTAACAATACTGGTACACTGGTGTTAGTAGATAAAGATAATGGTGATAGCATTTGGCGCCGCAGCATTAAACAAACCATCGATGCTGACCCAGTACTAGATGATAAATATTATTACTTGATTTCAAAAACCACTGGTTTGTCTGCGTATGCCATCAATAGCGGTTGCTTGATGTGGCAGCTCGATTTGCCAGGTGAAGTCATCTCAATACCTGTATTAGCAGAACATGTGCTTTATATTGTTACTTTAGCTGGACACGTATTGGCTGTTGATGCAACTTCAGGGCGTCTGTTATGGCAGCACTTTTATGATAGTGGTCAGGTTGCGATTCGTACCAATACGCCGGTATTACTCATTGATCAAAGCGTCCTAGCGACCTTTGCTGATGGTCATCTGCTTGCGCTCGATCAACAGCGCGGTGAACCACTTTGGTCGACTGATATTTTGAGTGAACGTGGTTATGGTTGGGCTCTCCATATGACCAATCTTCGTTTGAGTAAGGATACGAGTGGTCCGCTGTTGTATATTGCCCATTACCGGCAAGGCATTACCACTGTACGCAGTCCAGGTGGTGAAGTTGTTTGGCAATATCCATTGCCGATTCAGTCAGCCATTAGCGTTGGTCGTAAGACGCTGGCTGCAGTTGATAATACGCAACAGCTTTGGTTGTTTGATAAAGCAACCGGTCGCGTACTTTGGCGTAAACGATTTGCATCTAATCGGCAGCTCAGTCAGCCGTTAATCATCGAACCGTACTTAATGCTTGCTGATAGCACTGGCGTGCTTTCTTTGTTTCAGCTTGATGACGGCGCTTTGGTTGATCAACACCGTTTTAGTCAAGCTGCTACCCTGACTAAGCTAGTTAAGGTTGCGGGTCAAGCTGTACTGTTTACCGAGCGGGGTAACTTACTGGCTTATCAGCTATTACCAGTTGCTGTGAATCAATCAACTGCGAGCTAGCTTCTACGCAAGCTTTTATGAATAACTTGCAGGCTAAAACAACTTTATTTTTGTAAGCTATCCATAAGTTGAAAGCAATACAAGCATAAACTACTTGATCCTTGTCATTTATCTAGCTGAAAGCGAAATACCGGATTAGGAAAAATCTAGCAAATATTTGTAGTAAGCGGTATCGAACAAGCTGAAACAGTACCATCTACTTCAAACTGATGGCGATTACTCACTGAACGACTCATTTGTGGAGTAGTAGCTACATTACCTGCTGTATCTTC
>CAWUKA010000076.1:0-9276 GCA_963922965.1 uncultured Gammaproteobacteria bacterium | reverse complement strand
AGTATCAAGTTGAAATAGGTGACTCGCTATATATGATTGCGAAAAGATTTAATACTAGCATCGAAACTATTAAACAATTTAATACCACACTTGATGACAGGGGTTATATCCGGCCGGGTCAAATATTAAAAATTAGTACGACGTGATTACTCGTCTGTTGCTGTATCAGTTATTGGTACTTGTAAAACACCAGCGACTACACGTACTAATTCATCTGGACGATTTGCAAAATAAATAGCATAAACCTGACTCTCTGGCTGAGTTAAATTATGTTTTTGCAACCCTTCAGCCGGATTACCCACTGCATTTTTTTCAATAATCAAAATATCAGCTTCGTAACTGGTATCAAATACCAATTCATCAATATCACCTGGTAAACCCCAGAGTGATTTTGCCATATTATTAATTTTTTCATACTCAACCGGCGGCTTCCGTGCATCAACTGCACTCATTTGCGAGAAAAATAAGCGTGGGCTGTGTTCATCTTGCATATAGGTGATGACATTGTCATCTTCTTGTTGAACGCTAAAGCGACCACTTCGTACATACTGAACGAATTGCCGAGCGGCATAGAGCGTTGGACAAACGGCACTAATCGCACCGCCGCCGCCAGTTGCAGCAATGTCAATAATACGATTATAATCTGACTGTAGATTTTCAATTTTATCAGAGCGCAAACTAGCATTATTGACTTTAATGACAATAAAATGCTTCGCAATTTTCTCGTCAAAAATATTAATAGTCGCTAGCCGGTTTAGAATAGAGATTTTTTCTTCCATCTGATCCTGTGCCGGCGAAAGATTACTAATAAGAAATATTGTCTCTAATTGTGCCTGCTTTGTAGCTGGCACCACTGCCACGCTTTCTAGCACTAAACGATTTTCATCTTTTTCGCAGCAAGTGAGAAAATATTTTATTTGCTCAATCATTTGATCTTCATCATGGACTGCATAAACAAAGCCATCTTGATCCAGCAGATCGGCAAATTCTTGCTGTAGCCGTAGCAACAAATCGAGCCAAACTTGAGCTTCCTGTTTTTTTTCAGCAGTAATGATCTTAGTTGTGTCGCGATTTGCATAATTTTGCAGCGCAGGTAATAGCTTATTTAATGCTGCCAGCCATTTATTAATTGGCTTAACTGGATCAAGTGCCCGCGGAATAAAACGTTCTTGACTAGCTTCAGTTTTATTGGTGTTTGGATCAGTAGTCTCGTCATTAGCGGTTGTGTCTACGTCATCAAATAAGGTGATTTTACTTTCAAGCTGCGGCTCTTTGTCTTCTGACTCAGTTGGTTCATCATGACGCACTGGCTGACCTCTCATTTAAGCTATGTTACCGATAGAAACCGAATTAGATTTCACTAATTATAAACGATGCAACGATTAATGATGTGAAAACACTAATGTTTTTCTCATTTTAACCTAATCAATCTACTTCAATATGGCTAGCATCTGCCGGTGCTGTATCTTTATAGTGCAAACATGCAACAGAATGATTATGTTGCTGGATGACAGTTGGTGGATATTGTAATTTGCAAGCTGCTAATTTGACGCCACAACGCGGATGAAAATGACATCCCTGTGGTGGATTAAGTGGCGATGGTTGCTCACCTTTGATTTCATCAAGGTCAAAATCGTAACGTTGACCATAGACTTCCAATACCGACGATAGCAATAATTTTGTATACGGATGTTGTGGTGAATCTAACATAGCCTGTACCGGCCCCTGCTCTACGATCCTACCCAAATACATCACGGCAACTACATCAGCTAGATAAGCGACTGCGGATATATTATGCGTGATAAACAGATACGAAAAGCCTAATTCAAGCTGTAGCTCTTTCATTAAGTTTAAAATTTGGGCTTGGACTGAAACATCCAGTGCGCTGGTTGGCTCGTCACAAATCAACAACTTTGGCTTAACTGCAAGTGAGCGTGCCAAACAAATACGCTGACGCTGACCACCTGAAAATTCATGCGGATAGCGGCTCGCGCTGTCACGTGGCAAACCAACCATATCGATATAACGTCTAACTTGCTTGCTACGCTCTTTCGTCGAATATAAATTCTGGGCAATAATACCTTCTTCAATGATTTGACCAACAAGCATACGTGGATTCATTGCAGAAAATGGATCTTGAAAAATATATTGAATATCTTGCCGAGCTGCGCGCAACTGACGCTGTGTGAGTTGACACAGATCATTGCCAGCAAATTGAATTGAGCCGGCAATTGGCTTGATTAACTGAACAATAGCTCGGCCCACGCTGGTTTTACCGCAGCCCGATTCACCAACCAAGGCAAACACCTTGCCTGTAGGAATTGTAAAACTGAGGTTATCAACTGCTTTGACATAACCGACAGTTTTACGGAATAAGCCTTTTCGAACTGGATAATAAACTTTTAGGTTGCTGACCACTAAGTCAAACTTGCTAGTAATAGCTTGCTGCTGAATAGATGTTCTAAAGTTAGTATATTTTTGCTGATGCTCAGCCTGATTTAGTGAAACACTATCATAGAGATGACAACGCACACCACGCTGCCTGGAAAATGGCAGCCAATTTGGCACCATGCTGTGGCAATCACTCCAAACTGACTGACAGCGCTCAGCAAAGGGACAGCCACTAAAGGTCTGCCTCAAATCAGGTACTCGCCCAGGAATAGCAGCAAGCTTGTTACCGCGCTTAGCTAAGCTTGGCAGTGAATACAGTAGCTGTTTGCTATAGGGGTGATATTGTTGTTTAAAAAAGTCTTCTGTTGATGCCTGCTCAACAATCTGGCCTGCGTACATCACGGCTAAGCGATCAGCCACATTAGCAACCACACTCATATCATGAGTAATTAATAAAATTGCCATTCGAGTGCGTCGTTGAATATCTCGGAGCAAGGAAAGTACTTGCGCTTGAATCGTGACATCAAGCGCTGTTGTTGGTTCATCAGCAATCAGCAAGTCTGGCTCTCCAGCTAATGCCATCGCAATCATAACACGCTGCTTCATTCCGCCTGAGAGTTGATGCGGATAACTGCTGCTACAACGAGCTGGATCAGGAATACCGACTGAGTCTAATAATTCTTGAGAACGACGCTCAGCGTGAGTATAAGAAGAGTTTGCGTGTAAGGTTAGTACTTCATGGATTTGCTCACCAATGGTTAATACTGGATTCAATGATGTCATTGGCTCTTGGAAAATCATTGCTATTCTGCGACCACGAATATTCCGCAGCCTTGACTCAGTTAAAGCTAATAATTCTTGATCGAACAACCTCACACTACTTGAACGATCGATGGTAAACTCAGCTGATAGTAATTGCAAAATGGCTAATGCAGTCATCGACTTGCCGCAACCAGATTCTCCAAGTAAAGCGAAGGTTTCACCTTGTTGAATAGAAAAACTGATACCATCAACCACCGGGTAACAGCCTGAAGCAGTGCTATGGCTAACAACTAAATCTTCAATCGTTAGTAATTCAGCACTCATCGTTATATTGCCCTTGGATCAAATGCTTCACGTACTGCATCAGAAAATAAATTTGCTGATAAAACCATGGTAAACATAAAGCTAAATGCTGAAAGCAAAGGCCACCACACTACAGGTTCACGCGCCAGCTCTAGCCGAGCGCCATTTAACATATTACCCCAACTATAAGTTGCTGCATCAACACCAACTCCAACATAAGATAAAACTGCCTCTGCTAACACTAGAGCACTAAAATCTAACACGATAGTAATTAAGATAATATGCATGACGTTTGGTACTAAGTGGCGCATCAAAATTGTATAATGGCCGGCTCCGAGTACTTTAGCTGCTTGCACATAATCCATTTCGCGCAGTTTCAATACTTCAGCGCGTAATAACCGGCAGAGGCTAGTCCAGCTTGTAAGGCCGAGTACAAAACAAAGCACAAGCAAACGTATTTCAGCACGCTGCTGTGTAGTTTGTAATAATTCATCATGTCTTGCCATATAAATCTGCACTGAAAGAATTGTTGCTGAAATTAGCAGTACCCCCGGAATAGAACTCAAAGTTGTGTATAGATACTGAATTACATCATCTATCACGCCACCAAAATAGCCAGCAGCAACACCCATCAGAGTTGCGAACGGCAATATAATAAGCGTTGTCAGGGTACCAATAATGAGCCCAGTCCGGACACTCTTCAACGTGGTGTAAAAAATATCCCTACCAACTTTATCAGTACCAAAAATATGGCAATAACGAGAAAAGTGAAACAGTACTAATATCATGAACAGCATGATAAACCCAGTTAGCAATGCCGTTTGCCACGGAAACTGGTTCTGATTTTTCAGATAGCGATTAATAACACTGACCAGTGGAGTGTTTTGTCGTTTGGCACGAAAGTATAATAAAGCAGTGCTAACTAGCAAAACAAGCAACAATGACTCAAGCGCAATATAAAGCATATTTGCGACGACCACCCAAGTTAGCTTTTGACCCGGCAAAGTGTAATGACTCACATACTGCAAGGGTTTATAAAGTCGAGTGGCTTGCCCAGCTGCTGATGTTTCAGTTGTCAGGGTAAAGGCTTTGCTAGCAAATGGGGCTGAATATGAAGTTTCATGAGTATCATCAAGTGGCGCCAATAATAAATCAAGTACACTTTTGGTATTAGTAATGCTAACGCCACTAGTCAATTGTGATTCGAGCCGAACATGTATCGAATCTAATAGACCAATGGCAATAAAAACTGATAGCACTATGGCAGATACAACTGCGATTTTCTTCTTAAATACCCGACGCCAAGGAGCACGCAAATGTTCGTAGCAGCTTGCGTACGATGCCCCGACGATAAAAATTATGAACAAGGACAGGATTAGCAAATCAGTGATGTAAAATTCTGGCCGCATTGCCATCAATCCAACCTCACTCTTGGATCAACCAAGATATAGGACAAATCAGTTAAAATTAAGCCAAAGATATAAAGCAAAGTACCAAGAAAAACAATGACCCGGACGATGGCGAAATCCTGCAAGCTAATTGCATCGATGGTATAACTACCCATGCCCGGTATACCAAAAAACGATTCCATGAGTAAGCTGCCTAGAAACAATAAGGGAATAATCACTACAATTCCTGTTAAAATAGGAATCATCGCATTTTGTAACACATGGTTTAACATCACTTTTAGTTCAGACAAACCCTTTGCACGTGCAGTTCGAACATAATCTTTATAAATTTCTTCAATAAAAATCGTTTTATACCAACGTGCACTTGAACCAATACCAGCAACAACGCTAATAACCACTGGTAATAAAATAAATTTTAATGCAAACCAGCCGTCGCTATAACCTGAGATCGGCACTAAACGAAGTAAACGCGCAACCACATACTGCCCGATGATAATATAAAATAAAGTTGAGACCGACATCATGGCAATACACATCACACTTGTAACCAGCTCAACACGAGTACCACGAAAAAAAGTCATCAACATAGCAATAGTAATATTGGTCAGTAAACCCAATAACAAGACTGGTACTGCGATCATTAAACTTGGTAGCATCCGCTGTCGAACGTCTGCACCGATATCACGACCACCATCTGACATGCCAAATTCAAAAGCAAATAGACGAATCGATTTGATAAAAAACAAAGTATCAGTTAACTTCGCAACCCCCTGCCGCGCTTGATTGATAAATAGTGGCTTATCATAATCATGTTGAGCTTTCCAATTCGCTATCATTTTTTCTGATACATATTTATTACCAAGATGAGCACGAGCAATATCATCAGGTGAATTCACCATAAAGAATAATGCGAAAGTAAATAAATTTACCCCGACAACGACCGGTATTGCATAGAGTAAGCGGCGCACTAAATAGGTAACCATTAACTATCTCCTTTTAACCATCTTCCGCTCTCGCTTGCGATAAGCATTTGCAGCATAGAGAACCAAACTTAACAACAGCATTCCAACAAGATAAAGCGGCCATTTTATTGGTGTATTCCATTGCCTGCGCGCCAAACTCCGTTGTACTGGATCCAGCGAATAATATTTTAATGTGCCGTTGATAATTGAACTTTGCTTCACTGGGTCATTCCATTTGTGTGATAGCAAAAAAGTCTTTGGATGCAAACCCCATACCCAAGGGGCATCTTGCCTCACGATCGCGAGCATTTTCTCAATCACTGCTAGACGCTTGTTATCATTCGGCATACTACGCATTTGCCGAAACAGTTGATCAAAAACTGGGTTGTTATAATTACTCGCATTTTCACCACCATGCTCAACTTTACCGTTCGGCCCGTATAATAGAAAGAAAAAGTTTTCTGGATCAGGGTAATCCGCATTCCAACCCATAAAAAATAACTGACTGCGGCCACGTCGAATTCGATCTTGAAATCGATTCCAGTGTGTTGCATTCACGAGCAATTGAATACCGAGCTTGGCAAACTGTTTCCGCATCCAAGCAATCTGAGCATATTGCTCGGGACCACCATTGGTTGCAATATCATAGGTCAGCACTAAGGGTTTATTTGTCAGCTTATCCTTTCCAGCTGGATAACCTGCTTCAGCTAACAATCGCTTAGCATCAGTAAGCGAACGATGCTGAAGTTGATGCTGTCGCCACTGATAAACAATGGGGTTTATACCTTGCTGACCTGATTGATAGCCAAAGATTCCTGGTGGAATCGGACCTTGTGCTGCCACGCCACGGCCATTGAGAAAAATATGAATATATTCATCATAATCAACTGCTATCGAAATCGCTTGACGTAACTTGCGGGTACGCTCACCATCACCACCGACTACTTTATCTTTCATATTAAAACCAAGATAAAAAATTGATGGTTCAACTGATGTATAAAGCCGTACTTGCTTTTGCTTCAATTCATCAGTCAATTGTGGATTACCATGATGATCAATCGCAATCGCTTGATCAAAACTATCTGAGCTAATACCTGAGTTATCGTAATAGCCTTGCAAAAATTTATTCCAGCGTGGCAAGCTCTCCTTTTCTAGGGTATAAACGATTCGGTCAATCATTGGCAATGACTTGGCTTTATTTTTTAAAAAACCATTCGCTTCGTCATTTGCTTCTCCTGTGGCTGGAAACAAATCTTCGTGATAATACGGATTACGCTCGAGAATGATGCGTCGGTTTGGATTATTTTCGGCTAACATGTAAGGCCCTGTACCGATCGGATACCAATCTAACACCATATTTTTTTGTCGCATCCCAGGTTGTGAATAAAACTGGTCGGCTTCCCATGGCATAGGTGCAAAAAACGGCATCGCTAACCAATAAATAAATTGACGGTAGTCACCTTTGATAGTGATTTGATAGCGATAACGATCCAATACCTTAACACCGGTTACTTGATACTGGCGTAGATCGATAAAGCCTTGACTCGAGTTGGTTTGTTTTAACTCTGCTTTGACCTGTTGCAATTGATCGTGAAACTCATCCAAGCCGTTAATGATATTTGCCATAAAACTAAAGATCGGTGATTGCACATCTGGATGCGCTAAGCGCTTAATCTGATACACATAGTCAGCCGCCGTCAACTCCCGCGACCCAACCGTGGTAAAATCCGCCAAACCACTGATACCATCGACCTGCTTTCGACTCAGGTGATGATAAAGATAAGCGGCACCAGCTTTGGCAAACGCTGGATGTGGCTGATAAAAAATTCCTGGTTTTAAGGTCATGGTGTAACGGGTTTCAACCACTTCGCGCTCGTTGCTTTGCACCAGTTCGCCATTCTTAGCAAAGCGCTCAACAGTTGGCATCGCCACTAGTGTCAGTGGCTCCAGCTGATAAGGTCGTTTCAAAAAATGATACTGCAGCGGTGGCTCGTAGATCTGAGCGTTAAACATCGCTTCCGGAGCTGAGTAAGAACGAGCTGGATCTAGGGTTTTTGGTGGCGAGTCAAACGAAGCATAATCAACTATCACGCCATCATCGCGATCCGACTTTGGGTACGGGTTATTCCAAGCTCGTCCATCGCAAGCGACCAACAGCGCGACAGCGATGGCGGTTAGCCAAAATCTGACATTGCGGCAAAGACTGAAGACGGTCGATTGATTAGCTCTATCCATGATGCGTTACAGGCAACTTCATATATAATGCTTCCCACACTGCTAGTGCCTCTCTAGGATAACGATACTTTGCAGCAATTTCGACAACAGGAGTCAATTAATGGGTTTTCTGAATAATAAAAAAGCACTTATCACCGGATTGGTTAGCAATCGATCAATTGCACACGGTATCGCAAGCGCCATGCACCGCGAAGGCGCCGAATTAGCTCTCACTTATCAAAATGAGAAAATCAAAGACCGCGTCACTGAATTCGCACAAGCTTGGCATACTGACATTGTCTTACCCTGCGATGTCAGTGTTGACGGCGAAATCACTGATTTGTTTAATCAATTACAACAACACTGGTCATCGTTTGACATTTTAGTGCACTGTATCGCCTACGCCCCTGCCAACCAATTAGAGGGTGATTACCTGCAGCATGTCTCGCGCCAAGGTTTTCTCACCGCCCACGAAATCAGCAGTTATAGCTTCGCTGCACTTGCCCAAGCAGCGCAACCCATGCTTACTGACTCGGCAAGCTTAGTCACGCTGAGCTACCTCGGCGCCGAGCGTGTGGTACCCAATTACAACGTAATGGGGTTGGCTAAAGCGAGCCTCGAAGCCAACGTCCGCTACCTCGCCAATAGCCTTGGCCCAGCGGGTGTGCGTGTCAATGGTATTTCCGCCGGCCCAATCAAAACCCTGGCCGCTGCTGGGATCAAACAATTTCGCAAAATGCTGGCCTATCACGCAGGCTCGGCACCACTGCGGCGCAATGTTGACACCGATGAAGTAGGTAACACAGCGGCTTTTCTCGGCTCAGACTTAGCAAGCGGCATCAGCGGCGAAATCATTCACGTCGACGCTGGCTTTCACGCGGTCGCGATGCCGAGCTTGGTTGAGACATAAACTACCCAAGCTCTCAAAATAACAATAACGCTGTATTTTTTGACTTTTATTTACACTTTAAGGTTTCTTTTTAGCCAAAATTATCTAATAATTGCCACTTTTTAGCTAGCAGCAGGACGGTAACCCCTATGCCAACAGTACGCGACCACTACGATGCACTCGGCCTCGATCAAGCCACTATTTTAGCACTTACTGAAGCCGAACAACTTAAAGCGCTCAAAAAAGCCTATCGCCAACAAGCGTTAGTAACCCACCCCGCCAAAGGTGGTGGCCCGGAAGCATTTAAACGCGTGAGTAACGCTTATGAATTCTTATCGAACTCGAG
>CAWUKA010000075.1:0-9622 GCA_963922965.1 uncultured Gammaproteobacteria bacterium | reverse complement strand
GTTTGCGCTGTGTAACTCAGTATCAATTTTTCAATCAAGCCATCTACCCGAGCAATGATTTGAACACGATCGCCAGTAGACAACTCTTCAAATAGCAGATGGTCTCTACCAGCAATACGAGCAATCAGCTCCTCCACATGTACTGCAACAGGGTAATGCTCTCTGAGGCGCTATAGGTAAAAATTATGTATTGGTAAGCTACCTTCCTGATGGTGCAATTGATCAAGTCGACTGAAATCGGATTGATGCAAACCGCCTAGCTCAAACATGCTGACATCCGTGCCGTCAAAACTAAAATCGATGATAAAAGAGAACCAACTCAAGATGGAAAGTAAGTTCATTTGCGATCTCAAATTAATGTTAGCGGATGGCAGCAAAGATCAAGGGTTAAATAAATAATTTTCTAATATTGTTCTATGCATCATCGCATACATCTATATCAAAGCCATTTTGATTGACGCCTTGTTTACACGTATTACCAGCAAGCGTCACAAGTACGACGAACCAGCAGCTAAGCTACCAGGATCCTGGATCTCAAATTGAATCAGAATTGCTAATTGAAATGATAGCGCAGATGATACCGATAAAACTGTATTTGTCTCATAGCACTGGGCTGAAGAGAAAAGATCACCTACTGTGGTATTTTAGGCTATCAAAGTGGTCCTCATTTTCAAGTCGAAAAAACATATATTTTTTTCGAAGACTACAAGGAAGTATTGACCGCGTCTTGAAAATGAGGACTGCTTTGCCAGTATCACTTTACAGCCTGAGGATTAGGTGAAACTTGACAATACCTCTAAGCTGTCACGCTGCTGATATCGCTCGCAGTGGGCTGAAGAGGGTAGCACCAATCTTAGACTGAATCACAGTAAGCCTACACATTGCATTAATTTGACAACAGTAATTCAGTAAACGCTGCTTCATCGAGCACAGTAACACCAAGTTGCTCCGCCTTCGTCAGCTTTGAGCCAGCAGCCTCTCCAGCGATCACTAGTGATGTATTTTTTGAAACACTAGTACTCACCTTAGCGCCGAGCACTTGCAACTTCGCCTTAGCTTCATCTCGACTCATGCTAGTCAAGGTACCGGTCAAAACTATAGTTTTGCCGGCGAGCGGCTGTGCTATTGCTGATGGTGGTGCGACTTGCTCCCAACAAATACCAGCAGCCAACAAAGCTTGAATCACTTCGCAATTGTGTGGCTGTTGAAAAAAACAAGTGGTATGTGCGGCGACAATTGGGCCAACTTCAGGTACAGCTATCAACTCTTCTTCCGTTGCTTGCATCAAACGCTGCAATGAAACAAAGTGAGTGGCTAGATTTAATGCGGTCGCCTCGCCAACTTCGCGAATACCAAGCGCAAATAAAAATTTTGCAAAGGTAGTTTTTTTACTCTGCTCAAGCGCTTGCAACAAATTCTCAGCGGACTTTTGCCCCATACGTTCGAGGTCAGCCAGTGTATTAAGCTGTAGTTGGTAAAGGTCAGCAACGGTTGCAATTAAATCGGCATCAACCAACTGATCGACTAACTTATCACCTAAGCCGTCAATGTCGAGTGCTTTGCGGCCGGCGAAATGTTTAATCGCCTGTTTACGCTGCGCTGGACAAAACAATCCACCACTACAGCGTGCCACCGCTTCGCCTTCCAGTCGAATCACTTCTGACCCACATTCGGGACACTGCTTTGGTAATTGAACCTGCTTCGCGCCACGCTTGCGGCGCTCAAGAATCGGCTTAACTATTTCCGGAATCACATCCCCAGCACGACGTACAATGACGGTATCACCAAGACGAATATCTTTGCGAGCAACTTCATCCATGTTATGTAAGGTCGCATTACTCACCGTGACGCCCCCTACTTGCACTGGTTGCAAGCGTGCAACCGGTGTTAAGGCACCGGTCCGACCAACTTGAAACTCAACTGCTTCGATCTGAGTTATCTCTTCTTGGGCTGGAAACTTATGCGCAATCGCCCAACGCGGGGCACGCGACACAAAACCCAATTGTTGTTGTTCGACAAATTGGTTGACTTTATAGACGATACCATCTATTTCATAGTCAAGCTCATCGCGCCGCGCTAATAAATCGTCATAGTACTTGAGGCAATCAGCAACCCCGGTTGCTCTGGCAGTTTCTGGGTTAACACGCAAACCCCAGCTAGCCATTTGCTGCAGCACATCCCAATGGCTACTCGCAACGGTACCACCATCAACAAAACCAACAGCATAAAAATATATTTCAAGTGGTCGTGTCGCAGTAATATTCGAATCGAGCTGACGTAAGCTGCCGGCTGCCGCATTACGCGGATTCGCAAACACTTTCTCCTCATTCTCTGTTGCACGCTGGTTTAAGTTGGCAAAACCAGTCTTTGTCATAAACACTTCACCACGTACTTCTAACAATGCTGGATAATTAGACCCACGCAAACGCAGCGGCACCGATGCAATCGTCTTGACATTCAACGTGATATCTTCACCAACTTTACCATCACCTCGCGTCGCTGCTTGTAGTAATTCACCATTCTGATAGACCAAACTCACAGCCAGACCATCAAGCTTCGGCTCACAAACAAATTCGATAGCATCAGTTTTAATTAATTTATCATTGATCCGTTTAGCAAATGCTGCAATTCCGTCTGCCGAAAACGCATTATCTAGCGATAGCATCGGCAAGCGATGGGTGATCTGAGCAAATTCGGTTAATGCGCCAGCACCGACACGTTGAGTTGGTGAGTGGTTTGTAACAAGTTCAGGATGTGCTGTTTCTAACTCAAGCAGACGCTGAACCAGTCGATCATACTCAGCATCGGGGATTTTCGGATCATCTAACACATAGTACTGATAATTATGCTCTGCAAGTTGCTGGCGCAATCGGTTAACTTCTGCAGTGATGTTTCTTGCGACCATGGTTAAACGATTTCGGTGTGAACCAACTCAGCCTGGTCGACGTGACGGCGAATTAAAGCTTTGTTGTCGGCGATTCGCGCTTCAGTTAGTGGTTGCTGATCAGCATCACATAGCAGCGCATCGATCGCTGCTGCTAAATCTTGCGCTGTCTTCACCATTAAATCATAGACATACTCTGGCATTTGCTGATCATCAAGCTGCATGAACAAACTCAAACCTTGATACTGCTTGGTCGTCATTTGATCTAATTGAAAAATTCCAGGTTCGGTTGCTGAAGCCAGACTAAAGAGTACTGGGCCATGACCACTGTGTTGCTCATGCCGATGAAAAATTTGCATTTCACCAAAACGCATACCAAGCACGAGTAAATTTTCTAGCAATGCCAAACCCGGCAAGTGACCACCAGACTTGGCCACCACGTAAATAACAAATACCGGCGGTATATCAGTGTTGTCAGAGGTAAGCTGTTCGGACTCGATGCTTGGCATCGAATCAGTATCAATCCGCTCGCATAAGTTTGACGAAATTGACTCGATCGGCATTTCAAGCTGGCATGCTTCTATATCCTCAACTGTCACCTCAGCCAAAGACTGGTCGATAGTCGACTTCGGATAAGCCATCGGTTGAGCAACTATTAGTTCTATGTCATGGTTTTCTTGTATCGATTCGTCATCAGCTACTGCTTCATCAATTGGATCGGGAATGTCACGGCCAAAATGGCGCGCATGCGGCTGAATCTGTGATTGGCGACGATTGCTGACACCGCGTTGTTGACGTGCTCGCTTACGAATACCGTGCATCCGAGTACTACGACGCAGACCGATACCATGCATGCGACTTGATGAACGGATTCGACTGTGATTGTTGCGTCGCTTATTGGCTTTACTTTTGCGTCGCCATGCATCAAACATCGCACCGACGATCACTAGCACGCCGAGGACAATCAAGATCAAGCGCAAGCTAGCTTCCAAGGTTATGCCTCCGCCATTTGTAACGCCTCTTGCACATCAACGGCAACCATTCTTGATACACCCGGTTCATGCATGGTTACGCCGGCCAAGTGATCACCCATCTCAATGGTAAGCTTGTTATGGCTGATAAAAATGAATTGGATTTCTTTTGACATTTCGCGCAGTAGTTCACAGTAACGCATGACGTTAGCATCATCCAGTGGTGCATCAACCTCATCGAGCATACAAAATGGCGCTGGGTTGAGCTGGAAAATAGAAAAAATTAATGAAACTGCGGTTAAAGCTTTTTCACCACCTGAAAGTAAGTGGATAGTCGCATTTTTCTTCCCGGATGGGCGGGCAATGATTTCAACACCCGCTTCAAGCAAATCATCACCAGTTAATTGCAAACTTGCGGCACCGCCACCGAAAACGCGGGGAAACAATTGCGTTAGATTCTGATTAATCGCGTCAAAAGTTTCTTGAAAACGATGTTTGGTAGTTTTGTTAATTTTATTAATAGCTGTGGTTAAAGTTGTCAGTGCCTCAGTCAGATCATCATTTTGCGAATCGAGATAAGCTTTACGTTCGGACAAAACTTTATGTTCATCGATAGCAGCTAAGTTAATTGGCCCGAGGCGCTGAATCCGGGGTTCGAGCTGTAACAGTTTTTGTTGCCAATCAGCAAGATTTGCTTCCGCTGGCATTTCTTTCAAAACTGTTTCTAACTCAAAACCAGCAGCAATCAGTTGCTCAACGTAAGTTTCACTACGCACCGCAGCCGCTTGGTAAGCTAAGCGCTGCTGCTCTAACTCAGCACGAATGGTGCTGATGAGAGTATCAATGTCGGCACGCTTAGTTTCGTTGTCGCGTAATTGATGTTCGACTTGCTCGAGCTTCTGACGCGCTGTTTTTAGCTCATGTTCACTCTCAATGCGATTCTCGAGTGCCGCATCGAGTTGTTCGCGTAGCGATTCGGTTGGTGTTTCACATTCTTTTAATATGTCTTGCAAATAAGCACGACGTTCGCGCAAATTATCGATCTGCTTAGCCAAGCGGGTCAGGTTACCGCCAACTGCTCCAAGCTGGGTTTTCGCTGATTCGAGCTGAAGCTGAGTTGCATGCACTAGCTCTTTTTTTGTATCAGCCTGGGTACGGGTAACATCATACTGTGACTTGCAACGCTCACGTCGACTCAGCAAGACTTGTTTACTCCCTTGAAAATCAGCCAGTGCTGCTTCATCTTGCTGTAAATTTACTTGCAAATCAGTCAATGCTTGCTCGTCATTAAGGATACGCTGACTCAGCGATTCAAGCTCAGCCTGACATTTAGCTTGCTGCGTGCGTAATGCTTGTAAACGTGCTTCGGCAACTTGCAGTACTGCTTTGAGTTCCGCACAGGCTTGGTTAAGTTGTTGCAATTCAGCCTGACCTTGGCTAATAGCCTCTTCAGTACTGACCACCGTTTGATGGGTCTGTTCTAACGTCTGCTGCAATTGTTGCTCATGCGCTGTTAGTTCGGTGATGGCTTGGCGCAATCGCTTGAGTTGCCGTTCACGCTGAATAACGCCAGTTTGCTCGGCCTGCTTTGCCGTGACACGTAACCACTGCTTGTTAAGCCAAACCCCTTCTTTGGTGACGATAGACTCGTGATCAGCGAGTTTATCTTTACTGGCAAGCGCTTCTGCCAAACTATCAGCAACGTAAATACCAGCCAATAAAGCGTGGATCGCGCCTGGTCCATGCACCTTATCAAGCAGCGGCGTCGTTAAGCGTGCAGTTGGGCGCCGCAGCGTAGTATCAGTCGCATATAAGATAAGCTGCTTTGCTTGCAAGTTCGCTAACGATTCGTCAGCCAAAGCTGTCAAATCAGCAACGCAAACTGCTTCAAGATAGCTTGCCAGTACGGTTTCAGCTGCACGCTCCCAGCCAGCTTCAACCTGTAAACCTTCAACTAGGCGTTGGTTGGCCGCTAAACCTCGCTGCTGTAACCATTGGTTGACCTGATCATCTTCTTTACCGAGCGCTGCTTTTTGCAGGGCTTCCAGTGAAGCAAACTGACCTTGTTTAGTTTGTAGCTCACTACGGGTTTGATTCAGCGAAGCAGTGATTGCGGAAACACTATCACGCAATTGTTGCAAATGCTGTTGCTGCTGCTGCAACTGCTGTTCGGCTGTAGCTTTAACAATGATCTGCTTTTCTTGTTGCGCTAGTTGCTCAGTGAGCTGCTGCTGCACTGCATTGATATCAATCGTTGCAAGCTCTGCTTCGAGTTCTGACTTACGCTGATTCGCCTGCATCAAGCTATCCTGCAGATAACTAGTGCGGGTTTGATTGACCTGACAGCGCTGTGACATCTCAGCCACTGACTGATTAAAACCATCCCAATCAGCTTGCCAAGCTTGTAAGGCCGTCTCCGCCTTTACTAACGCTTGCGTTGCTGCTGTTGCGGCGGTTTGCTGGGTTGCCAGGGTCGGGGTCAAATTCTCAATAGTAGCTTGATGTTGCTCCACACGCTGCTGATCACTGGCTCGATCAGCCTGTAATGCTTGCCATTGCTGGTCTGATTGAGTGAGCTCATCACTATACTGCTGACGCTTTTCCTGCGCGTGGAAAATCTCTTGCTCGTAACGAGAAATCTCACTACCGATGGCATAGTAGCGCTCTTGCACATTATAAAATTCGTCAGTCAGCTCAGTCTGCTGTTCGCGCCATTGTTCGATAGCAGCATCGAGTTTACGTTGTTCGGCAATTTTTTCTTGCATGCGATTTTCAATTGCCTCAAGCTCGGCTTTGGTTGCTTGGTTACTGCGCGCGAGCTCTTGCTGTTGCAATGCAATTTGTTGACCTTGTAACAGACGTTGTTCAGCTTTGCAGGCTTTGTAGCGTTCAGCGGCTTCAGCTTGGCGTTGCAAGTGATCCAGTTGTTTACCAACCTCTTCACGCAAATCCGCTAGGCGCTCAAGGTTTTCTTGGGTATGCCGAATCCGGTTTTCAGTTTCACGACGGCGCTCTTTGTATTTCGAAATACCCGCTGCTTCTTCAATGTAAACTCGCATCTCATCCGGTTTTGCTTCGATGATGCGTGAGATAGTACCTTGCTCAATGATGGCATAACTGCGCGTGCCAATACCGGTCCCGAGGAATATGCCCGTGATATCACGGCGCCGACAGCGCGAACCGTTTAAATAGTATTGCGATTGGCCCTCTCGATTTACTGAACGGCGAACCGATATCTCGTTGTATTTGGCATATTCACCACCAAAGCCGGAGTCGCTATTGTCAAACACTAACTCAACTGATGCTTGTGCTAATGGCTGCCGGTTTGCAGAACCATTAAAGATAACATCAGCTATCGATTCGCCACGTAAATACTTGGCTGAACTCTCGCCCATGACCCAGCGTACAGCATCGATGATATTCGACTTACCGCAGCCGTTAGGCCCGACAATAGCAACACGATGACTTGGAAATGGTACCGTAGTAGCGTCGACAAATGATTTAAAGCCGACCAATTTGATGTATTTTAAGTGCACGCAAAGATGTCCTACTTTTTGCAAGGTTGATCTTACATCAGTGTACCTTAAGGTCATATCGGCGTAAACAGACAACAAACTGTTGGTTTAATGATCGGACCATTCACGGACCGAATCAATTGCCCAGTCAAAATGAACAATAATTGGATAATCGGCACACAACTTGCACCACAATAGTCAAGCAGCCGAGCGTTAAACAAAAGGTTAGAACATGGCTAAAACATTGAATAATCTATTCCAAGCAAGCTTGCTGATGACCACAGCAGTGTATGCAACTACTGCTCTCGCTAGCTCAAAAAACCAAGAAAAACAATCAATTAGTGAAATTACTCAAGCGGTATCCAACTTCGTTGATAGCAGCCTAAACCGCTCACCTGGTGATGAGGTCAATATTGTGGTGAGTCAAATTGATCCGCGTCTACGGCTACCAAAATGTAAAACAGGCTTAAAACTGCATTTTCCGATCGGCTCAGAGCCTAACAAGCTCCATTCCACGGTTGGCGTAAAATGCCAAGGCGATAGCCCATGGTCTATCTATGTACCTGTTACAACTCAAGTTTTTAGAAACGTCATCGTCACGACGCGTCCTATCCCTCGCGGTGACAAAATTACGTCAGCTGACATCAAGTTTATGAAGCGAGATTTGAGCCAGCTCAAGCGCGGTTTTTTCGTCAATCCTGATGAAATTATTGGCAAAGTCAGCAAAATGCCGTTAGCAACGAATGGGGTGTATACCAGCAATAGCTTGACCACAGAAAAGGTGGTGAAACGTGGTGATAGCATCTTAATCACCGCTAAGGCAGGCGGTATTCAAGTCCAAATGAAAGGAATTGCTCTCGCCCCTGGTGGCGAAGGTGATGTAATACAAGTGCGTAATCTTAGCTCTAAGCGTGTGGTAGAAGGGATGATCACTAGCCCTGGCAATGTCGCGGTTACGATGTAAACTTAGCAAACTTAAGCTAAAGTTTTTCATAGTGATGCCGATAAAGGCAGTGATAGTCCCCTAACTTGGTGTAACCCAGGGAGAAGATCAATGAAAGTTGACCCTAAAGTACTCGGAAATTTGCAGACTCTCAAAAAGCCAGATAACCAGGCCAAAACTGGTCAATCTCAAGCTGACGCAACTGCGACCTCAACACCGACCAAACCACCTGAAGATGATTCTGTGGAACTGACCCCAGCAAGCCTAAAGTTGCAGGAAACAGCAGAGTCACTCGCCGCTGAGACGCCAGTACGCACTGAGCTGGTCAGCGCGCTACAAGAACAAATCGCCTCTGGTGATTACGAAATAAATAGCAATACTATCGCTGACAAGCTAATTGAGTTTGATAAACAAAGTTAGTTAAAGAGGATAGTACGATGAATAAGCAAGACTTAACGCTGCAGCTACACCAGCTGCTCCAGCAGGATCTCGACACAACTGCCGCATTCTTGAGTGTGCTAAATGAAGAATACGAGGTGCTACAAGCGAATGATCCTGATCGACTCGACGCAACCATCGCCGCTAAGCAGGCGATGATCAATGAGATGAATCAAAATAACGATGAACGTAATATTCTCTTCAAGCAAGCTAATATCGAATTTAATAACGATGGCATCCGCAGGATGATCAGCCTCTGTTCGCCCGATAGCCGTCTCGAACTCACTCATCTTTGGCAGCAATTGGAAATCGAGTTACAAGCCTGTCAAGAACAAAATGCAATCAACGGTGCAGTGATCGCAGCCGGCCACCAATACACTCAGCAATTGCTCGCTATCATTACTGGACAGCAACACAATGGTAATGAAGTTTATGGCAAAAACGGCCAAGTCAATCGCATTCAAAACGGCAACTCAGGCCATACCCAAGCGTAACGCTCCACGTCGGCAGTTGTGAACTAAACGCTCAGCATAACGAGCCAACTGAAGCAAGATAGTCTCTTATTCTATCGCCCTTCATCTCAGTACTTGGCGCATGGCAAGCGACGCAGTCGCGTAGCGGCCCTGTAACACCCGCACTGACTCGAACTGGTCCGCAACCGCTACTTAACTCGCAGTATTTATTACACAAGCGCCAGCCTGGGCTAGGGTTCTCTCTCCATCAGTGCTATCATCCCATAATAGACGACCTTGAGTGGAGATAAGCCACATGCAACTACCGATTGGTGTTTCCAATTTCAGAGAGTTGATTGAGTACCGCTCCAAAAAAAATCAGCGTTACCTGTTCGTTGACAAGTCTCTCTTGATAGACG
>CAWUKA010000074.1:0-9712 GCA_963922965.1 uncultured Gammaproteobacteria bacterium | reverse complement strand
CGCTGATCACCTGCGTCACCAGTACCTGCAACACGCTCAGGTCACCCTGCTGATGAATCAAGGGTCGACTCCGCTTTTGATGCTAAATACTATCGAGCAGGAATTATGATGATACCAAAAGAACTTATTAAAATAGCTAGAGAAGTTGGCCTTAACTCTTAACTCTCAACAGTTAGCAACAGTCCGAACTGCCATCGTTGAGCTCGAGAGCTCGGTAGCCCGCGCCTCAGCTTCTGAGGCAACTGATCCTCCCGAAGACTTTCCGAAACCATTTGGTTTATCTTAACTGGCGGCAGCTTTTGGTCCACCCGCAGAGCCGGCTGGAAGTTTTCCACCTTAAGCAAGCGCTGAAGATGACGAAGAGATTTTTGAGCATCATGAGCCCCCTTCCAAGAAAACTAAACGACAGTTAGATGCAGATGACGATTTTCTACCAGATATTAACCTAACACAGAGCTCAGCTGTTGGAGGTGGTATATTCATTAACGCTTTGGTTAATTGATTTACCTTAGATTAGGTCTTCTCGTTGCTGTTGGGTTTGCTCATTACCATGTGTGACCAGATTTCGAACCATTTGCTCGGCACTGGTATTGATCTAATTCGGTTGAAAGTTTTTAGGTATTTTAAGTTAGGTTAGTTAACTATCAACTAAGTAAAAAATGTTATAAATACTCATGCTTATTAAAGGATAGAAAACAAATTCAGTATAATTTTATATTTGACGTTAATACTTGGGGACATCGTACATAGTCAAGCCGATAATTTATGGTTTAATCTCCTTTGCGCTGTAGTGCTAACGTTTTAATCCGTGCTTGTACTAGCTTGAGTTCATGCTGAAATTGACGAAATGCGTTAGTGCGATCTTGCACTTTGCAGTAAGTCATCAAGCGTTTCCAATGCGTAGCATGCCCATGTAATTGATGTAATTCATCAAGTAAAGCATCACGTGGCTCTACTGGTGCCCTGACCTGTTTCAGTGTTTGGCAAATTGGTGAATACCAACGATTCTCCCGAATAACTTTAGCGATCGTATTAAGCTTACGGGCAAAATTACATCCCGCCGCACTAAAACTTTTCTTATTTAATAATGTATGTGTAATCTCATCGATTAACACTTCAGTCGATTTACCTTGAAACTGATGGTTTACCTGCATCGCCAGTCGACGCACGTGCTGGATCTGCATAGGCGTTAGCTGCCCATCGTTAATAATGGTATCTTCTATTTGTTGTTTAAATTGATTAAAAACAGGTGTGGTAGTGGGCGGCTTATATTGCTTTTTAATGTCAGGCAGAAGCTGTTTAGCATTGTTTGTGACTTCTACTGTGGTTTGACCAGTTGCTCGCTCTGTTTGTTTAATCTGTGAAAATGGGTAAATTGAATTCACATCGCCGGAATTGATTTTGCTATTCTTTGGAAAGCTCGGCTGAGTAACATTATTATTGCTAGTATAACAATCGCGTAACTGAGGTAGTTCAAAGACTCCATAGTCATGTTTACTAAATCGGCCAGTATTTGAACGCTTAGTAGTTTGGATGATGTAGCCTGCCTGCTTTAACTCCCGAATAGCGGTGTATACTGCATCGCGCCCATCTTTTGCGTGTTTGACCAACTCATTAACGTGAATTTCCCAATCGCTTGGTAGTGAAAGAAGGTATGCTAACAAACCTTTTGCTTTCCACGATAAATTCTTTTGGGTTAGGAAAGTTTTATCTAAAATCACGTAAGGATTTTGCCGAGTTTTAATTTTGAAAATGGTCATCTTAAGCTCATAGAGTAAAATGAAAGAAAAAATATTAGTTGTGCCGGAGCTAGTAACTTAACAATCAAGTTAGCTTAAATTAACTAATTTATCAATAAATTTAACTAAATTTGTTGATTAAAACCAATTTTAACTAATTAACAGATATTTGTTGATTACTTCAACAACAGAGTTATTCGTGAAGTAAATGAGTGCTACTGGTTTATGGCATACAGTATAAGTTGTAGCTGACTCAACCGTGTTCAATAAATATGTGAGCCTTCTCTTCGCTGTTTGAGGCTTGATAGCAAACTAAATGGTATAAGTTAGAATTCGATTCTAGACAATGACTCTGAATTTAATTTGGTTGTCACTTCAAGCTTGTAGTCTGAATAATTAAAAGTAATTTTAATTATATGTCGTTAGCTAGATGCTAATAATAAGAGTAGTCATGAAGTTATATGTGAATCGAGATCTGATTAATGCACACAGCGTGTAAAAGTTCACACAACTATCACGAAGCTTACAGTTCAGAAATAATATTGTTGTCTCCAACGAATTGAAGTATTGAGTCGTACTTTATTGATTCTGGCAGTTTCAGTAATACTAAAACCATTAGAATAACTTGCTTCAACTATTCCGACTGTTTCAGCCTTGGAAATAGAGCGCCTACCTCCAGTCACTGATAATTCTATCATGATGCAACCCGCTTAGTTTTTTTAGATACTTGATGGATCCATTATCTAGGAGGCACTTACATTTGTTGACTTACTAATGATTCGATAATTTGCGGTGGCTTAAAAAACATAATAAGGCCACCAACCTCTAACTCTGAGCACTTACACATCAGCACGATTAAAAAATTTTCTTAGTTCGATTTAATAAAAATATACTTTGCCAAAGCTTGACAAAGGATATGCTATCTTTTCTCATATAGCTTTCCTCTGCTATAAGTGCGCGAATCACTTTTTCATCACTTAATTTTCTTTCATAATTTTACCTAAATTAACTTGCTAATTGGTGCCAGCTTAGATGATTTCATCCTGTTGCTTTGCATTAAGAATGCATCTCTTTAAGCTCGCTTCGCAGATTATAAATTCTTTCCCAGCTAGGCTAGTTCACAGAGTTCCTAATTTTTATTAGCTAACTTTTAATCTAATTGGTTACAACATAGCTCATGAGGTTATTGCTATCAGATCTTATGATCGAGTCTACCAAATATGTGATAAGGAGATTCACCGTAAAAAGTACTTAACCTGAAAAAATACTTACCGTAAAAATACCGCTACAAATACTCCTTATTCGGTGCCAGAATTAACGCAGTTAAAAATATTAGGTAAAGTTCATCTTTATTTAATGGTTGTTTAACGATTATGAGTAATTTTTGAAATTTTTATTTTTTTCTTTAGGGAATATAACTGCATGGGAGAGCAACGATGACGATTGAAAGAAGAGTTATTTCGGGTGCAATTAGGGGTGGAGCTGTAGGAGCTTTTGTTGGCACCGCAGTTCCGGTAGTTGGTAATCTCACAGGCTGTGGGTTGGAATGGGCGTAGGTGCTGTGTTGGGGGGTATATTGTCAAGGAAAACATTGCAGAGATTGAGGGAGCAATTGCAGAGATTGAGGGAGCAAATGAGGTCTCAAGAATTAGAATCAATAGATAATGAGGTTTCGATACAACAGATTCGTATCTCTGCACCGGGTTGTACTATGGCGCCAGATCCGACAGAGGATGCTGTGCAGGGAATGATTTCTTCCGATAGTCATGAAGCGAATAATTTTCGCAGAAATACAATTCAGTGGTGTCGACAAGCGCATATGATAGTCACGTGACTAAAGATAAAGCAGCGTAGCTTTAGCTGCGGGAAAGGTGGAAGCTTGAAATATATTGTCTTATACATTGTAGAAGTCAAAAGTTGATCTGACAGTTAGCGACTTATACCCTACAGATTTTTTAGGTTAAGCCAGGTTCTGCTGCAAGCATTGATTGTCAGCGATTATATTTGGCGGGGAATGTTCTAGGAACTGTTTCAATTTAAACTCAATTATGATTTCACACTGCACTGCAGCAGGATCTCATGGTTAAGGAGAATTGACAATGACAAAAAATAAAAAATCAATTTTAGACGTTGCTGGTTGGATCTAAAACAGTGACAAGAACAAATCGTAGCTGAAATACGTGCAGGAAAGTCGTTATTAGGTAAAGATAGGCTGCTAGCGCCACTCTTAAAAAGTGCGCTAGCAGCAATCCTTGAAGGCGAAATGGAAGATCACCTTGACCAACCCCGCGGTAATAAAAATCGTCGCAACGGTAAATCCACTAAAACCGTCAAGCATAGTACAGGCAGTTTTGAGCTTAAAACGCCACGTGATCGTGGTGGCAGCTTTGACCCTGATATCGTTAAGAAACGTCAAACGGTATTGAAGCAAGTGCCCCATGATAAAATCTTAGGTTTGTTTAGCATTGGTATAAGCGATGATGATATTCATCAACACCTTTCTGAGAGGTATGACCTTCACATCTCTGCTGCTAAGATAAGTAGCGTCACAGATAAGCTTATTCCTATTATTATAGACTGGTGTAATCGGCCTCTTGAGTTAATTTATCCGACTATGTTTCTAGATGCTCTGTTTTTTTAAAACATGTGACGAAGGCAAGGTTATTCAAAAGGCGATTTACAATACTCTGGGTACCAATCAGCAAGCTAGGAAGGAAATTTGCGGCTCTTATAGTGCTGAATCAGAAGGTTCTAATTTCTGGTTGAGCGTTCTGAATGATTAAAAAAATAGAGGCATTGACGATATTCTCGTTCCCTATATGGATGGACTCATAAGCTTTCCTGAGGCGATACAAAGTGCAGTTCCTAAAACTGAAGTGCAGTTATGTGTTGTGCATCAGATACGCCGGTCTATGCGTTATGTGGCGAGCAAAGACCAAAAGAAATTTTTAAAAGACCTTAAAACGGCTTACGCTGCTGATACCAAAGACCTGGCAGAGCAGCATTTATTGTTTTTAAATGAGAAATGGGATTATCAATATCCTATTGTGTTCAAATCATAGTAATCAAAATGGGATTGTTGATTAGCTTATTTTAAGTATACGAAGCCTGTTAGACGCCTCATTTATAGGACCAATCCTATTGAGGGTTTTCACCGCCAGGTGGGTAAATACAGTAAATCTAAGGGCGCATTGACCTCTAAAAATGGATTATTTAAATTACTTTATTCTGCGATAGGGTAGATAAAAAAGAAATGGTATATGCCTGTACGCGAATGGGCAGACACTATTTCGCAGCTTGACATTTACTTTGAAGGTAGAGTAAACCTTGGGTTATTAGAAACTGGTGACACAGTTAATTGAAGACTCTCTGTGCTCGATCGTCTTCCTTGGATAAATACATTACTCATATTGTCATTCAATGACTTGTTTTCATTTAACTCTGTAGATTGATATAGTATTTGTTTTGTACGAGGCACTAAGCGCTTTTTGAGTGTCCTTTTCAAATTCAATCCCAGTGGTGTATGTGATGAACACGCTTGTGATTAAACATATACTCTTCTCGATGCAGTAACTCGAATATTTTTTTAAACCTTTAGCCTCGGTACTGACGCGTTTTTTCCTGCAATAAACTTTTTATTCTTTCATCATTTTTCTTTAGCTTTGATTCATAGTGATCGCTTTTTCAATCTAGACCTATCACACGATAAGCCTGGCTAACACTAACTCCTTTGATTTGAATTTTCTCCTCAGCTAAGATTGTTCGATCGGATCAATGTTTAACTTTTTTTCACCACTTTCTTGACAACAGTGTGATTCATGCTCAGTGTGGCGTACCTTCGCTTAAGACGCTGGTTTTCCTGTTCAAGCTCCTTCAGCTTCTTAAGCGCTTGCAGTGTCATTGCGCCATGTTTGTTCTTCCAAACATAATAGGTGCTTTTATCAAAGCCATATTGACGGCTCAAATCAGGCACTGGAACGCCTACTTCACCTGCTGTTAAGATCTTGACGATCTGCACTTCGCTAAAACGTTTCTTTTTCATTGAGTAATCTCTTACTAGCAGTCATTTAACAGAAAACTCTAATTTGTAATTAGGTAATTATAGCGGATGCTTACCGGTAGATATGATGTTATACATGAATCGAGAGCTGACTAATGTGCGGAATATGTTGATTCGCTCTATACATTCATGCCTGGCGACGATAAGAAAATTTATAATTGCTGGAGTGTTTATCTTTTTAATGAATTGTGTAATACGGTAAGGTAGTCTTGCTGAAATGAAAATATTTTCATATTAATTCGTGAAAAGCAGTCGTAAAATTTGCTGCAGGATTAAGATCTTACTATGCTTAGTGATTTTCTAGAGTTAAATGAGGATCAATAAATGTTGAAGAATGAGTTTTGCTATAAAGTCATTACGTAATACTTGTAAAATTCGGAGTCTCATCCTTCCATAAATAAATAGTCGTGTACGATTTTTAAGATTTAAGTAACTGGCTATTAATTGTCACACATTACTTATACTTCTGAAACTATATTCGATAGCTGTATGATGTTTACCTCCCTATTCCAAAAAATGATGTGCAGTACTGCCTGACCTTTTATTCGGCACGATTTTACTAACACAGTCTCCAGTGTTCGTAATTGTATCTAGCTGCTTTGTAAACTGCAGTGTTATTATCCTGTTGATGCTGATATTAACTAATTAATAAGCCTATATCACTACTTAACAGTGAACAGTAGTGAGTATTTCAGCTAACTTAACTAAGCTATAACTAGTAAAGTTGATTTTATCATGGTATTGTTAGTTAAAGTAGGTGAATGTGCGATGGATAAAACAAAAGTAGCAAAGCAAAGAGCACAGCGGCTCAAACAGGCACGTTTGACCGCCGGTCTAACGTTGAAAGAAATGGCTGCCTCAGGGTTAATTAACTTTAATACGTTGTGTGGCTGGGAGCTTGCTAAGCATGGCGGTCTTACTGCACGCGGAGCAGCAAAGGTGGTCGAACGGTTGCAGGATTACCGTGTCGATTGTTCAATCGCCTGGCTTTTAGCGGGTGACGGTGACCCACCAAAGCAACGGCTACAGACTTCCTCTGCTGGAATTGCAGTAGGAAATGCAACAACTTGGGCACTTAAACAGTATAATGCTCTCTTGGCACAGGCGCCTGACTTTCTTACGCACCTCGTCAATGATAAAAGCATGTCACCACAACTTAACCTCGGTGATTGCGTCGCTGGTATACCTTCAGCAACATCACCCAATTCACTTGCTGAAGCACACGGTGAAATGGTCATCGCCCACCTTCGCTCAGGTGAATTCATTGTTAGAAAGCTCATCTACAACACCAATCTAAATGAATATATTTTACTCGCTACTAATCAAGCTTATCAGCCAGCGTTTCTATTAAATCCACCCATGAGCTGTTTTGCTATCATTGCCACCCATAGTAGGAATATTGGTAGCAACTCACCAGATGAGGTCCAATATGCCTAATCTTGCAAAAACACTTTTTTCTTACCCTACTACAACACTGATTGTAGATGACGATCCAGGCTTTCTTGAGACACTCACACACGAGCTGACAGAAAAAGGTTTGCGGTGTCTACCTTTTAGCTCACCCTTACAGGCACTCGAATATTTAACTCTTAATCCAAATTCTAATTGGTTTGAGTCTTGCTTGAATGCAGTTGAACAGGATTCACCGCGTGTCAATACTTTACATCAGCTTTCAATCGATCTCCCTGATCTACTTTTAGAGGCAAGTGCAGCTGCTCAAACCAATGAAATCTCGACCGTCATCATTGATTATCATATGCCGGCTTTAGCTGGTGATCAGTTTGCCTCGTCTATCTTGGATCGCCGAATCCAGAAATTAATGCTCACTGGACAGATGGATGCACAGAAAGCGATTAGACTATTGAATGATCGTCTTATTGATCAATATACCGAAAAAACCATCTCAGCTTGTACAGATGCCGTTTATCATCAAGTTATTAACTTGCAAGTGCGCTATTTTGAGCTACTCAGTCATCAGGCTGGACACCTATTTTTTACTGAAGAAGGTATTTTTTCTGATCTAGCCTATACAAGGTTGCTTACTGACTTAATCGATCAATACCAAATTAGTGAGCAATACTTAATATCAAAAAAAGGTAGTCGAGTGTTAATTGATAGTAGGGGTCAACAATATTGGTTCATCATTGCCGATGAAGATGATTACGCAGGTTGGATTGAAACAGCCATACTTGCCGAAGCAAATCAGAAGGTTATTGATCAATTAAGACAGCGAGAGGCACTTTTATTCCTTTTTACTGAGGATGAGAATCGGCTCGCTCCCAATGCCTGGCTGCCCCATTTACATGAGACCCAGTATTTTACAACTTTAGCTACTCAGCATTATTATTCAGTGATAAAGGCACAAAAAATTGTCTTCGGCATATGAGCGCATAGTGTCGATTATTTAGAATTCAATTAGTGAGGTTGATTTAGCTTAATTCAATCGCAAGTGATATTCGTACTTATTGAAGACACTTCAATATCAGTGTCATCTTCTATCGTCCGGTCAGAATGCTAGAAGACATGGATACGCCCATTATCGATTGATGATTTACATTTATCCTTACTCAGGGCCATCTATTGTTGGATGTCTTATGACTTATAAATTAGCCACTCAATGTTATTTTTTTGTAGTGTTTTTATCATTACTCGCTAATTCCGCAGAAGCTGTCAAAATGCCTTCACACCCAGTTAATATTTTAACTTGGTGGGGCTATATAGATAATCATTCAGTGGAAATTAAACGCATTGAGTCACTGTGCCATGCTCATCTATCGCATGATGATTATACCGCAAATGACGAATTTGTTGATCGACTGGTACAACATAATTCACATTACGATATTGCTATTTTTTCTGATACGATATTTACAACCGTCAAGGAAAATGTGACTTTATACTCAAGTGAACTTCACCGTCTCACCAGACATTATCCAAAACCACTACAACGGCATTACCGAGAGAGTCATTTTCCACCTAATATTGCTTTTTTCACATTATCAATGACCGGCTTCTTGTATAATCCTGCTATGGTCGATATCAATTCAACCGATAGTTTAAAAGCTATCTTTGATAAAGCAACGCAACACCTAATTGTTATCCTCGATGACTTGGTTGAATCCTATATATTTCTTAATCACATCATTGATAATAACCTATTTGATCCAGGAGATATTACCAAGCCACATTACTTTACTTGGAAAAAACTCAAAGCACTATTCAAAAATAAGTATCTTTTCATAGCTAATCGACCTCATCAAATTATTAAACAGCGAGACTTTTCATGGGCATATCTCTGGTCTGGTGAGGCGATTGATATTATCAATTCAGAAAATCCTAAGTTCAAATTCTTTGTTCATCCAACATTATCATATTTATCTGCTGACTTAATTGCGGCACTCAATCAAAACAAAACGACTACCTGTGTTGCCAAAGCATTGGCAAGTCAACAATTCCTTAATCAATTACAGCGTTCAACTTATTATTTTTCACCTTACTTGCCGAAAAATACAATAGAGAATCCAATTTTCCAAGCCATTTATACACACTACCTACTTAATCCAACTCATTGGCACTGGGTACCAACAATACCGGCTGAAGACTATCCTACGATTAAATCACACTGGCGTTATATCAAGTTTAAACAAGCACAGCATAATGATGAAATTCCATAACCTGAGAGCAGTGACCCATTACTTAAATCGGATTATTACACTTTCATTGGGTATTATATTGCTTATTATCTTGATTATATGGATGATGACGCGTACCGATCTTGCTCGCCAACATCATCGTCTTGTTTATCAAGAAATTAGATCAACGACACAATTATTTGAGTCTATATTGTCACAACAATTGGTACAAATGGCAAATTCACCAAGCTTTATCCGTTTCCTAAAATCTGGGGAAATAA
>CAWUKA010000073.1:0-9833 GCA_963922965.1 uncultured Gammaproteobacteria bacterium | reverse complement strand
AATAACTTTTAACCGTTATTGTTCGCATCCAATTCAAGTTGCGCATCAATCAGTTCAGCATTTACAAGGAGTTGATCGTCTATGCTTAAGGAGAAGAGTAAACGTAGCCAACATGAGGTTAAACAACATAATTTGGACAAGCCACGCATAACCCGCTCATTCACTTTAGAACCCGAAAATAATCAACGCCTTGCACTCGTTTGTGGTCAATGTGACCAACATCTACAGCAGATAGAAGCTGCGCTCGAGGTCGAAATCAATTCACGTGGCAACCAATTCAGCATCTCCGGCTTATCTCGAGCCACCAAAACCGCTGAGAATGTTATCATCAAACTATATAAGTTGACTGAACAGGTGCAGACTCTAGAACCAGCTGAAGTGCAAGTTCAACTGCAAGAGGCAACCTTAGACAAGCGTGCTCGAAAAAAAAACGAACACAGTGAAATATCAATCCACACCAAACAAAGTGCAATTCGTGGTCGCAGCCGCAACCAAGAACGTTACTTAAAACAGATTCTAAGCTACGATGTTAACTTTGGTATTGGCCCAGCCGGCACTGGCAAAACTTATCTCGCAGTTGCTTGCGCGGTAAATGCACTTGAAAAAGAAGAAGTACAACGCATCGTCCTAGTGCGACCCGCAGTCGAAGCTGGCGAGCGACTTGGCTTCTTGCCTGGTGATTTAACTCAAAAGATCGATCCGTACTTACGCCCATTGTACGATGCGCTATTTGAAATGCTTGGAGTCGAGTATGTTTCACGTCTCATTGATCGCAATGTCATTGAAATCGCCCCTCTTGCTTACATGCGTGGCCGAACCTTAAATGATGCCTTCATTATTTTAGATGAAGCACAAAACACCACCCGCG
This sequence comes from uncultured Gammaproteobacteria bacterium, assembly GCA_963922965.1. Classification (GTDB taxonomy): domain Bacteria; phylum Pseudomonadota; class Gammaproteobacteria; order CAWUKA01; family CAWUKA01; genus CAWUKA01. The sequence continues at coordinate 8,965 of CAWUKA010000073.1, read as the reverse complement.
AGCAAATGAAAATGTTTTTAACTCGCATTGGCTTTGGTTCTACTACAGTCATCACTGGCGATGTCACCCAAATTGACTTGCCAAGCGGCAGTCAATCGGGGTTAATTCATGCGATGGAAATTTTACAAGACGTTAAAGGTATCAGCTTTACCCAGTTTCAAAATACCGACGTAGTACGCCACCCATTGGTACAAAGCATTATTCAAGCCTATGATCGCTGCGAAGAAAAAACTAACAAGGACAACTAGGTTGTCACAGGACTCTAACTATAAAGTCGTGCTACAAAATACTACTGGCACAGAACAAGTTCCCGATCGTTTTTCGCTCCAGCGTTGGGTCAATGCTACTTTAGTAGGCCAAATCAAACAGGCAGAAATTGTGATACGTGTCGTTAGCATTGACGAGATAACTGACTTGAATAGCCGCTACCGTAACAAAAACAAGCCGACCAACGTGTTATCTTTTCAAGCTGACATACCAACACATGTCGACGAAGACTATCTCGGCGACATTGTTATCTGCGCTGATGTTATTGCTACTGAAGCAAAACAACAGCAGAAAACCCTACAAGCCCATTGGGCTCATATGGTTGTTCACGGTTGCCTTCATTTAGTTGGCTTTGATCATGAAATCGAGCCAGAAGCAGAACAAATGGAATCCTTAGAAACCACCTTACTAACAACACTAGGCTTTGCAAATCCCTATGAAAGTGACAGCAATGATTGATGATCCATTCGCTCGAGTTCGAGCGTTCTGTAAAAAATATATTACTGACAAGCTGCAGCCAAAACCCAGCAACCAGCAACAGCTGATTGATTCACTGAAATATGCCGAAAAGCAAAAGGTAATTGATGCAGATGCCTATAGTATGATCGAAGGGGTAATTCAAGTTAGCAAACTCAAGGTCCGTGACATTATGGTACCGCGCTCTCATATGGTTGTGATAGAGTCTAATCAAACGCTTGAAGTGATACTACCACGCATCATCGAGTCAGCGCATTCACGCTTTCCAGTAATAGGTGAAAACCGCGATGAAGTGATCGGAATTTTATTAGCAAAAGATATCTTGCAATACACTTTTAATACCGAACAAAATTTTGATCTAAGCACTATCATGCGCACATCTACCTTCGTGCCTGAAAGCAAACGTATCGACAAACTATTAAAAGAATTTCGTCTCAATCACAACCATATGGCGATCGTAGCTGATGAATACGGCGGCGTTGCAGGCCTCATTACCATCGAAGATATTTTAGAATGTATTGTCGGCAACATTGAAGATGAGCATGATGTTGAAGATGACGACTTTGTGAAAAAGCTCGCTGATAACCGTTACATGCTGAAAGCACTCACCAGTATTGAAGACTTTAATGAACACTTCAATACCAAGCTCGATGATACACAGTTTGATACCTTGGCAGGATTACTGATGCAAGACTTTGGTCGGCTGCCAAAGCGAGGCGAGACTACCACTCTAGATGGTATTCAGTTCAAAATTATTGCGGCAGATAAGCGTCGCATCCGCCTAATTGAAACCACTTTCAGCGATCAAAACCAGCAAGCTGAGCAACAAGAACAATAGCATAATAAGGCAATGCAACAACTGATGACTCGCACCACCACGGCAACTCGATACCTCGGTGCTTTTGCTGCTGGCGCGCTAGCGACATTTAGCTTTGCACCGTTTAATATCGCTGCGCTTGCAATTATCAGCAGTGGTATATTTTATTATTTAGTCTTAACCAGCACGACAAAACACGCGTTTGGCTATGGCATGATATTTGCGAGCGGCTTATTTTTAGTTGCGACCAGCTGGGTCTATATTGCGATTCATCATTTTGGTCATACCAATGGTTTATTGGCTGTTTTCTTTGTGATTTTATTTGCAGTCATAATGGCATGTTACTACGGCATCCACGCTTGGCTATTTTGTTTCATCAATAAAAGACAGCGCAACGATCTCAGCGATCTACTCTTTACTAGCCTATGGGTGTTATCAGAATATACACGTAGCTATCTATTCGGTGGCTTTCCTTGGTTATTGTGGGGCTATAGCCAACTCACTAGCCCACTGAAACAGTTCGCGCCAATCGTTGGCGTCTATGGGGTTAGCTTTATCAGCATATGGGTCAGTTGTTTGTGTGCTCGGTTATGTTACCGCAAACAACGCAGATCAATTGTGCTACGCCTTAGCTTGATTAGCTTAGCTTGCTTAGCACTTTACCAAGTAAAGTGGATTCAACCCAGTAAGCAAACGCTAACGGTACGTCTGATCCAAGCGAACATTAATCAAGATCAGAAACAGACCCCAGAGGATATCGAGCGCTTACTGCAGACTTATCTTGACATGACTAAACAAGATTTTGCAGCCGACTTAATCGTCTGGCCTGAGTCCGCCATTCCACTACCTGATAGTTATGTGGAAAACTATCTTGATGGCATTGATCAACTCGCTAAGCAGCACCAAACCAACATCGCATTAAGCTTGCCGCTAGTAACTACAATACCGGATCACTATTACAATGGCTTGCTAGTATTAGGCCAAACTCATGCACAGTATCACAAACGCAACCTGGTCATCTTTGGTGAGTATCTGCCACTCGAGCGCTACTTACGTGGCTTGATTGACTTATTTAATATTCCGTTTTCTAGCTTCATCGCCGAACAGCAACCACCACAGTTAATCAAGCTCGCTGGAGTCAAACTAGCAAGCTATATTTGTTATGACATTGTGTTTGCGAATTATGTCAAACAAACCAGTCACGGCGCTGATATCTTGTTAACCGTGTCGGACAACAGTTGGTTTGGTCCCGACATCATGCCAGCACAGTTTTTACAAATGGCACAGATGCGCTCGCTTGAACTCGGCCGAGCACAAATCGCAGTGACCAATACCGGCATCTCAGCCGCGATCAAAGCAGACGGTCAACTCCAATATCAATTACCAGCAAGCAAGCGCAGCAGTGGTAAAGTTAAGTTAGAGGCGACCTATGGCCAGACTCCATTTAGCATATTGCCAAACTCGACTCTACCACTACTGCTCCTCATTATTGTGACTGTGGTCAGCCGAAAATTGCTAACAAAGCCAGCTCATGGGTAGATAGAGCTATTCATAGGCAGCCGTAATAAAGCGATGAATAAGCCAGCTCAAGATTTATTGTGTGCTTGTATGGGTAAGGAGCAGTTGAGGGCTTAAGCAACGAGACGGCAAAGAAAGTAAATCTTATAAACAAATTTAATAGTAAGCATAGAACACCCACTTGCATGATTCTAGAATATTTTGTACAATTTATTCCCATTTAATGGCGGTACAGACAGTACAACTGGTTTGATAAATTGTTTTTGCAGATCTTGGGGGTAACAGTAGACATGAGCTTATTTAGTATCAACAACTTAAAACGAGGAGCGTTCAGACTCGCAAGGGCCTGTACAAATCTATTGTATCCATTTGCATTATACTACTCATTATTAGCCCCACCAGTTGCCTTGATTAGCCTTTGCGTTTACTTCGGTTTATTCAATCTTATTCAGGTCGGTAAACAATTAAGTGATTTATCGCCAGATCGAGAGCCGAGGCGGGATACACCAACGCTACTAGTCATTGTTTTATTCACCAGAGCGGCTGCCAATTTAGCAGTCGCTGTAGTACTTGTTTATCTAATCTTGTTAGCACTACCTGTAAATCTATTAATCGCCATCAGTGTCAATTATATAGCTCCTATTTTATTAGTTGCGTTATTGAGCTTTGAACTCTACCGTTTGGTGACGACTTATAAAAAGCCTAGCTCTTTCCCAGCCGAATTAAGCTTGATAGGAAAACCAAACTTAATAAAAAAATTCGCCCGACCTTGCTACTATTTCACCAAATTTGTAGCCGTAGCACTACTGGCTACCTTGTATCTTCAGATAGCGCCGTTATCGATACTAGTCGCCATAGGCCTGTTGGTGTTCTGTCTCGCAGAGCTTGTGTTCCCGCAAGCCGAAACTGATTATCTATTCTGGTTTAAGCCCTGGCAGTCATTTCGCTCCCACCTCTCATCCCTACTCAGCAAAATACTCTCGGGACAAGCATTGTATAGCCAGGAAATAGTCAGGGTACATACGTGTGATCGGCGTTACGAATTCGAGCCAGCTTTTGCTCGCTTTGCTATAGCAAGCCTTCACCAGTTGTACCAGCAAGCTAACCCAGCGCGGCGCGCCGAAATACGGACACTGTTGTTCAAACGTGATGATCCAGCTTGCAGGGACAGAACAATAATCAGTGCCACAACTGATGATGATTCAGTAACAAAGCTGTTAGAAATGCTACTACCAGACGATGCCAGCGAAGAGTCAGAAGCTATTGAACGCTTATTATTAGCAATACGACAAGTGAGACTAAATCGATATGATCAGGTAAATCAACCTCTGATTATCAAAAGTCTGTACGCGCTGTACCAACCCGGCAAGCCAGAGTGGTGCGCTGCAATACGGCAACTGTTAATGACGCCTGTACTTAGAGGGGAACCGACATTAGCAGATCGTATAACTTACACTGATTTATATCTAGAAACACTGGAGATGCTAATACCAAATCCTTGCGGGCAACAACTACAACGCGATCATGGCCCAACGCAAGTAGTCGTGGAGCCAGCACCACAAAACCAGAGCCAATCATACTTACTACGTTGGTTACTTGACAATAGCTTTCGTCTGCGCGAGATTATCAAACAAAAAGCTGACGACTCAAGCTTCCTGCTTAAACTTCATTGCACTTTAATCGGTCAGTTTGAGCACATGGATGGTGATTATGATGGCTACCTGCTTGAGTCAATTTTGATGGACTTTTATCAAAACTGCGATTATGAAATATTCAAACGCTGTGTGGCACAATATCCTAGTGAGCCTGATGATAAATTTTCACACCACTTAAGTAGTAAAATTGCAATAATAATTGAAGAAATTGCCGACGATAACGATAGCTTGCGTTATCGTAACCCTCAGTTTATATTTGTTTCCAGTAAAACTAAAACTCTGGGACGATTGCGAAACGCAGAGATATTACTTGATTTTTTAAGCGCGGCTAGTCCCAAGCTCAAGGCGCAAGTTAAGACCATTCTTAGCAAGAGTCGGAAAATGCAACAGGCTTGGACGGCTTTTGCAGAGCAGAAGCCTTATACTTTACCCCTAACACCAGCGCTGATGAGGGCACTTAAGCGCTGCGAGATTAGCTGTCCGAAAGCCAGTGCAGCACGCTTTATTACGCTGTGGCTCGCTAATGATATCAGTTCTCGGTATGAGAGTTTGCACGAAACTAAAATTGATTTTGCTAGCTGGCTAGCGCTATTTCGTGACTGTCTGCCAAGTCCAGATGACTTTGCTGCTTTAGTAAACGAGCACGCGGCAGCATTAATCACAGAGAGATTGAGTAACTTAAACCAACAAAACCAGGCTGAACTCCTGGCCTTCATGGCTCTTGAGGAGCTCGATTTCGAAAAGCTAAAAGATTATGAACACTCATCCGGATACTGCTTTGTTGATCTATTATTAGCGAGCGCAGATCGTGATCAACATCCACTGAATCTGGAGTTACTAAAGCAAATGCTGGCTAAAGGCTTGCTACCTCGGGAGCGTAAGCTTTTATCACGTGCTGATGGAACCGGTAGAGATTTGACCCTCGAACAGCAACACGAAATAGTAGAAGCGTATCAGCGCGGGGTGACAAAACTAGATTATGAAAAGTGCGAGATAGAATTCCAACAACTATGGCAACAGTTGCGACAACAATTCTTCACCTGCCTTGGTAGCACTGACAAAGAAGCATTAACTAAACCGGGTCAGTCAGAATATGAAGCGGAATTCAGACCGATACTAAACGCCATCACTAGGCTAATGGACCTATTAAACCAGTTTGAAGTATCACAGCCTGCATTAGAGCAAGTGGCTGGCGCAGCACTGACTGAGTCGCTTCGAGTAGATTTTCGGTTACGATCTGATGTGATCAAAACCATAAAATCATTATGCCAGCCACATTGCGCCACACAACTAAATATAGCGAATCTGGAAGCATGGACCGCATCAATATTACAAAAGTTAGCAGATCCAGCAACTAGCGACGAGCAATCCACCCAATTAAAGCTAGTGCTTGGATATTCTAGGCTAGCAGCTATGATTATCCTTGAACCAGAAGCGGTATTAAAACTACAAGCAACACTATTACAACAGTTGGCAAACCCTGAAATAACTGATCAACTCCTCCGCGACTTAGCAACTGAACAACTAAAGCATATTCAGTTTTACTGGTTGCTCAAAGAAACTGATAAAGCACTACAGCTGACGCAAATTGCGCTGGCTGAGCGAGACCCGATTAACACTGAATTTACTCTGACTGGAGACCCTATAGCAGATAGACCACGCATTGGTATGAAGGATGGTCACGCTGAAGATACAGCATATTTCGATGGAGCATTTACACAGGGCTACTTTCTAAATCCACACAATAGAAGTCAGCTAACAGAGCATGAGAAACGCCATATTAGGCTGATGACGTCACAACACTTTTGTTTCCAACAGTTGCAGCAACAGCTTGAGCTGACAACTCCAGTAGCAGCATCACAAGACCAAGCTTCAGCCACGTCTTCTGGACCATTACAAACAGAAGATACACCGAGAGTAGAGTATAGAATCGGATAGCGTAGAGCGCGGTGCTAACGTCAGCAACTTCTTCAGAAATGTGCTCTTTAGGAACGGCCACCGTGCCGAAGCAAGAGCGAAAGTTATTTAGCCAAAGCCACGCTGAGAGTTGCCTGTCGGGGACGTCCAATCGCTACATAGTAACATCGGCACAAAATCATGCGCCGAGGGCTACCGGGCCGTAGCAGGGCAAGCATCAACAAGATCATCATTGCCATCACCGATCTAATTCAACCAGTATCGCCAGCACTGGCACAGGTCTTGCAGCAGCAGAAGGCATCAAACCAATTCTAAATGAGGCAAGGAATGCCTTCATTATCAGAAGCTTACCAAGTGCTACAAGGGTTCGCTGGGGTGCCTAGCGTTAGCATCGTATTAGCACAGCTTGAGCGCTTGCCAAAACAGAGCGAAGCAAACCAATTACAGAGCATCGTGCGTATTCGAGCAACACTTAGGAGCATAGTGAATGAGCAAGCTGCCAAACAACACGTGGTCGGCCATATCAGCCTCACTGATGCAGCAAACTTAGCTCTAGACATACTCGCAGCAACATCCTTAATTGCTCAACAACCGCAGCAGGTAAACACGGTATTCACAGACTCGCTCACAGCGCAGTATCACACCGCAAACAACACCGTGATCGACAACTGTTTGCAAAATTATGTCATCAGGCTAAACCCATACCACGATCAATCAACACAACAAGCTCAAGTAACCGCTACAACATCAAGCTTCGAAGCCAATCGAGACTATGCCCTCCAGCAAGGTTATTTGACTAACGCGGCCATACAACAGATGCCCGTTGAACACTTGCAATGGCTGTGCAGTGATATTGGCTTACAAGCACTCGCTGATAGCACCCTAACCGCAGCAGACGCGATCAGCTTCCGCGATAGTGAATGTTTACGCGTCTTACTATCAAGCCGAGGCTTAGAACTACTACAATCTGATCAGCTCAGTGTATCACAAGCGAGTCAATTATCAGCAAGCGAATTAACGGCTATTCTTGCCGCTGGCTTCATGCCGATGTATTCGCAGCAAGCATTCGATTGGGCGCAACAAGAAGCACATATAACACCAGAGCAGCTACAAGCACTCGATAGCTTCAACTTACATTATTTGTTATCAAACAATGGCAAACATGCTTTAACGAATGGCCTTATCACGACACAAGCCATTCTTGAGATCGATAATCATCACTGTGCTGGTATCTTATTAGGTGATAATGGCCTCGATGCACTGGCACGAGGTTTGATTACCGGAGCTGACGTCAACAAACTATTGCTGAAACTGGGTGATCCGATTGTCAGCAAACAGTGTCTACAGCACTTACTCACCACAACCACCCAAGCCATCATACAACAACAAAATCTAACCTTAGCCGATGTTATCGAACACGCTAGTATTAGCGCTTTACTGCAAACACAGCAGCTTATCACTGACATCAAAAGCGGTGGCTTTCAAACCAAGCGCGACCACTAGTCAACTAGACTTATTAATAAGTAGGACTTGTCTAACAAATTTCTAGCCTGACTATTGCACTTTTTAGCAACCACGGTATGCTTAAGCGCAATAGTGATTTGACAATAAGGCTATAACAGCAATGGAAAAAGACTACCACAGCGACTCAATCGAGCATCAAGCACAGCAGTACTGGCAACAACACGATTCGTTCGCCGTCACTGAAGACCAGAGCCGAGAAAAATTCTATTGTTTATCGATGTTTCCCTATCCTAGTGGCCACCTGCACATGGGCCATGTCCGCAACTATAGCATTGGCGACGTTATTGCTCGCGAGCAGCGCATGCGTGGCAAAAATGTGTTACAACCGATGGGATCAGACGCCTTTGGCTTGCCAGCTGAAAACGCCGCACTCAAACACAAGTTGGCACCAGCGCAGTGGACCTACCAAAACATTAAAGCCATGCGCACACAACTGGATCGACTCGGCTTTGGCTATGATTGGCAGCGTGAGATCGTCACCTGCAAACCCGACTATTACCGCTGGGAGCAATGGCTGTTCCTGCAGCTGTATGAAAAAGGCTTAGTTTATAAAAAGAATGCGGTTGTCAATTGGGACCCGGTCGATCAAACCGTGCTTGCCAATGAGCAAGTCATCGACGGTCGCGGCTGGCGCTCCGGCGCGCTGGTCGAGCAGCGCGAGATCGCGCAATGGTTCCTAAAGATCACTGACTATGCTGAAGAACTATTAGCTGACTTGGATAAACTCTCCGGTTGGCCGGAACAAGTTAAAACCATGCAACGGCACTGGATTGGTCGCTCTGAAGGTATT
>CAWUKA010000072.1:0-9907 GCA_963922965.1 uncultured Gammaproteobacteria bacterium | reverse complement strand
CGATAAGCAATTTCATTCACAAGTTGGCTAGCCTGGAATGTGCCCGCTAACGCTAAAGTGGTTTCATATAAATTATTGCTCACAGTAGGATCCTCTAAGTGGCTTTGCTTCGCAATCAATAATAGTAGCACCACCCAAACACACTTGGTGACTATAAAATACAATAGATTGACCAGGCGTAACAGCCCACTCTGGCTTGGCAAAATTAACTCGCCACAAATTCTCTGCTTGCTGAATAAGCTCACAAGATACGTCAGTTTGGCGATAGCGTACTTTTGCTGTACAACGATATGGCGATTGTGGTAACTGCCCACTAATCCAATGCAAATCGCTGCATGTCAAATATGCAGAATACAATTCGTCACAATCATGACCTTGTTTAACGATGAGTTCATTCGCGACAAGGTCTTTTGCGATGACAAACCAAGGCTGGTCTGATGATCCTGCATGGCCACCGATCCCAAGCCCTTTTCGTTGCCCAATTGTGTAGTACATTAATCCATCATGACTTGCGATTGCTTGGCCGTCTACAGTCACCATACTGCCAGGCTGGGCGGGTAAATACTGAGCTAGGAATTGCTTGAATTTTCTCTCACCAATAAAGCAGATACCAGTGCTATCCTTTTTTGCATGATTTGCCAAACCGAGACCCGCAGCAATTTTGCGCACATCTGATTTTTGGAGCTCACCCACAGGAAACAATGCGTAAGCCAACTGTTGTTGACCTAGTGTATACAAAAAGTAACTCTGATCTTTGTTAGCATCTTGACCACGAAGCAGGCGGTAGGATTGGTCTTGACATTCGATGCGGGCATAGTGGCCGGTGGCCATTGCATCAGCGCCAAGTGTTTCTGCATACTGGCGGAACATTTTAAATTTAATTTCACGATTACACAGAATATCTGGATTCGGTGTCCGGCCTGATTGGTAATCATGAAGGAAATGTTCAAATACATTGTCCCAATATTCGGTAGCAAAATTGATCACGTGAAAAGGAATCTTAAGTTGCTGGCAAATTGCTTCTGCATCGGCGATATCATTGGCGGCAGAACAATAAGTATCGGTATCATCCTCTTCCCAGTTTTTCATAAATAAGCCTTCAACCTGATAGCCTTGCTGCTGTAATAGATAAGCTGAGACTGAAGAATCAACACCACCTGATAATGCAACAATAACTTTTTGTGTGCTTGGGTTCGGTTTCATTTAGCTCTCTTAGGTTTAGCAACTGCAGTGATTTAGTCAAAACAGCATGTGATTATAGCAATATTGTCAGGTGTGAGAAAAGAAAACTCAGTAATTAGTCATGGCTAACTAGACAGCATCAATTTGAAAGGTTTGTGACGTTTGTTCGCGCCTCAAGATAATGTGAATAAATGAAGTTTTATTTTTTTGAAACAGTTGCTGTATCTGGTGGCGAGACATTTGTATTGCCGCCATGTCACCTTGGAGCGAACTACGATAGCCTACTGGAGTATGATGTGAGCCTAAGGTAGGGTGGACAGTCAAACCAATACTGAGCTGCTCACTGTGTTTAAGCAATTCATCAAATTTAGCAATATTCATCCGAAAGCACCGATACGCTTGATTCGTGCTATTGAGGTGAACTTGAGTAATGACATCCTGATGAAAAACCATATCAAACTGATCTGATGAAGTTGCGCTCGTTGAAAAAGCAAGAAAATAGTCAGTTACTTCATTGTGATACTGATCAGTGACATGGAGCATAGAACTATGAAATTGGCATGCCGGATGTTTTTTAGCAGCTCGTAGTAGTTTTTCCTGTTCTTGTTGTAATGAATGCCGCCAACTATCAAACTGCTGATCACTAACGGTCAAGCCATCGATAACTTTCTTTAAGGTATCAGGATAAGCAAATGCACCGGAAGAAGCGGTAATCGTATGATGATTTTCATTGTTGCAAATTGCAAAAGCAATAGAACCGCTTGACGGTATAAGCTGATAATCTGGCTGCATTAGATCCTTGTTATAATCGACAACAACATACTGGCTGTTTAAATTTGCATTTGCCAACCGGATAGTACCGTCGCTGCCAAGCTCATTGACGATAGCGTGTGTGCCTTGATAACCTGTGTCACCAATAAGGACGGTGCACAAAATTTTATTTGCAGCAAAAAAGCTATCTTTGCTAAAACAATCACGTTGCGCAAGCTGCCATAAATAGGGGCTACCAAGTTCCATGCTTTTCAACAAGGTACCACCCATTTGGCCAGGTGTTTGATGATTTAAACCACCGAGCATTCTCGCAAAAAATGATCGACCTTTATGTGCGAGGTAAGAGCCAAAATTAGCTGGTGCAAGCATCACAAGATGCTTAATTGGTGCAGTATCAGGTGTGAAGTGATCAAGCAACCATTGCCGAACGATAATCCCAGCGGTGCTGTGTACGACCACATCAGCACTATATTGCGTTAATGGCAAACCACTGGTTTGCCAAGCAGACATCATGGCAGCACTTAAATCACAAAACGAAATATCATCATGCATTGACAAATAATCACCGACGTAAAGTGATTGCACTGGCTGCGCCAGTGCCTGCTGCAATAGGTTACATAATGGTTTAAGTGCATGGCTGGTCTCACTCCAACCATGAATCACAATTAGTGGTCTTTGCATAGCACGCGATCTAAATTATTAGCTACTACTCATGATGTTCTACGAAAATATTATGTTAGCGATAGATGATTCTAAAATATATCAAAACCATATATTCTATCCGAAATTAGACTAGCCGTAGCCAATTTTGACAATTATATGGCCTATAAGTGAGAGCATAGAAAGAAAGCTTTGAAATTTGAACCGTATTTCAACTATAATTGCGCAAAAGTTGATTTTAAAATTACCCTCAACGATGGACTAAATAAGTTTAATGATAAAGTATGATCCCACTCGGTCACCAGTATTTACTGAGCGCTTCGAATACCTGAAAGCGACAGAATATAGTCCTAGAGCTGAGTTGCGTGAGATTCAACTGCAGAAGTTTCGTCACTTGGTGCGCCACGTTCAGCAGTACGTGCCTTTTTACAGGAGTTACATGCAACAACACGCCATGAGTTGGCAAGATATCAACAGCCTCGACATGGTTAAAAGATTCCCATTGATTGATAAAACAGTAATTCGGGAAAATTACAACGCCTTTGTCAGTGAAAATGCGAGCATGAACCTACTGCATGCGCGCACTACCGGAGGTAGTACAGGCAACCCGCTAACAGTTTACTCAGATGATGATTTTTTGGCACGCGACAAAGCTAACACACAATATTATATGCACGTATTTGGTCTCGATATCTTTAATTATCGTTCTATTAGATTGTATGGTGATCAAGTTGATGATGACCATATTGATTCTAAGCAATATGGTTATTTGGCAACACCAGATAAGTTAGTACTATCTTGCTACCATGTTACAGCTGAAACAGCAGTCGCCTATGTTCAACAAATCAATCAGCATGTACCAGATTATATTCATACACGACCATCAGCAATCTTTCCTCTTGCACGTTTTATCAATGAACAAAAATTAATGGTTAATCCAACACTTAAATTTATTTTTTCGGATGGTGAATACATCACTGAAGGTCAACGAGCAGCGATAGAACAAGCCTTTTCCGCACGCTTAATAAATGTTTATGGCCATACCGAAGGTTGCACATTCGGCTTTCCATGTTGTGAAACTAATGCATTGCATTTTCCTCCACAAGTGAGCTTGATGGAATTGCTCGATGAAAGTAGCAATCAAGTCTCAGTAGACGGTGAAAAAGGGCAACTCGTTGTCACCGGATTTAATAATTTTGTATTTCCCCTAATAAGGTACTGCACAGGAGATATTGGTATTTGGCGAGCTACGCCTTGTAAATGTGGCCGCTCATATGACATGCTGCACAGTATTGAAGGGCGCATTCAAGATTATGTTATTTCAAAGCAAGGTGAAAAAGTACCGCTTGCACCAGCCATTTTCAATTATAATGATATGAATTGGCAAGGTATTCGTGAGTTTCGTGTCATCCAGGATATACCAGGCCAACTCACTTTTTGTGTAGAGAAAGAATGTTGGCATGAGGTTAATAATGAAGTCTTGGCTGATTATTTAAAAAGAAATTTGGAATCAATTTTAGGAGGTCAATTTGACTTGTCTATCCAGTTTGTTGACAGCATCGAGCGAACTAAAATAGGTAAACATCGATATTTGCAGCAAAACTTAGAAATCAGTTAACGACATTAAAATGAAAAAATTTCTTGCTATCACTGGTAGCCGATCTGATTATGGCCTACTTTATCCTCTCTTGAAACAGTCTAGCTCTGAACCAGCCATTGACATTAAATTGGTTGTAACTGGTAGTCATTTGCATGAAAATTTTGGCTCAACGTTATCAGAAATTGAGAATGACGATCTTGTAGTTGACGCAACCTTGCCGATACTCAATGAAAATTTCTCATCGACACCACAAGAGATTAATATAGTTATAGCCAAAGCATTAGAGCAATTCAGTAGCTATCTTCGTAACAAGCAAATAGATGCAATTATTGTTTTAGGTGACCGTTATGAAATATTCGCTGCAGCTGTAGCCGCGCTAAACCTACGTATACCTATTATCCACATTGCTGGTGGACAGACTACTCATGGCGCAATAGACGATTGCTTTCGCCACTGTATCAGCAATATGGCAAGTCTACATTTTGTTTCGCATAAAATACATCAGCAAAAAGTCATGCAACTCGTTGGATCAAAAGATAATATCATTGTCTCTGGCGCACTTGGAATTGACAATATTTATAACATGTCATTATTGAATAAGTCTGATTTATTAAAAGCGCTAAATTTTCCATTAGATAACCTACTCCTGATTACAGTACACCCAGTGACGCGTTATCCAGGTGAAGCTAAACAAATACTAGAGACTATATTTTCATTTTTAGATAAGCATATTGAATATAATGCTATTTTTACTGGGTCAAACGCAGACTGTGAAGGTTCCGATTTGCACAAGCAAATCATTAACTTTGTTACAAAACACCAACAGCGGGTTCTCTATAGAAAGTCACTAGGTAAGAAAATTTATTTATCCTTAATGCGATTTATTTCAGCTACTATTGGTAATTCGTCTAGCGGTATAATTGAAGTACCTTGCTTCAGAAAATTATCAGTCAATATGGGTAATCGACAAGCCGGTCGACTAATGTCACAGTCTGTTGTTCATGTTGAACCGGGTTCTATACAAGATCTTGAAAATGCAATACGTTTAACTCAAAACGAAGATTTCCAAACTATTTTATCAACGGTAACTTCACCCTATGGTGATGGGCAAGCAGCAAATAGGATTATCCAGGAATTAAAGCAACATGATTTTACGAGATACTCAGCACAACAACTCGTTAGTTGCTAAGGAATAAAAATGAGCGTATTTATCATGGCTGAAGCGGGTGTAAATCATAACGGTGATATCAATTTAGCAAAGCAACTCATTGATGCTGCTCATTTGGCTGGCGCAGATGCTGTTAAATTTCAAACTTGGAAACCGGGTGAAATTACCGGAAAATTTGCTACAAAAGTTCAGTATTTACAAAAAACTTCCAAGACTGATGAAACACGTTATGAATTATCAAATAGACTATGTCTATCATATTCTTCTTTTAAAGAACTACAAGACTATGCAACTCAGGTAGGCATTCTGTTTTTGTCAACCGCTGATGGTTTTGAAAGTCTTGATTTTTTAGTTGATGAGCTACATATACCAATAGTCAAGGTTGGCTCTACTGAAGTAACACACTTACAATATTTAGCTAGCGTGGCTAAAAAACAAAAGCCTGTTATCCTATCTACTGGTTTGTCAACACTTGCTGAAATTAATACAGCTGTTGCAACACTTAAGAAAAATAGCTGTAAAAGTTTAACACTGCTACAGTGCACCTCTGAATATCCTGCACCCGCGGAAGAAATGAATCTCAAAGTGATACAAACGCTTGCATCGACATTTCAGGTGCCGGTTGGCTTATCTGATCACTCTCAAGGTACAGAAGCAGCAGTTGCTGCAGTTGGTATGGGTGCAACAGTCATTGAAAAGCATTTTACTATTGATAAAAATTTACCTGGTCCCGATCATCAGGCTTCTGTTGATGTTGGCGAACTTAGCTATTTGATCAAGGCAATACGAAAAGTTGAACTGATGCTAGGGACTGGAGAAAAAAAACCTACCCAAGCTGAAATTAACAACATGGATGGCATCCGGCGCAGCGTTGTTGCCAAGCTTGCTATTAAGAGTGGCGCAACCCTAACTAATGCTATGTTGACCTGCAAACGTCCCGGCTATGGTGTACAGCCAGCAGCGCTCGATCAATTAGTTGGTTTGAGACTAAATCAAGATGTTGAAATGGATCAGCCTATTACCTGGGATATGCTTGAAACATGAATTATCAAATCATTTCTACTGAAGATGAATGGGGTAAAATTATTTCCCATGACAATTTAAGTAAGCAAAGTGACATATATTTTGCCTACCATTATTATCTACTTTATAGCTTGCATGCCGAGCCTGAGGCGTTTGTAATAAAAATTGATGACAATATTTTTTTTCTACCTTACCTGAAATCTCGTATTGAAAAAAATGGTGTAGTGCATGGCTACGATATTGAAACCGCTTATGGTTACGGCGGGTTACTTTGTGAAAAATACGATGAAGATTTTTTAAATCAAGCATGGCGTAGTTTTTTTGAATATGCTGAAGCTAATAATTTTATCTGTGGATTGTTACGCTTTCATCCTTTGTTAAAAAATCAAAATTACGCAACATTTTCTCAGATAGAACTCATTAAAGAGAAAAAAACTGTTTATTTATCTTGTTCAAAATCACTTTCTGAAGCACGAGCTGAATATTCAAAAGACAATAAATCTAGATTAAGAAAAGCAGCTAAACAAAATGTAACAGTATCAAGTTATCAAGATTTGAATAGTTTAGAGCTTTTCTATGAGCTTTATACCGAGCGCATGGATAGTCTAAATGCGAAAGAATTTTATTTTTTTTCGAGAGATTACTTTAAATATATATCGCATTTTCCTGCTGGTTCATTTAAAGTTTATTTTGCTTATTATAATAAATCAGTAATAGGTGGTGCATTGGTGTTCTTTTCTGATCGTTATTGTCATTATCATTTGTCAGCTGCTAGGCAAGAATTTTTATCGCTTTCACCTAATAATGTATTACGCGATGCTGTGATTGAAGATGTTTTTGAAAACTATACTATGGATGCAATTCATTTCGGTGGTGGAAGAACTACACTAGATACTGACAGCTTGTTGCAGTTTAAACAGAAATTTTCAAATGAATTATCAGATTTTTATATTGGCAAATGCATCTTTAATGTTTCTGAGTATCAAAAACTCTGTTTAGACTGGACTATAAATAACCCTGAAAAAGCACGGCAAAGCTCTAATTTATTAATGAAATATCGATCCTAGGGTAAAAACAATATGTGGGATGATGGTTGGAACCGCTTATTTTCTCGAAAAAGCTGGGGCATGTATCCCCCTGAAGAATTATTACGTTTTGTCGGGAAAAATTTTTGCACAATCTCAGATAGAAAAAAAATTAAATTTCTTGAAGTAGGCTGTGGTCCTGGTGCTAATTTATGGTATCTAGCTCGAGAAGGATTTACTGCTATCGGAATTGATGGCAGTGATATAGCACTGTCACAAGCAGAAAAGAGATTTAATTCTGAAAATCTAACGGTCGAATTACATCATGGTGATATTTTAAAACTACCATTTGAGAATGAAACATTTGATTGTGTATTGGATATAGAGTGTATTTATGCAAATTCTTTTGACGATAGTAAAAAAATTATGTCGCAGATACACAGAGTATTGAAATATGATGGTATATTTTTCTCAAAAATGTTTGCAACTGGCATTACTGGTGAAGAAACAGCTAAGCCTATTTCTGGTGAAAGAAATACTTATTCTGAGATGCCTGATTCGCCATTGAATTCGGATTATGGTCTAGTGCGCCTTATAGATGAAAGTGATATTGCTTCTCTGTTGCAGGATTTTCATAATATTCAATATGACTATGTTATTCGCAGTATTGCTCAGCGACAACAGGTATTGAAAGAGTGGATCATTCAATGTCAGAAGTAATTGATTATTTATTGGTACGGTATGCATCAGTGCTTTAGTTTATCTAGCGTGATATGATACTTGTTCATGTAATATACACGACTAGGAGCAAAAATAATGGATTTTCAACATATCCGCGTGCCAACTGATGGCGAAAAAATTAGCGTATCAAACCAATCTGCTTTAAATGTGCCGAATAAACCAATTATTCCTTTTATCGAAGGTGATAGCATAGGTAGTGATATTACTCCGGTCATGTGCAAAGTTATTGATGCAGCTGTTACCAAAGCCTATGGTGATCAGCGTCAAATAGCCTGGATGGAAATCTATGCGGGTGAGAAAGCAGCCGCAGTTTATGGCGACAATACTTATTTACCAAACGAAACATTCGCAGCAATCAAAGAATTTCTCGTTGCGATCAAAGGCCCACTGACCACACCCGTTGGTGGCGGCATCCGCTCACTAAACGTTGCGCTGCGCCAACAGCTTGACCTCTATGTTTGTTTACGACCGGTGCGTTATTTCTCCGGCACACCAAGCCCACTGAAACAGCCTGAAAAAACCAATATGGTAATTTTTCGAGAAAATTCAGAAGATATTTATGCTGGTATCGAATGGTCTGGCGGTTCGGCTGAAGCTAACCAAGTGATCCAGTTTTTGCAACAACAGATGGCAGTCAATAAAATCCGCTTTGCTGATGAATGCGGTATTGGTGTTAAACCAATCTCAAAGCAAGGCTCACAACGCTTGATCAAGCGCGCCATCCAGTACGCCATCGATAACAACCGCAGCTCAGTTACCTTAGTACATAAAGGAAACATTATGAAGTTTACCGAAGGTGCATTTAAAGATTGGGGCTACGAACTAGCCCGCACCGAGTACGGTGCGACAGCACTTGACGGTGGCCCTTGGCATACCTTTAAAAATCCGCAAACAGGTCAGCAAATCATTGTTAAAGATGTGATTGCTGATGCATTTTTGCAGCAAATCCTGCTGCGACCTGAAGATTATGACGTTATAGCAACATTAAATTTAAATGGTGACTACATTTCTGATGCGCTCGCTGCACAGGTTGGCGGCATTGGTATTGCCCCCGGTGCTAACTTAAATGATAGTGTTGCTTTGTTCGAGGCGACCCATGGCACAGCACCAAAATACGCAGGCCAAAACAAAGTTAATCCGGGTTCACTTATCCTATCTGCCGAAATGTTATTACGCCATATCGGTTGGTCCGAAGCGGCTGATCTTATTATTAAGGGTATGGCAGGTGCTATTGAAGCAAAAACAGTTACTTATGATTTTGAGCGCTTAATGATCGGCGCCACATTATTAACTTGCTCAGAATTCGGCGATGCCTTGATTAGCCATATGTAGGCATTTTACATCCATCACTTCTCCTGGCCAAACTGATTCATCATCATGCTGGATCAGCTGCTGGCAAGCGCCGTCTTCTTATTCATATTTGCCGTCAGATGCGCCGGCGACGTGGTTTTTTTACACTAAATAAGCAATTTTATTGAACTATATGGCTATTTTTTAGCCTAACCGGCTGGTGGAAAAATATACTTAGCTGTCAATTATTGACTGACTAACAGACCGTTATTGTGCCAAATAGTTAACACCTTTCATAATGGTCTCAATAAGTTACAGTGATAACCGCCAATTAAACAGCTTGATTCTAGCTGCTTTTTACCTGACTCGAGCTTGATATAGCCCTAATAGATTAAAATCAATCTAGCTTCAAAAATGGCATAGGAATTGAATAGTTTTCATTAACAA
>CAWUKA010000071.1:0-9915 GCA_963922965.1 uncultured Gammaproteobacteria bacterium | reverse complement strand
GATACAGCTGCAGGTCCAGGTGTAGGTGCAGATACAGCTGCAGGTCCAGGTGTAGATACAGCTGGTCTAGGTGTAGGTGCAGATACAGGTGTAGGTGTAGGTGTAGCTAATTTGCTAAGATCGCTAGTTTGAGTATCCGTCATCGCGTTTTCATACGCTTCATATACATTAACAATCCCGCGGACGAATAAAATAGCCACAGCAATAACAAGTACTGCCGCAATACCGATTGCAGTTGCCATCGCAGCGCCAGATGTGACACCCACACCAGTCAACAACAAGGCTTTACTCACCAGCATGGCAGTGGCTGCCTGATTGAGCAACACACTACTCGCCACTGCAGCAAGCATACCAGTAGCAAATGCATAATAACTTGCTTGTTTGGCAGCAGCGAGCAGAGGCTGTTCAGTTGCTGGTTTACGATCCAATCGTTCTCTAGCCTGCGCCGCAGCTGCTAACGGATCAGATTGACCGAAAAGCGGAAAACACTTCGAGAGAAAATTCTGTTCGCTTGAAGCGACGGAAGCGGGTGAAGTTGCACTATCCATGCCAGCCGCTAGTGAAGAAGCTATGCTAGCCTCCTCATCACTGGACTCCGCTTCTTGATCATACTCTGAACTGCGCCTTGCTTGCCTTCGCCCTTCTTCATCTAGATCTCCTTCCTTCGCCTCTCCAACAGGGGCTCGGTATCCGTAGTCACCCCAAGGAGCTGGAGCTGCACCACCCATGTGAGCCGTTTGCTGCCACTTTGTCTTTACCTTTTGCTCCAGTCTGGTCAGAAACTCTCCCCCACTAGACTCGTACATCGCAGCATCATCTGTCACTTCAACAACTGCAGGCGATTGCTTATATCCTTCATAGGCATCACGCTTAGCACCATGTGTTATCAATTCAAGTTGTGAGCAATACTGTGGTGCTAATATAGCTTCAAAATCACTCCTGATCTTTTCACCACACTCGGTAGCAACTTCCGCCTCAGCGAAATAGCCACGGGGATCATCAAGTTCGTGTATTTGATAATGTTGAATACCTGAAGTCGGAGTAGTAGTACCTGAAGTATGCATTTGCATTGCAAAACCCAACCATGGTTTGTCCTCGCGACCAGGTTCAGTAATAGCTAAAAGTATTTGTTCATCTCTGCTGCCTTCATCTTCACCAACACAATAAAGCGCTTGATAACCAAAAGTTTCAGCCAGCGCAATTAACTCGTGTTGCTCTAAACCATTGTGATCATCCCAGCGCGGATTCTCATGTGCGTAAAGTTGTTGTAGCAAAACCCCAACCAAGATTTGTCGGTCGTAAGGTTTCAAATTTCGGAAAAATACATTGAACTCCTGCCAGGTAACTGATCGAGCGCCAACATAATCTTCAAATGCACGCAGCAAAGCTTGTCGAGCTGGGTTACTTGCAAACAAACTATCCTGTGCCAGCATGCCATGGGCATCAAGTAGCTCTCGCGACAAATCACGCAATAAATACAAGCCAAGAACATGAAAACCACAGCGGTGGCCTAAACCGGATACATTATATGTTGGCATAACACTAGCCCCTCTTGTTGTTGCCCAGCTGGTCGAATCAGCCAGCCATGCGCTGATGGAGTCATCGAATAACTATGCTAATTGTACTAAAATAGACCTTAAATGTCAACAAAATGAGGACTTTAACCAGGATATAGACGAAAGCAGCGCCAGATCTTGTGCTAACTATCTGTTTTTATTGCTATTACCAATAAGGCTCAGCTCAGGCAGTAAAATTAAGTCAAGTCATTCAGGTGATGCTAGCAGACTGAAAATAGTTGGCGCCTACTCAGCGAAACACAACAGCAACCGTAGTGCGCAATTATCAGGCTTTGCTTGAAGTAGATGAGCAAACTAGATCACCGCTGAGGCTGGCGAATAGTAATCGATCTATTTTGCAAGGCGACTGGCTTTGCTACGCTGACCGGACCTGGCGTTAAGCGGGAGCAGCTGAGCTTGATCCTGCAGTGTTTGATTCGAAAAAGTACTGATAGAAATTAATGTACTAAGCTGCCGCGCGACAACGTCGCTCACAGTGGGCAAGGTATTATGAATTTTATTTCAATCATCATTTCAGTGAATAACACTGATTCATTCGCAATGGAAATTAACCTGCTAGGCTGCCGCCTGACTTCTTCGCTCGCAAAGGGTACAACGGCAAATAGGCGCAGCCATCACACCGCAATCGGGGCTTTGATCGGTGGATGATATTGATAATCAACAAATTCAAAATCTTCGAACTGGTAACTAAACAAGTCAGCTGGTTTGCGCCGAATCACTAAGCGCGGATCCGGATATGGCTGGCGGTTAAGCTGCAAACTCGCTTGCTCCAAGTGATTCAAATACAAATGACAATCGCCACCAGTCCAAATAAATTCCCGCGGTTGTAAATCACATTGCTGCGCCACCATACAAGTCAACAATGAATAAGACGCAATATTAAATGGTACCCCAAGAAAAACATCAGCCGAACGCTGCGTCAGCATACAAGATAGGCCACCATCAGCAACATAAAATTGAAACAACAAATGACAAGGTGGCAACGCCATTTGCGCGAGCTCACCGACATTCCAAGCACTGACAATATGACGCCGTGAATCAGGGTTAGTTTTAATTGACTCCACCACTGCTGCGATTTGATCGATGCTATTGCCAGCTGCCGTCCCCCATGAACGCCACTGCTGACCATACACCGGACCAAGGTTACCGTCAGCATCAGCCCACTCATCCCAAATATGAACTTTGTGCTGATTGAGATAATTGATATTGGTATTACCCGTTAAAAACCACAGTAGCTCATGCACGACACCGGGAATATAAATCTTTTTTGTTGTCAACAAAGGAAAGCTAGTATTAAGTGGGAACCGCATCTGATAACCAAAACAACTCAAAGTACCGGTACCAGTGCGATCATCGCGTTGCACCCCATTGTTAATAATATGTTGTAATAATTGTGAATACTGTTGCATACAGCCTCCTAATATTTCTGTCGATAGGCATAAACTAAAATAACACTACCAAATAATACTAGCGGTAGCGATAGCAATTGCCCCATCGAAAACAATTGCCAATAAATTCCCATTTGCAGATCCGGCTCGCGAAAAAATTCGGCTAAAAATCGAAACGCACCATACAAAACTAAAAATAGACCCGACACTGCAGCGCGGGGTGGTTTAGTCAGCACATAGAGCCATAAACAGAGAAAGAGCACAACGCCCTCGAGCATCGCTTCGTAGAGCTGAGATGGATGACGCGGCAGAGGACCAGCCCCAGGAAAAACCATTGCCCATGGCACGGTGGTAACACGCCCCCACAACTCGGCATTGATAAAATTACCTATCCGACCCAAGCCTAAACCGATTGGAATCATCGGTGCAATGAAGTCAGCAACGGCAAAAAAGTACAATCGCTGGCGCCGAGCAAAATAATAAAATGCTAATAACGCACCAACGAGACCACCGTGAAAGGACATCCCTCCAGCACGTAACTGTAACAATACCAGCGGGTTACTGATAAATTCAGCAGAATTATAGATTAGGGTATAACCGATACGACCACCGAGTACGACACCTAACATAGCGTAAAACATCAAATCAGAACATTGCTCACGAGTGATCGCAATAGCCTGCCAACGCACACGGAGATCAGCGAGCCAGCTAATCAGCATAAATGCGATTAGATACATTAAGCCATACCAATAAATAGCAAACGAACCGATATAAAAAGCAACTGGATCAAGTGTAGGGAACTGTATCATAAGCTAATATGGTAATAACATTTTAAGACCAACAATCAACAACAGCAGTGCAAAATAACGCTGCAAGCGTTGCGGCGACAGGATGCTTGCTAACTTCACCCCCAATGGTGCAGCTAACACACTGGTCATCGCTATACCTAAAAAAGCTAGCCAGTTGACAAAACCAGTTTGTCCCCAACGAAATTGCAGCTGCTGGATGGCACTAATAGCAATAAATGTTATCACGCCAGTACAAGCCACTAATATATTACAGGCGGTCGCGGTTGCGACCGCATTGCGAAAAGCGATTTGGTAACGCTTTAAAAAAGGCACTAACAAACTGCCACCACTCAAACCGAGCATGCTGCAGAGCATAGCAATCAGGGTCGAAATAAGAATCAAGGCTCTACGCCCAGGTAAATGCCGACTATCAG
The DNA here is from genome assembly GCA_963922965.1 of uncultured Gammaproteobacteria bacterium. Classification (GTDB taxonomy): domain Bacteria; phylum Pseudomonadota; class Gammaproteobacteria; order CAWUKA01; family CAWUKA01; genus CAWUKA01. The sequence continues at coordinate 5,728 of CAWUKA010000071.1, read as the reverse complement.
TGGTATTGGTTTGCATGAGTAAGTGCAAAGCGATCAAAACCAGAAAGAGACCGAACAACACTTCAAGCGTGCGCCCATGTAAGTGAGTCGCTAACAGTGCGCCAATGAAACCACCGAGCAACGTGCCGGGCCAAATTTTTCGTAACACGTCCCAAACGATCAGTTGCTGGCGATTATGCGCGATCAATGCTGACATCGAGGTCACAATCACGATGGCGAGCGACGTCGCTACTGCTGACTGCATGGTAAATTGGCTTGGCAAGCCCTGCAGTGGTAGCAATACAGATAGCACCGGTACAATTAAGATACCGCCGCCAAAACCGAATAAGCCAGCAACCACCCCGGTGAGCAAACCTACTACAGGGTAAAAGAGTAATAACGCGCCACTGGTCACAAAGATTTCACCTGTGAAGATTAAAAGCGATCATTTTACCCGGAAAACACTACGAAAGCACAGGTTAAAACCTGAAGCAACCCCTGAATTAAGGCCGGGTTGTCGCCGAAATGATACATGGTCCAGCACTGGGGCGACGACGAAGCCCAAAGGATGCAAAGGATGAAAAAAGCGAAGGCGAGAAACAGGCAGCTGCAATCGAACATGGCTGATCATCAGGTCGAGACGAGCGGGCTGGTTCAGATAGAAGTAATGGTGCCGTTTCACCCGCCTGCTCGACTGGGTTTGGATCACGGTGCCGATACTCAGCAGCAACCCCGGCTGGCACTTGCTGACTACGCCGACGTGCCAAAACTGCCTCGAGTCGTTGGTTAATTCGGATGTCTTGATAGATTGCAACAACGCCCGCCAGCATAAAAAACCCAGAGCTTGCAATACTAACCATCGCAAACAGAAAACTAGCGGAACCTACTGGTGGTAACAAAATACAAGAGAGAATAGTAAACAAGCTAGCAGCCATGTAGCCAAGATTTGTCAAGTATTCGCGTTTTTCAAGCTGATAGTCCCGCTCTGAAACTTGTTCACCTTGCATGAGCTTACACAATAAAGCTTTATTGTGCTCATCAATTCGATACAGTGCAAAGCTATGATTAAGCCGGTGACCAGCTGCTGTCAATGTAAACAGTGAACTGAGTAGAGTCAGCATGGGGATCAAAGCCAGACCTTGACTCATCATAAAAAACACCATCAAATTTGCTAAACCCACTACACCTGCAACCACACCAGTGCGACGCAAGCTCGTTTCTGGTTGTGAACCATAACGTGGCACGAGTACCGCAGCTGCAAAGATACCAATGACACCGATCACTAGCGATAATAAATGTGAACTGATCAGTGCCGGTGTATTATAAGCGACTAAACCGATGGTAAATAAGCTAGCGAGTACCCAAAACACATCATTACCGACTTTGAGAAAATTATGCTTGGCATACTGATAGCGAGTTTTTGCTTTGACTGAATCAGGTATCTGTTTCACCATATCAGACCCAAACACCCTTTGAGTTGAAGAAGTCAATTTAATTTTTTCTGAGGTAATAGCATGTTGATCCATGCGATCTAACGCGGTGATTAGCAACTCGAGCAAGGTTTTTTGTCTACTGAAAAAATTTCGTTGCCCTATCGAGATAGAATAGTTTAACAAATCGCCTAATCGTGCTTCTGAGCGGTTGTTATTGCGAAGGTAATCTAAATTTGTTAGATAACCGATAAAAAAATTATAGCGACCCATCTCAAGCGCGTACGCCAACAACAAAAAATCAAGTACGCGTTTTTTATCAGCATCACAGCTAATAGCTGAGTTGCGCAAATCAACTAAAAACGCTAACAAGTGGCGCTCATTGATTTGCTTATTTTTAAAAAGCTTGCTTAGAAAAAGTTTGAGATGATGAACTCTATCAATTTCACCCCAAACTGATGGCGGGCTAGCAGTCAAACCAAACATATCATGTACCATGGCTTGGTCAGAAGCTGCAAGCTCAGTCACGCGCAACTCTCCACGCATTGCATTAGCCAGTAGCTGTGCCGTTGCAACGGCTAATCGACGATCGGTCATCAGAATACTCGAGCGTCGCAAAGACCATGTTTCAAGCTGGTTTAAGCGATTTAGATGTCTAAAGACTCGTTGCTCATGCGCATTTATCATCTCTTGTGATGGCATAATATTCTCTGTTTTTCACTAACTGACTGTTTTAACAGTATTTAGACAAATATCCATAAAAATGATTATTTATTATACAATATTCACCATAATTTGTCCATTTTTAGTCCCAATTGATAGGTAAGATAAAATATCAAGTAAAGGGGAAGCAGCTATATGACCGTGCAAGGTGGCAACAGCCAATCGATGTCAAAAGCATAACTAGCAGAATAAAGGAGGGGGGTTAAAGCTATTTACCAGCTCTGATGAGACCACCAAGGCCAGCATTTTCGAGCGCGGCTTGTAAATGCTTGCGAATCGTTTTTGGATTATCCATCGCTTGCACTTCAGTCAGTAAATGTTCCGCTTGCGCTTTGGTAAATTTGCGAATCACCCATTTGACGCGCGGCAAACTGATAGCATTCATACTAAGCGAATCAAAGCCAAGTGCTAACAGCAAGATGGTCGCGACTGGATCGCTAGCCATTTCACCACAAATCCCAACCGGTTTACCAGCTTGCTTGGCCTCGTTGATCACCATTTTTAAAGCCATCAATACCGCTGGATGCATCGAGTTATATAGATTAGCAATGCGAGCGTTGTTCCGATCAACAGCAAGTAAATATTGAATCAAATCATTAGTGCCAACTGACATAAAATCGACTAGCTTCAGGATTGCTGCTGCTTGATAAACTGCAGAAGGCACCTCGACCATGATACCAATGGGCGGCATCTTGATCTGATAACCTTCTTCTACCACTTCTGCAAAAGCTTGCTCGATTAAGGACTTTGCTTCAATCACTTCACTGACCACACTCACCATCGGCAACATGATTTGTAAATTATGCAAACCTTCACTCGCCTGCAGCATAGCGCGGACTTGTACTAAGAACAGCTCAGGATGATCTAGCGTGATGCGAATACCACGCCAACCTAAAAATGGGTTAGGGTCATGAACTGGAAAATAAGGCAGTGACTTATCACCACCAACATCGAGTGTGCGCATGGTCACTGGATACGGCACAAATACACTCAGCAATTGCCGATAAATAACTCGCTGCTCTTCTTCGCTGGGAAAGCGGTCACGAATCATAAAAGGCACCTCAGTGCGATAAAGACCAACACCCTCAGCACCTACACTCAGTGAACGACCAGCATCTGCCAGCAAGCCGGTATTGACATACAAGGTGAGGCGATGACCATCTTGGGTCTCTGCTGGTAAGCTTGCTAACTGTTGCAAATCATCATGCAACTCACGTTCTTCTTGCGCGAGTTGTAAAAATTCGTTACGCATAGTTTGCGATGCAGCAAGATAAACATGGCCATAATAGCCATCGACAATCAGCTCATGGCCTTCCAATTGACTCACTGGTAGGTTATCTACACCCATCACCGTCGGCACACCGATTGCTCGGGCTAAAATTGCGACATGTGAATTCCGTGAACCTTGCCTGGAGACAATACCAGCCAAACGTTGCTCCGGGACTTCAGCTAGCGCTGCTGGCGTCACTTCATTCCCAACCAAAATAGTTTGCTCAGGATAATCTGGTGTTTGGCGCTGTGCTGTTTGCAAATGAGCGAGTACTCGTCTGCCCAAATCCTCGATGTCAGTTGCACGCTCACGTAAATATTCATCATCCATCGCTTCAAACTGACGTACATGTTGACGAATAATTTTACTCAATGCACCTTGCGCCCAAGTACCAGAGCGAATTTCCCGAACCACTTCAGCACCGAAATGATCACCATCGAGTATCTTCACGTAGGTATCAAACAAACTATATTCTTCCAACGGCAAGGTTGCTGCCAAGCGCTGCTGGAGATGACAAATTTCATCGCGCGTTATCTTTAACGCTGTTGCAAACAAATCAATCTCTAATGCAATATCATCCGCTTCACGCTCAGGCACAGCATCTAAATCAGCAGGCGGATAAATAACAACAACCTGACCGAGGCCAACACCTGGGGCGCCAGGAATACCTTGCAAAATTGATTCTTTTTCTTTACCAAGCGGCACATCAGATAAACCGTTAATCAAGCCAGTCGCTTCAGCATGAGCGATAAGCACACCTAACTGCGCGCATAGCGTGACTAAAAACGCCTCTTCCGACTCATCATATCGGCGTGGCTTCCGCTGCTGCATAGCAAAAACGCCGAGTAAAACTCGATTATGAATAATAGGTACACCGAGGTAAGCTAAAAAATTATCTTCGCCAAGACAGGGTGCACTCACGTAGTTTGGGTGTAAGGTAACATTATCAAGATTAATCGGCTCACCACGACTAGCAACGACACTAACAATACCTTCACCTTGACTAATATGCAGTTTACCAACTGCTGCTTGGCTTAAGCCATCAGTTGCCATTAAAGTGAATTGATTGTTTTGTTTGTCACTCAAGTAAATTGAACAAGCGTCGGTGGCAAACACATTACGCGCCTCAGTCACCATAATATCTAATGCTTGTTGCAGGCTAATTGCTGCATTAACTTCTTGGACAATTCGGCGTAAAGTTTGAAGCAAAGCCATTGTTAACTTTCTTGATGCAGGATAGGCGCAAACTCAGTTAACACTCCCTTATATACCTCGCGCTTGAATGACACAACAGCTTCAAGTGGGTACCAATAATCGACCCAGCACCACTGGTCAAACTCTGGCCTATCTGAAGTATCTAAGCGGATGTTTGATACCTCAGCTGTCAAACGCAATAAGTACCATTTCTGTTTTTGACCAATGACTAGTGGTAATTGACTGTGCCGAATCAAATGATCTGGCAAACGATAACTCAACCAGTCTTTTGTCGTTGTCAAAATTTCGACATGCTCAGATTTCAAGCCAACCTCTTCGTAGAGCTCGCGATACAATGCCGATTCGATATCTTCGGCAGTTAAAATACCGCCCTGAGGAAATTGCCAGCCAAGCTGGCGGATACGTCGAGCCCAAAATAAGCGGTTGTCAGAGTTTGTTAGGATAATACCAACATTTTCTCGAAACCCCTCTGAATCAACCACGCGAACCTACCTATAATTATCTTGGTATGTGTAAGGTGCAGCAGCGAGCATTCGCATTGTCGTCAACGAATGTTTTTTAGCGGCACGCCATGGTCGACGATTATAACTGAACAAGACGCCAGATGCATCAAAGGTAACCAAAAAAGTCAGGCCATAACTGATAAAAGCAACAGCTTTATGCTGGCTTAATGTCGTCAAGCTTGAGTAACACACGGTTACCTTTTGAGAAAATTTTACCGGGGTGAATACTGATAAAGGTGACACTTCCACTCTTTATGCGTAGCGTGCGGAAAGAGCGCGGTCGATGGATTTTTGCCACATCAACCAGCTTGGCTTTAGCACCATCGACTTCGAAAACCAAATCATGGTCTTTGTAAAGAAAAGCGCGCTTTTTAAATCGGTATAGAAAAGGCAAATCAAAATCTAATTTCCACTTTGAATAAACCGATTTTATGCGCCCGGCACTATTAGTATAAAGACGATCTTCGATCCCCAACACATAAATATCTCCTTGCTGACTCAAGCGAATAAATAAATCGTCAGGTAATATAATTTGTACTTCAATACCTTTACTATTAATAAACTGGCGCTTGTGCTCCTGAATTTCTAATTGATATTGTGTAAACTCG
>CAWUKA010000070.1:0-10045 GCA_963922965.1 uncultured Gammaproteobacteria bacterium | reverse complement strand
GCCTGAATTTATTAATCGTATCGACGAAAGTGTTATCTTTCGCCCGCTTCAAAAAGCAACCATTCGCAAGATTGCTGAGTTACAGTTACAAGGTCTTGAGCAGCGCTTGGCAGCGAAGGATCTCACTTTGGCTCTGACGGCGGCCGCACTTGATCATTTGGCTGAAGTTGGCTACGACCCAGTCTATGGCGCAAGGCCATTAAAACGCATGATACAACAGCTGATTGAAAACCCACTAGCAACTGCAATTTTGAGTGGCGAGTTCAGCGCGCATGATGCGATTAAGATTGATTATCAGAGTGATCGACTGCTATTCGAAAAAAATTAATTTGATTGCTTATTTGATTTGATTTTGGCAGTATGGAGCGTCTGCCCTTATGAGGTAAATTCATGCAAGCAAAATGGCCTACCCGAGAACGCGATTTAGCAATTACCGCTTGGCTAATGGAAAAACATGCCGATAAACGAGGTACTGTACCGTTAGTTGAGGTTTATCATCACGAACGTTCGCTCGAGTTAACCCACTCTGCTTGGTTTAAAGAGCTTTACGCTTGCTTTGTTGGTCTTTACGGTGAAGCTGATGCAGATCGTATTGTCAATAACGTGCTGTCGATTGTCCTCATTCACAATCAAGTTTATCACTGATTATTGCTACTGAAAGTTGAGTTTACATTCAATAACCCGAAAAACTAACGTAGAATTTTGTCCACTGAACCTTATCCTATAGGTGTACGTTGTAGCATAGCAGTATCGCAATGAAAAACTAGGCTGTTTCACTGATAGTCGTCGTTGTGTCCCGACCTAATCGTATACCACTCAATATCCATCTTAACCAAAGCACGCTGTGCTTTCGCTTGTTCATTTAGTTTGTGTCTGAGCCGCCAGGTTGAATAGATTGCGGCTTGCAGTTCCCGAGTCACTGTAGTAAATTCACCCATTCTTCGCTGAAAAATGTTTTCATTAATCACCAATGGAGTAATGCAATAGCGATGAACATGACCACTTACGAGGCAATAGCGACATTGTTTGGCCTCACCTCAACATGGTTTTATATTAAACAGAACAATTACAGCTGGCCGATTGGTCTCGTCATGGTATCCATGTATAGCGTGTTGTTTTTTAAAGTAAAATTGTATGCCGCCATGTGTCTGCAAGTAATTTTTATTTTTATCCAGCTTTACGGCTGGTATGAGTGGGTATTTGACAAAGCGGTAAAAGGCCACATGGTGGTGTTTCGTATTTCAAAGTTACAAGTGTTGTATCTGTTTTCATTCTGGGTTGTGTTCAGCTTAGCTTTAGCGGCGATTTTCTACTGGCAAACTGATGCTGATTTAGTGTTGTGGGATACTGCGAATGCGGTGATGTGCTTAATCGCACAGTGGCTGATGGCGCGTAAATATCTCGAGTCTTGGCTAGTTTGGGCGGTCAATGACGTGTTGTATTTGCTTGAATTTACCCATAAAGGTCTTTACTTCACAGCGTTTCAAAACGCGATGTTTTTTATCTTAGCAGTGGCTGGTTATCTGCAGTGGCGCCAACATTGTCAGACATCTTCAAACCCTTTGCCAGCCAACACAGATTGGGTTGGTTCTCTCAGCTGATGTTTTCCATCGTGCCACCGGTAAGCAAGCGTTCCGTCGCCGACTGGATGAGAGCATGGCTAGCTCGACTGCCAACCAGGACAATTGATTCTCGCTGTGTTTGCGTTTTGACGAGTTGGAAGATTTCGAAGGCACTAAAGCCAAAGTATTGCATTAAGCCGGTCACTAACGCCGCATCCTGCTCGTATTGTGATTGCCAAGCCTTTTCAATCGGGGTAATAAATTCGCGCCCTGACAAAGATGCAACGTTTTTATTGGTAAGAGCAAGTTTGAGTGCTTGTTTAGTTAGATTCATGCTACGTAAATCATTAATGATTTTTTCAGGCAACAGCTGTCTTGATTCTAATTGATTGACTGAATGTGAAAATTTTTCTGTGTCGAATAATGACATGATTTGCTCCGAAGCGAGTAGGAATGATTGATAAACAAAGTATAGTTAACCCTGCTGTTGCCATTGGATGAGTCAAACTTTTTTTTGCAAGGCGAATAATCAAATACTTAGCGAAGGATTAACGGTGTTAACGCAATTCGAGATCGAAACACTGCAGACTTGTTATGATTTAACCGGACCAGTACAAGCCTGTATTGAGATTGTTGGTGGTTGGTCGCATCGGGTCTTTCGCCTCGATCTCCCGGCGCAAGCGTTTGCGGTTAAACTGTTATGTTCTGATCGCGTGTACCACGGCGGTCGGCATTATGCCAGTGCTGAGCGGGCTGCAGGTTACTGCGATCAACACGGCATTCGCGCTGCTGTTGCTTTCACAACGCAACAGCAGGACTATGTGCAGCGTATTGGCGAACGTTATTTTATGCTGTACCCTTGGGTCGAAGGTGAAGTTATCAGTGAGTCTGCCTTAGATTTTGATCGCATTACACAAGCCGCCCGATTGTTAGCGTCATTGCATCAACTGAATTTACAAGCTGATAACTTCGCACCTTCTCCCTGGTGGTATCGTGATGCGAATGAGTCAGCTTTGCCGAGTGATTTGCAACACTGGTATCGAAACTGTCGAGACGCTCGTAGTGAGTTTATCAATGATGTTGTCAGTCACCGTGATTTTTTACAAGCCAATCTGATTTGGCAGTCGAATGGGCCAGTGTTAATTGATTGGGAAACGACAGGTGCGACTCATCATTTACTGGAAGCTATTGCTGCTGCACTTAACCTCGCTGGCATTGCTGATACGACCTTTGCAGTTGATAAATTTCATCATTTTCTCGATCAGTATTTTGATCGAAAGGGGCAGACTGAAGCAGTGTCAGTAACGGCAGTTTACGCTTGTTGTCAAAGTTGGCTAATGTGGTGGCTATACTGCTCCAGCCAAGCTGACGCAACACATCGGCAACAAGCGGTGTATACTATCGAGGTGTTAGAACGCATTGAAGCTAACCTACCTCGGATATTGCGTTAATTATGGGCTGGCTAAAACCCATAGCGCTGAATGTGTTGGTTGGCTTCTTCAACACTCATGCCATCGCCAACCAATGCTTTTATTTTTTCTTCGCGGCGAGTATGAACATCTCGATCGACATCACCTAACAAGGCATCAAGTGCGGAGTTTTTTGCTGATTGCGCTTTGCGGTCGGTGTTTTTATCGAGCAGTTGGCTTGGCACATCATGTAGTGGTTTGCTGTGTTGGTTGCGAATGTGATTGGTACTGTCACTTTGCAAATCCGTATTTGGGAATGGGCACCACTCAACTTGACTTGCGACACAGTTAATTTTAACGGTGCTGGTTTCGATGATATCGCCTTTTTGCAGTGAGGGTTTTTGCCATTTACCACCGGTAGGCATATAAACGATTTTGCCATTTTGCATGCCAAGCGGAAATGTGCCTTCCGATTTATCTTTATAGATGCAGGTGACTGAACCGACATTGGTGCCGATCCATTGCGCGCCGACAAATTTATCGATGGTTTCAGCAAAAGAGACTTCACTTTTCCAGCCGCCATTTGCCTGCCAAATAAACTGTTTTGTATCGAAATTGGGGGCGATTAAGTCTGCTGGCTGCGGGCAATCTGCCATAGCGATCTGAGTGCTTAAGCCAACTACAATTAGACTGATCTGGATTAGGCTACGATGTTGTTTCGGTTTGCATGGCATGCGGTTACCTCTGTTATCAAGCTAAGGTTTTGTTCTATTTAAGAAAGTATAGTAGGTTTGTCAAATTTTGCTCAATCCGTCGCTAGTCGATTGTTTTAGTTGGCTATTTTCAATCTCGTCAAAGCTATTTTTAAGGCTAAACCGGTAGCTGATCGTTACCATCAGCGCGGCACCGGCGCAGAGCATGAGATAGGCACCAGGCGCTACCAGGTTGTTGGTGTGTTGCATCAGGTAAAGTGCGACCAATGGGGTGGTGTTGCCAATTAGCGCAGTGCCGAGGTTCATACCAAGGCCAACGCAAGTGAGGCGCACATTGCTCGGAAACATGCGCGCTAATATTGCTGGCTTCGGTGCTTGAAAGCCACAATTTATACTGGCTAGGATTAATTCTGCGAGTAAGCAGCCGCCAAAGTGGCCTTGCCGTAAGACGTTAAATAACGGAACACTTGCCAGCATCAAGGTTAGCGCGCTCAGGGCCATCAAGCGCAGTAAACCGATCCGATCAGCGAGTATGCCACAGACTGGGATGATCAGCTTAGTGGCAAGCAGTGTGATGGTGACGATCAAGGTGGCTTGATGCAAACTGAGTTTGCTGGTCATGGTGAGATAGGTCGGCATAAAGATAAAAAGGATATTGGTAAACGCCGACGCGGTACCGGTGATCAAGCTGGCGTGTAACAATAAATACTTGTGTTGCGACAGCGCTCGCCGCAATGGGTGCGGGAGTATTTGCTGGCTTTGTTGTAATTGATAAAAAGTTTCAGTTTCAGGTAGCTTAAGCCGCATACGTAAGCCAAGGCAGCCAGGGATAATGCCAATCATAAAGGCTAAGCGCCAACTCCAGCTCGGTAACCCAGGTAGGGTAAATAGGCTACAAGCAAGGCTACCTAATAGATAGCCAATGCCAGTTGCCATCGGTAACATACTACTGATCAAGCCCAAATGTCGTTTGTCATGATCTTCGATCAAAAATAAAATACAGGCTTGATACTCACCGCTGATTGAAAGCGCTTGCACGCATTTAAGTGAGATGGCGAGTAGTGCGGCACTGATACCGATAGATTGATAGCTTGGGATGATACCAATTAGAAAAGTGCTGATGGCAGCGACAATAATGGTTAGGGTTAAAATATTTTTTCGCCCGTAGCGATCACCAACGTGGCCAAACATGATGGCACCGAATGGTTTCAGTAGTGCGCTCGCGGCTAAGGTAGCAAACACGGTAAAGACAGCTGAGTGTTGTTGCTGTCGTGGAAAGAATGTTTGCGCGAGCAGGGGGGCAAAGGTGGCGAAAATGGCGATGTCGTACCATTCCAAAATGTGTCCAGCCAATGTTGCAATAATGCGTCGCATTTACGTTCTACCAGATAAAGCCAAAGCATAGCGTTTGACACCGAAATTGTCAAAAATGTCTTAATGCTGACGACTAGGCTGACATTATTGCCAGTCTTGGACTTGAAACTGAGCTTAGTTACCCTCACCTAATTGGCAATGTAATTGAGAGAGGAAACCATTATGTCTAATTATAATCACATGTTGCTTGCAACAGACTTGGCACCTGATTGCCAAGAGATTGCAGAAAAAGCCCTAGCGATTGCGCGTAGTAATTCTGCTAGATTTTCTATTGTTCATGTGCTGGAAGCGATGCCGGTCTACATGTACAGCTATATGGAAACGACACAGCTGGAAAAAGAAATTACTACAGAGGCCCGTAATCAAATGACCAAGCTTTGTGAAATGCTATCGATTCCGGTATGCGATAGCGCCATCGAGATGGGTCCAACCAAACATGCCATTTTACAAAAAGCGACTGACTTGGGAGTGGATTTGATCATTGTTGGTAGTCACGGTCGGCATGGCTTATCGAAATTACTCGGTTCAACCGCAAACGCAGTATTGCACGGTGCAAAATGCGATGTGCTAACGCTACGCTATGCAGCTGATAAATCGTAATAACAACTGTTAACTAGGAGGTGTAGTATGGCTTTAATTAAATATCGTTATCCAATATCACTCGTTAATGATTTTCAAGATGAAGTGAATCGATTTTTTAATCAGGGTTTTCTGCGACATGATCAAGATCTCTCAAAAGTCGATACCAGTCATTGGGTACCTCATGTTGATATCAAAGACGAAGTAGATCGCTTAGTGTTTCTTGCTGACATCCCCGGTGTTAAACCGAAGGATATCAAAGTTAATTACGAAGATGGCATGTTGACTGTGCAAGGTGAGCGTCATTCAGAAGTAAACGAAACTGAAAAAGATTACGTTCGTATTGAGCGCTCCAGTGGTGTGTTTTACCGTCGCTTTAGTTTGCCAGATAATGTTGATGCTGATCGCATTAGTGCAACTGGTAAAGATGGTGTGCTCGAGATCGTGATCCCAAAAACTAGTAAAGGTAAGCCGTTGCAAATCAACGTTAACTAATCATTAAGTTGATGTTGAAATAAAGTTACCACTTTGGTCGTTGAATGAGATGTTTAAAAACGCAACACCAATAATCTGAACCCACTTGCCGTGCGCTTGCTGTGCACGGCAATTTTTTACTGTTGCCGTTGCACTGAATGAATCGGTTTTGATTTTCACGATGTGGCTTAGTGGCAGCGACTCTTCAGTATAGAAACTCATGCCGTCTGGCGAAATATCTTTGATTTTAGCTGCTGTTGCTTGTCCAGGCCAACTGCTGAAATAGTGCATGCTTTCAGTTTTACTGACTCGAACTATCGCCCGGTTATTCTCGCTTGTGCTACTAAGCGGTGCTAGGCAGCGCTGACAGCGTGCTGGCATAGCCTCGGGCTTGAACCCTGCGTCACAGAAATAACAGTTGCTGCTGGTGCTGTCATCATTTTGATAGCTGTGCTTAGCTGGCCGTGCTGGGTTAGATTGCTCCGCTTGTAACCGTGCCGCATCATAATCAGCTCTTTTTTTTGCATCACGCAATACACTATAAGCCTCATTAATTAGGCTGGCTTGGGTATTGTCACCACCTAAGTCTGGATGTTGCTGCAGGGTTTGCATCAAAGTGCGGTAGCTGGCTTTGATGATAGCCAGTGGTGAGTCCGGCTGGACATGTAAAATCTTATAATAATCAGGTAATTTGGCCATTGCTAAACATCTATTGCGACTGACTTCTACCAAGTATAGTATAAAAAATAAACAGAAGATTGTTTTTATGCTAAAAGATTACCTCCCAGACTTGTTTAACATACTGAAAGTTATAAGATTTTTTTGGACTAAGCGAGCCGATTCAGTTTTTTTGCACGGTGAAAATTTATACTTTCAAAACGCATCAAATTTACCTATAATCCATTGTTTTCATTACAGCCCTGCTATGGCAATTACTTCTGGCCACAAGGGTAATATTAATAAGGTGAAGGGTCATGGTTAAAATTCGTTTATTGAGAGTCGGTGCAAACAAACACCCATTTTATCGTATCGTTGTCGCTGATGTGCGGGCGCCGCGCGATGGTCGCCATATCGAAGTGCTCGGTTTTTACAACCCTGTGGCGCGTGGCAAGGAAGAGGTTTTAAGGCTTGACCTTGAGCGTGTAAAAACTTGGATCGGCCAGGGTGCCCAGGCTACTGCTCGCGTTAAGTCACTCATCAAAACTGCTGAGACGGCTGCTCAGGCAGCGTGATGAGAGTGGGGTTACCCGATGCCTGAGTCAGCAGAGAATGAGCAACAACGTGTATCAATCGGTCGCTTTGGTACCCCATTCGGTGTCAAAGGTTGGGTAAAAGTACAATCCTTCACTGATCCGGTAAGTAACATACTCGATTATCCACGTTGGCAAGTTGCAACAGCAGCCAGTTGGCAAACGCTCGAAGTGATTGCTATCAAAGCTCATGATTCAGTTTATGTTGCGGAACTCAGCGGCTTCACCGACCGCGATGCTGCAGCCCGCTTAACCAATCGCGAAATTGCTATTCTACGTGATGAATTACCGTCATTGCCAGATGACGAATTTTACTGGCATGATTTAGAAGGTATGCGTGTAGTCACCGCTCACGATCAATTACTCGGTCACGTCGACTATCTATTTGCAACTGGCTCGAATGATATCATGGTGATTGAAGGCACCGACAAACGACACTTAGTGCCATTTTTGGATCATGTGATTTTGCAAGTTGATAAGGCGAAACAGCAAATTCAAGTGGCATGGGATCCTGAGTTTTAGCAGATTATGCAGATTGCAGTGATAACCTTGATGCCGGCCATGTTTAGTGCGCTTAACCATGGCGTGCTAGGTCGGGCGATAGAGCAACAGTTGGTGCAAATTCATTTGCTTAATCTGCGCGAGTTTGCCACTGATAAATACCAGACAGTTGATGATAAGCCCTATGGTGGTGGTGCGGGTATGGTATTAAAGCCTGAACCTTTATACGCGGCGATTCAAGCAGCAAAGCGTTTGTTATCAGCAGAGGCCACTGTCATCGCACTCACCCCATGTGGTCAGCGCTTTGATCAAGCTGCGGCAAGTCGGTTGTCGCAGGCAAGTAAGTCACTGATCATTGTGTGTGGGCGCTATGAAGGCATCGATCAGCGTCTGCTTGATGAAGCTGCCGATGCGTGCTATTCACTTGGAGACTTTATCTTGAGTGGTGGTGAATTTGCAGCAATGGCAATGATTGATGCGGTCGCTCGATTATTGCCGAATGTGTTAGGTAATGAGGCGTCGATTAACCAGGAGTCGTTTACGAGTAATCGGCTTGAGCAGCCACAATATACTCGGCCCGAACAATTTGCCGGGCGCTCGGTGCCCGAGGTGTTGTTGTCAGGTAATCATCAAGCGATTGCAGCGTGGCAACAATGGCAAAGCGTGCAGCGCACGCAACGGTTACGGCCTGATTTAATTGCGCGGTATCCGCTGACTGATGCAGAGCAGCGGGTGTTGGCAAAGCAAAAAGTAGAAAACTAGGGAGAAGTCCATTATGGCAAACATTATCGATGAATTAGAAGCTGAACAAATGCAACAGCTTGGCAAGCAAATACCAGCATTTGCCGCAGGTGATACCGTTGTGGTGCAAGTGAAAGTTAAAGAGGGCAATCGTGAGCGACTGCAGGCGTTCGAGGGCGTGGTGATTGCGTTGCGTAACCGTGGCATCAATTCTTCTTTTACTGTGCGTAAAATCTCACATGGCGAAGGTGTTGAGCGTGTGTTTCAAACTTACAGCCCACTGATTGACAGCATTACTGTGAAGCGTCGTGGCGATGTACGGCGCGCCAAACTCTACTACTTGCGTGAACTCAGTGGTCGAGCGGCGCGTATCAAAGAGAAGCTCAATGTCGCTAAGAAAAAAACTGATGACAAAGTGCCAGAGCCAGTTGTTGAAGATAGCAAACCAGCTGACGATCAAGCCGTAGCTGAATAAGTTACTGCTGCAGCCAGCAAGTTAGTTGCGGCTGCGTCCGTCGAGGGTGGTATGCAAATCTGTTATCGACAATTGACGCCGTTTGGTGATATCACTTTAACGATGCTTGCTGATGAGCTAGTTGCAATCGATCTGCTTGGTTTACAGCATACTACCGAGCCTACATCCAATCCTATCAGTCAGCAATTTGCAGAATTTTTTGCAAATCCACGTTTTCATTTTTCTTTACCTTTGCGACTGCAGGGTACTCCATTCCAACAGCGGGTTTGGCGTGCACTTCGTACTATACCGGTCGCTGAAACCCGTAGTTACGCTGAGTTGGCGACTGAGCTTGATTCACACCCTCGCGCCATCGGTCAAGCTTGTCGTCGCAATCCACTTCCAATCATTATCCCTTGTCACCGCGTGATCGCGGCTAATGGCCACATCGGTGGTTTTGCCGGTGCAACCCAAGGTCGCTTGTTGGCGATTAAGCATTGGTTGTTGCAACACGAAGCGAGTTTAATCTAACGCTTTTAACCGATTTAAGCTGATCAGGTTAGGTAATGCTGCTAATTTATCCCATTGCAAGCGAGTGTAACGAGCGGGGCAGTTCAGTAACTTAATTTCCATTAGCGCTGCTATGAATGAATCACCATTGTGAATTGAAATGATGGATCTGAGCAAACTTGAAGAAACTGCGCCTGTCCGCACACAACTGGGCTGCCGCGCCGCTGATGCGGCTCGCAGTGGGCTAAAGAGGGAAGATAATCTGAACAGCCCAACTACCGCTTCAAGACGCCGTGAATACATCGGTGTAGTCTTCGAAAAACATACCTGTTTGTTAGACTTGAAAATAAAGATCAGCTGGCAGCTTGAAGTACGATGCTAACCTTTCAGCCCACTGCGAGCGACGAAGTCGCGTGGCAGCCTAGTAACTTAATTTCCATTAGCGCTGCTATGAATGAATCACCATTGTGAATTGAAA
>CAWUKA010000069.1:0-10061 GCA_963922965.1 uncultured Gammaproteobacteria bacterium | reverse complement strand
CGGTTCGACTTATTGCTTGGTACTCTGATTGACTGGCCTACTCGAATCACATTAGAACGCAGTTGATTCGCTGCCTTGAGTTGACTGATTGTTGTTTTGAAGCGCTTTGATAATAGGCCCAGGCTATCACCAGTTCGAATGGTATAATGTCCAGTAAAATCACGCACAGATATGAAGCGCGGTTTAGTTTGTTTACGCCAAATAGTGAGTGTTGTGCGGTTTGGTAAAGCTTGGTTATTGGCGATCTGATTCCAAAAACGCAATTCATTGACTTTGACATGATATTTTTTTGCAATTTTCCATAAGGTGTCACCAGGTGCAACATTGTAGACAATTTGTTGCGGACCGTTGTTTTGTTTAGTTCGATCGATATTACGTAACTGTAGTGATTGATTGGCAACTAAGGTTTTTTCACCTTGTGGGATCAGTAACACTTGCTTAGTATGGACTAAGTCAGTTTTCAAGCGGTTGATATTTTTTACAACCGTAATGGTTGTTTTGTACTGTTTTGCAATGTGGCTAAGTGTTTCACCAGCACTAACAGTATGATGATGCCAAATTACTGATTTTTTATCCGTGTTTAAGTTCTGTTGAAACAAAAGCGCTTTTTCAATTGGTAATACAATATGTTGTGGTCCTTCCGGTGCAGTTGCAAAGCGGTTATAACCGGGATTGAGTCGATAAAATTCTTTCACATTGATACCGGCAAGTTGTGCTGCATGATTCAAGTTGAGTTGTTTGTTGACATCGATTTTGGTTAGGTAGGGTTGGTTCTTGAGTGGTGTTAGTTTGAGACCGTAGTGCTCTGATTTTGAGATGATAGTAGCAAGGGCAAGCAAGCGTGGCACGTAGACTCTCGTTTCAGCCGGCAAGTGTAATGACCAAAAATCATAACTTCGACCCATGCGTTTATTTTGTTGCAGCGCACGTTCAACGGTTCCTTCACCAGAATTGTAAGCTGCAATCGTCAGTAGCCAATTGCCATTGAAGTATTTGTTTAAGTAAGATAAGTAGTTCATTGCAAACCGGGTTGAAGCAAAAATATCGCGTCGGCCATCCCACCACCAATCCTGCTTGATACCGTAACCGCTTGCAGTGCCAGGCATGATTTGCCACAGTCCTGCAGCGCCAGCGACAGAGTGTGCAAATGGATCAAAACCGCTTTCCACCATGGGTAATAACAAAATTTCAGCTGGCATATTGCGTTTACGGGTTTCTTGATAAATATGGTAGAGGTAAGGTTCAGCTCGATTTAAATTGTCGACAAGCTGATCTTTATGCTGTAAGTAACAGTTGATCTGCTGGATAACTTCTTGCTGAACCTCCCCATCATTAAGCCTAAAATGACTGCTGATTTCATGCCACAGATCATTGTTGTGCCAAAATATTAGATTTGTTGCATTGCTGTGTTGTAACTCGTATAGATGTTTGGCTTGAGCCGATGTTGGTGTTTCAGTAGTCACACAGCCGGATAATCCATAACAGAATACCAAGCCTAATAGCAGGTAGTTGCATATCTGGGTGATGGTTGAAATGGCGCTACCGCTATTCATGCAGACTTCTATCGACCTTTAGATCTAAAGACAAAAATTATATCGGCTACGGATCATCGAAGCAACTTTAGCTTCTCTACGCTTAAAAACAATCTTTCCATTGTCTAAGTAGGCGGAAGATTTCGGCAGGTTCGCTAGCGTTAGTACCAAACTGTTGTTGGACAGCGTGTTGTACCGTCTGTTCATGGCAGCGGAAGAACGGGTTACAGCGTTTTTCGAGTGCTACCGTAGTTGGCACAGTCGGTTGATTCAATTGGCGTTTTGCTTCACTGGCACGGATCAGCTCTGCGATGTCAGGGTTGTCCGGTTCAATGATGGCGGCAAACTTGAGATTAGCCAAGGTGTATTCGTGGGCACAGTAGAGCTTAGTTTGTTCCGGTAGCTTAGTGATTTTTTCAATTGAATCATAGAGCTCTGTTGCTGTGCCATCAAAGATACGGCCACAACCTGCTACAAATACTGTATCTCCAACTAAGGCAAAGGCACTGTTATAAAACGCAATGTGTTCGCTGGTATGGCCAGGGATCAGCATCACCCTAAGTGATAAATCTATTTGTTCGAATTCTATACAATCAGATGCTGCTAGCGGCTGGGTGACGACTGGCTTGATTGCGTGACTATCAGGGCCGTAGACCGGAGCAGGGTAGTGCTCTAAGCACTGCTCAATACCCCCGATATGATCAAGGTGGCGGTGGGTGATCAAAATACCTGCTAAAGATAACTGTTGCTGATTCAGATGCTTAAGCACAGGCTCGGCAGTGCCGGGGTCAACAATCAGGGCTAAGTCGGAATCATCGTTGGAGATACACCAGATATAGTTATCATCAAATGCCGGTATTGGTTTAATATGAATCATTACGATTTGTTCTCATGTTAGTCAAAACTGCTGTTGGCGTTAATTTGTGCCTGGGCTCATAATGCTGATATCATACCTTGCGTATTCACTCGTTGATAGCTGTCATGCAGAGTCCAAATGATCATCAAATCCAAGTCCAGTTAGTGGAGAACTGGTACAGCTCGTTTCTACAAGGTTACTTACGCCAGGTCGAGCAACAGTTGGTTGAGTGTACCGTCGCATCTTGTTGGGGTTACCAAATGCTAGCACTGGGTTGTGATGACGAGTTGGATTGGACTGAGCTCAGCCGAATTCCAAACCGCTATCAGCTGCAAACCTCATATATTGATGGTGCAACCGATGTTTGTGCTGAGTTTGATGCCTTGCCGTTTGCATCTGATTTATTTGATCTGGTGCTGTTACCACACATCTTAGATTTTCATCGATACCCTAAACATGTGCTGACTGAAGCTTGCCGAATCGTGATCCCAGAGGGCAAAATTGTTTTGCTTTGCTTTAATCCATACAGCTTGTGGGGTTTATCTTGGTTGCGTCATCGGCGACAAGGGCAGCGACCATGGTCTGGAAATTTTATTAGTAGCGCCCGTGTTCGGAGTTGGCTCGCTGAGCAAGATTTTGAGATACTCGATATCAAATCATATTTTTATTTGCCAGCAAATTTCACAGCTAGCAGTTATCGTCGCTTTCATGCCCTCGAAATCATGGGCAGAATATTTTGGCCACAGTGTGGTGGTAGCTATCTTTTACTAGCACAAAAAAAAGTTTCAACCATTACTCCAATTAAGCCACGCTGGCAATCTAGGCGTGCTGTTAGTACCGCTTTGGCGAATGCGTCATGATGAACAAGAGTGTAGAGATTTATACCGATGGTGCCTGTCGTGGTAATCCTGGTCCGGGTGGTTGGGGAGTGTTGCTACGCTATGATAATCATGAAAAAACCTTAAACGGTGCAGAGAGTGAAACGACCAACAATCGAATGGAGTTAACTGCCGCAATTGAAGCGTTAAAACACTTGAATCGACCTTGCCAGGTCAGTTTAACCACGGATTCACAGTATGTAAAAAAAGGCATCACAGAGTGGTTGCATAATTGGAAACGGCGTGGTTGGCAAACCGCAAGTAAAAAACCAGTAAAAAATATTGATCTGTGGCAGGCGTTAGATAGCCAAGTTCAACGGCACGAAGTGAGTTGGAACTGGGTCAAAGGTCACAACGGTCATCCCGAAAACGAAATGGCGGATCGACTTGCTAATGTAGCCATCGATGAACTATTAAGAAAAAATTGAGGATGCATCAATGAGACAAATTGTACTTGATACTGAGACAACTGGACTTGATCCAAAACAAGGTCATCGCATTATTGAGGTTGGCTGTCTTGAAATGGTCAATCGACAATTAACCCGTTCGCGTTTCCATGCTTATTATAATCCAGAGCGTGCTGTTGATCGGGGCGCACTACAAGTGCATGGTCTTGATGATACTTTTTTGAGTGATAAACCACGCTTTGCTGAACAAGCTAAGACGTTACTTGCGTACTTGCAAGGGGCAGAATTAATTATTCACAATGCACCGTTTGATGTTAGTTTTTTAAATCATGAATTCGCGCGTGTGATCACTGGGTTTAGTAAGCTTGCCGACTACTGTGAGGTTACCGATACTTTGCTAATGGCACGTAAGCTTCATCCTGGTCAAAAGAACTCGCTCGATGCGCTCTGTAAACGTTACTCGGTTGACAATACTCAGCGTGATTTACACGGTGCTTTGATCGATGCCAAGCTGCTTGCCTTAGTTTATTTGCGCATGACTGGCGGTCAAGACAGTCTATTCGTCGATCAAGATCAAGCTAATGTAGCAAATCGACCGCAATATCAACAGACAGCAACTGTTGATGCCACCGATTTGCCGGTGATCACAGCAACTGTAGATGAAGTTACTGCCCATCAACAATGGTTACAGCTCATTAAAGACAAATCTGGCCAACCGTCAATTTGGGAGAGTATAGACATGATCGACTGTTAAATCCATGCTCGCACAGACCGGTGATTTAGCATTGGTATTTCGCGTTAGTGCAAAAATTTTCTGTTTGTAGCTGGCGCTGAGGTTGGCTTTCAAGTTATAAAGACAGCTCTTTTCCAGCTGGTAATTGGTAAATGGTTTGATAACGCTATCAACTGCTAACATCTTTTGCTATAAATCCAAGGGTAATTACCAGTCTTAATTGAGTTGAATTTTTAAATTTTTAATTGCATGGTGGCTTGGCTCTGGAGAGAGTAGTTTATCCCATATCATTTAAGTGGTAGACAGACTTGGTTCGCCTGACAAGCAAGTGTAATAGTGCGTTCGACTTTGCTAGCATCTTTGACGTACATTTTACTCCTAGTCTTAATAATTATTAAATTCCTGTGAGGAGGATTTGAGGATGTTTAAAATTCACGGCCTAAACGTTTTCTATAATAGTTTGTTAAGAAATTTGCCTGACGAATTTCAGTTTATCGTCGATGTTGCCTACAAACGTGTTGATGCGAGAGCTAGCAGTGCTACGAAAATGTTTGCTGATATCCGTGCAGTCATCGGTTTGGCGAGCCCTTTGATAAATCTAACCGAATATGTCGACATCATTCGCAAACTTACTGAATCCGCTATCGAGGCTAGTACCAGCCAACAGAAAAAAACCAAGAGCCTAGCAACTGAATTAGTGGCGCAAACACCTGATCGAATCGAAAGTAGTTTAGAGGTACTGGCTCGCGAGATCACTTATCGCTGGTCACCACTGATAATGAGAGCTACTAATTCACGAAATGGTGATGAGCTTCTAATAAAATTGACACATATCGCAGCATTGCGCATTGTTGAGTTTGCTATAAAAAATGGCACTGCAGTTGAAAATTGTGAATTGCTGATTCAAGGGCTAATCGAAGGTAGTGAGTCTTCATGGTGGTCAAAAGACTTAATGACGCTTAATCTCTTAGCACGCACAAGTAGTTCAACCGGTCATTTGACGGCTGAAGCATTTTTCTCGCAGACAGCATATGTGACACCTGATGATCGTTTTTGGATTCATCGAGATTATAAAAAAGAAAAACCTGAAGGTAAGCCGTATGGCTGGGTTAAATTTAGTAAACGCAACGGCAAGAAAGGAAAGCTCGGTGCTAATGATTTACGTCCAAAATATGGCTATGTGTTCATGCCTGAGTCAGTTGTCACTCGTTATAATTATAGAGAGCACTTTCCCCCTTTTGCGAGCAAAGGTTTGGGCAATTTTCTAGAAATTAGCTCAGTCTTCTCAACGCCGTTTCGTTACGTAACATTGCAGAAGATCATTGACTATTTAAAGGCGATAAAGTCATCGCCACAAACTACACCTGCATTTAATGACTGGCTGGTACAACAGTATCCAAAATATCATTTGCATAGCGAGCCGTGCGTCGCTGTGTTTCGCGGTACAATTGATGGTGCGGAGCTTGCAAAGCATGACGTCTCGCTTGATATCGGTAATTTCAAGGGATGTGATTTTAGTCTGACCACCTTTAACGGTTGCGAACTAGGGCGTTTTGAGCAAGCGCTACTAACACACTGTACTTTCGAGCGCACAACGGTGAGTGGTAATAAGCTCGATGGTGCAAATTTGAGCCACTCGACTGTATCTGACAGTCAGTTTGATGACCTAAGCGTAGCGACTTTAAACTTAAATTTTGTCAAGCTTGTGCAGAGTTCCTTTAAGCGTTTTTCCTGTACCTTCAATGTTAATATTGATGAAATTGATGCAGATGAATTTTCCCGCTCTACTTTCTCAGTGCAGGCTACCAGCGGCCACGGGCAAGATTTTTCAACAGAAATTCAACTGCAGCAGTCCAGGGATGAAACAAAACGCGAAAAACAGTACCGTGATTTGGCTGAGCAACATGAGGCACTTAAACGCATGTTTGAGCAGAATGAAGCTGACTCGATTAGACGTCAAAATGAAAGTGGTGAAAAAATCAAATAAGCGTTCCGTGCCATCATCGCAGACGTAGACCAGCAGCACGGCCCACTCCATTCTGCTCGAGATATACCTTTATCAGTACATACTTCCGAAGAATCAATCAGGAGTCTTGAAGAAAGACTTGGGCTATTAGAATCTGCTCAACATGGCGAAGGCAGTACCATCATCGGAAGGCGGTACCTCAGAAATGTTTCTCAGTTTATCAAGCAACAAGTTGATCTAAGTCGACCATGGCTTGGCGTCGATCATGATTATCATCTTGATCGCTCAGGTGTCGACGGTCAACCGGGTGATGATGGTCGCCCTGGTAGTACCGGTACTTCTTACGGACAATCTGGAACAGCTGGTCTCGACGGTCTACACGGCAGCCCAGGTACCGATGCGAGAAACATAACCGTGGTTATGCAGTCAATACCGCGAAGCCTTGCATTTTTAGTCACTGATGAAGACGGTATTGGTAAGCCTAAATTAATGTCACTTCGACCTGAAGCTAGGTTACGTTTGTTTGCTAACGGCGGTCATGGTGGCCCTGGCGGTCGTGGTGGTGACGGTGGTGACGGTGCTGATGGCCACCCTGGTCAAGATGCAACACGAAATCTCTCTGGCACTTCGGGTGGTAATGGTGGCAACGGTGCTAATGGTGGCAGTGGTGGACACGGTGCTAACGCTGGCAACGGTGGCATCATCAAAGTGAATGTCTTTGAGGACGATATGGATTTACTGTTGTTAATTGATGAGACTTCATGCAAAAAAGGTAAGAGAGGTGCTGCTGGCAGAGCAGGGGCTGCGGGTAAAGCAGGTCGAGGTGGCGTTGGCGGACGTCCACACACATGGACTGAGACCACCTACAGTTATGATAGTGACGGCAATCGTATTTCCCATTCTCACAAACGTACTAACCCAGGTGGCCGTGACGGTGCTGGTGGTGCGCCAGGGCAAACTGGGCGGACTGGCAACAGTGGGATTGATGGCCAAGACGGTTCTTTCCAATACGTTGTCGTTGATCAGCAAGGCTTTGTCCAATCTTACCATGAACGTTTTGGTGCAAGAGTAGTCGATTTTAGTCCTGTCCATTCCGAAGACGGTATCATAGAGCCTAAGGAAGTGCTCTACGTTAATGGCTTGGCAATTGAAAACCCAACTGGGATGCCAACCCCGGTTCAGCAACCAATCAGGGTTAGGGTGTTGAACAATGATTTAATTAAATTTGATTCGTCGTTAGAGCGCAGCATATTTTCAATAGCGCCAGGTGGAGTTTCGATACTCGATGTTGGTTTACCATTTAGTATTAGTCCATTTCCCTATGCGCTGACCAGTGGGCGTTATTTCTATCAGCAAACCAGCATTAGGTTCAGTGGTTGTCTCGACCGCGTTCATCGCTACTTTGATGATTTTGATTACACTGGGGGTAGCAAAAAAACAATTGATGTCCGCTATCCGGTTGAGTGTTCGAATCCTTATACAGTGTCTGCCATCGTTGAAGATTCAGAAGTACCGATTTTGATCAAAATGAGAAATATATCACAACATGCTATTGGAATGTTTACCGCAGGACGTCGCCTCTTACGTGTTAATTTGAAGTTGGCTTACTCGCAAGTCGACCCAGGGAGTATTTATTTCACCACTACTAAAGGGTTGACCTTTGACTTAAGCGGGCCGATTACCTTCGATATTGATGCGCTGGAAGCAACCTCTGAAATTATGATTGGCGGTACTTTGTCAGTTCAGAAAGGTAAAATTCCTTTCTACACCCGGATTCCAATGCAGTGGGAGCTGATGTTAGGTGATATTGGCAGCCCATCGACATGCACTGACATGATCCAACTGCACAGTTTGAGCTTGCAGATGGCTGAACCTTTTAAACCGACTGACTCTGATTTGATCTTGGTAGTCAATAGTGAGACCTCAGCAGAAGCGATCCAATACTGGCAGGCCCTCTCGCGTGAATTGGGTCACGATTTATCGATTTGGAACACATCGGTTTATTCTGGTTTTAGCTATGATTTTACTGACCAATTTCATAATAAGGTAATTGTTTTGCTGGATAATGAATTTCGCGATGATCACATGAGACGAGTTCGTACCAGCGGATACTTAAGCCAATACGAAATATTCGAAGCAGCAAGGCGCAATGATATTGCAACCTATGTTATTGGTGATGGCGATTTTGATTTCGATGCAGCTGTCACCCCATCAAAACAGATTAACGACTCTTCGGAGCACAGCTCAAGAAAGTTGTTCAGACAAGCCTCTATTGAACAAACTTCAGGTAGAAAGCTTGACGAGCGTTACCATAAGGTAATCATTAAGGGCTGGTTTTCTTTGCTTAGTGCCCCTTCGCAAGAGCGAGTTGCCGCACGGCAACAAAAACTTCAGCGACAGTTAATCAAGCGGACACCGGATAAAAGTTTTGTGATGAATCCAGTGCTTGATGCTGAGCGCTTACAAGGGCGTGTGTTAATGAATAAGTATAAAATGGGATATGCCGAGGTTAAGCAGGGGCTCGATCTTACTCGAGCGCATATCGCTTACCGCACTAGCTCAGGTGACAAAGAAATCGGCTATAGGACTGATGTTTTCGTGTTTTTTAAATTACTGTCTATGGCGAAAAAACTGGAATACATTCCTCGTGCTATGAATAATCCTTTAGTGTTTAATACATTGTGCTTTGCGATCCTTTCAGATCTGGCAGATGAGCAACACGTCTTCAGACGATCTGGTGGTGATAAACACATCTCACGTAAAGAGTTAGAGCAGCGTCTCCAGCTACTCGATACTTTCGTAACGTTTGGTTTTGGCTCTATTTTAGAAAACGAGAAGGTGGCCAATGCGGTGTTAGTCATCGCCCTCGAGATCGAGTATCTTCTAGTCCGTATGAATCCTATATTCGGTCGTCTCGCTCAGCGCGCGCGCTCGATGAGTGTTGTGAGTAAAGGTATGTTGACTTCATTTTTAGAAACCAACTTTTCAAAACATCTTGGTAGGACACTAAGCAAAGCAAGGCGTATTGTCAGGGAGTGCTATCGTCGTGTCCCTACTGAATCCTTCCTCCATGCTTTGCGTAATCCACTCCACCTGGAAAGCAATTTTGTTAAGCTGAGTAACTGGTACTTGCTTGATAAGGCGATGAGAAATATGCAGTCAGAAGAGCTGAATTCATCAGAAATTCAAACGGACCGATTTAGCTACGGCCGTAATGCTGAAGCTGCTCGTCTACGGGCGCTGGCTAAATTTTCTAGTTATGCCGATTTTAGCGAAGCACCGCCAGTACGGCACTTTAACAAAGATGGTGTTGATGAAACTATCACGATTAAGCCACAAGAGCAATTCGAATTTAGTTGCATTGGAAGTTACCCCGATGACGGTGAAACTGAGATAGAGATAACAGAAGATATACCAGCGGTTGAAGCTGCTGTTGAAGAGGCAGAGGCAGCTGCTGAGGTCGATGTCGAAATAGCTGAAGAGGCTCCGCAAACGATAGCCTCACCAGCTGATATGTTTAGCGTGCTTACTGATGCAGCAATGCAGGTCCGTGAATTTGCTGATCAAGCGTTGAGTCCTAAGGCGGCGGCTGTTACTGAACCTACCGAGGTGCAGCCTTCTTTGGGTGGGGAGGCTGAGTTTAATTCGGGGGGGCATCATCTTCTATCAAAAGATGAAGATGCAATGGT
>CAWUKA010000068.1:0-10103 GCA_963922965.1 uncultured Gammaproteobacteria bacterium | reverse complement strand
ACATCATCAAGATTGGCATCGCTTTTGCCGGTAAGCAGATTAAGGTGGTGAGTGATGCCTGATGGTATAAGTGCTGGTGGTGATTGTATTTACTGGGTTGCCGCGCTCGTTTCACTCGCTCGCAATGGGCAGAAAGGTAGACAAGTACAGTTTTATCTGTCTCATCTATGCCATCATTTCAATCAACACCAATGATTCATTCGCCTCAGTGCTGGTGGTGATGGCCTTGCTGGCAGCCGCGCGACTGCTTCGTTGTTCGTACTAGGCTGAGGAAAACGCCAATTTTAGATTTAATCACTATTGTTAAAGGAAATCATAATTTGCGCCAAGCTGATGACCCTATCTAGCCCATTGTAAGTGAGCTAACGAGCGCAGCAACTCAGACTACCAGCAAACGCTCATCAGTCTCTAACCACAAGGTTTAATGCAATGATACTCGACGTAGACGATATGAAGAGTGTAAATTATGTCTAGTGGGCATGGCAGCGTGGAGCTAATGCGAAGTAAATAAGGGGTTCAGTCAGCGAGCGCTAGCAAGAAGACATAACATGTCACAAAACTACAGTTCGTCAAATACGATTAGGGCGATACTTGATCTAGCCGCACGACAGGAACTCAATATTGAATAAATTATGATATATGGTGGTACAAGCCCACATCAAGCTTTTACCGGTTTTAAACCGTACAAGATTAGATCAATAGGATTCTCTGACCACAACAGACGCAATCATAATGACACCATCCACCTGCGTAGCACACACAACATAGATCAACTCTAGCAGGTAGGGCTAGAAAATCTGACTAGGCCCTAGCGGTACAATACCACTTGGATTGATACTGGCATGGCTTGCAAAGTAATGCGTCTTGATGTGATCAAAATTAACGGTTTGCTGAATGCCGGGGTAGTTATATAAGCGAAACAAGTAACGCGACAAATAAGGATATTCGCGAATACAGCGCTGATTACATTTGAAATGCGAGACATAAACCGCATCAAAGCGAATCAATGTAGTAAAGAGCCGCCAATCACTCTCAGTGATTACACTCCCAATGAGGTAATCCTGCTTAGCGAGTCGATTTTCCAATTCGTCTAAAGCGGCAAACAACTGATAAAAATTACGCTCGTATGCCGCTTGTGTGGTCGCAAAACCGACTTTATAGACACCATTATTGATACGGTCGTAAATGAAGTCGTTCATGTTATCAATTTCAGCTTGGTGCTGCTGAGGGTAAAAATCGAGATGGTTATCGGTCAGGTGATCGAACGCTGAATTGAAACAACGAATCAAATCAGCTGATTCGTTATTCACAATCGTATTAGTCTTTTTATCCCACAACACTGGTACGGTGACTCGACCAGTAAACTGCGGATCAGCTAATAGATAGACCTGTTGCAACAAGTGACAGTGATTAAGGCTATCTGGCACCACACCAGCGAACCCCTGATCAAACGACCAACCTTGATCACCCATATAGGGGTGTACCACCGACATGGAAATAAAATTATCTAAGCCTTTCAAATGACGATAGATAATAGCTCGGTGCGCCCATGGACAAGCATAAGAAACATAGAGGTGATAACGGTTTAATTCTGCCGGATAAGATGCAGTTGGGTCGGCAGTGATATACTCACGAAATGCTTGCTGCTGGCGCACAAATTCGCCACTTGCTGTCTTTGGGTTAACAATTTCAACATGCCACTCGCCATTGATCAACATACCCATCAGCCATTCCTCATGATGTAAATGAATGACTAACCTACCAAGATTAGCGATAAATGCAAGCTTAGGATAAAACTGAT
This sequence comes from uncultured Gammaproteobacteria bacterium, assembly GCA_963922965.1. Lineage (GTDB taxonomy): Bacteria > Pseudomonadota > Gammaproteobacteria > CAWUKA01 > CAWUKA01 > CAWUKA01. The sequence continues at coordinate 8,302 of CAWUKA010000068.1, read as the reverse complement.
ATGAGCGATGATGCTAGTCGACTACTACTCACCGCTTGCTAGTTAGCATACTCAGACGGTGTTAACCAACAAGCGGCAATTATTATTAGATGTAGTGGTAGTAGTAAAGGCATACTTTAAATAGCTTCTGCTTCACCATTCAATGAGGCGATAGCTGTCTCGAAGAACGGGTGTGATTCTGGTAAGAAATTAGTCCAGTTAAATTCACTCACGTCAGTGCGCTCAGACTTGTCTTTGTATAAATCAGGACGTAAACGTAAGTGCAGTGCTAACAAACGTGAACCTGTGCCATAACGAGGCTCTTTAGTCACTTCACGCATCAGCTTGCTGATTGCTTCTTTTGAAACAGAAACTTCGTGCGCAATACGCGTTTGTGAGTAATTTTTTACTTCTAATATATCTTGTATGATACCTTTCCACATGATTAAACTCCCTTAGTCACTTAATTAGATTTAATTTCAACACATTAGCGTGGTTATTATGTGTTATTACCTTATTATTATGATGCATCACGATCCAGTGACACTTTAAATTCGTGGCCCATTATGCAAATTAGAATTAAGGACGCCAGCAAAGACGATAACTTTGTTGAAAATCACTGGTAACAATGCCAGAGACGTGAGCTACAATTTGCTTTAGCGATAACTGCTTATCGATAATGAGACAAAACGCCGCTAAACTACCAACTTAAAAAATAACTAGTTATGTAATCTAACGAATTAATTTGATACGCATTGTTGTTTTTTTGTTATCTAACTTGAGTCAACCTCAAATTATTCGCGTAGTATAGCGAATATAATCATCAAGTGCAAGTCTTTTTTCGCATTAGGCTAATACGCGATCGGTTAATATTTCCTTAATATGAGGCTGGCAAGCTCGTCTATCACAAGCAACTATCTCAACTGCTATTAGCAACCAGTGATAACGGGTTAACCATGCTAACGTTGGCAGCTAGCTGGAAACAGCAATCTTGAAAGCTTGACAACGATGATTTGTCTGCTGTTTTGCAAGGTGATGGTACAAGGCATTATCGATAACACGGCTATACTCACCTATGCGACCAAAGCCAATGCAGATGGCCATACACCTTTACATCAATCCATCATGGCTGCTGATGATGGAGTAGTCGCAAGCTTTATCAATTTTCTCGACGAGGTCCTGTAATTTATTACTGATACCAATACGACATACCAGCGACGCATTAAAACAGTTTTCTTACAACCAAATCGGCACGGCATGACCCCACTACTCTCTATCCTACGATTGAGCAATGCGAACAAATTGACTGTTTACCTCGATCGACTCACGCTATTACTGAAGCATGGGGTCCATTCCACTGAAGAGCTAATAGCATTAATCAAAGTAAATAATAATTTATGGTTTTAATGCAACACGTCAAATAACAAGCAACAACAAGCCAATATGTATGCAACTGCTACAAGAATTCATCACTCAGCACTTTCCTGCAGAGCACCAACAATTAATTAGAAAACATCTCAGTCCAAAAACCAGTTTTCGCGATAAGCGAGCAAAACTGGCATCTTGCCAAACAACACTAGAAACTAGGATGACCGCACACGCCATCGTAGATTTGTCACCGTTCTATACTGATGCGCCAGCAGTGGTGGTAGCAAGCTCACCAGCTAGCGCGGGGTTACAACACATGGTTTAGAGACCAGATACGACCTAACAGAGCACAATGAGATCGGGCAATACGCTATTGTCTCGACCCAATGGTCATGGCATAATCCATCGCCTATTTTGGTATCAATAATCATTATTAAAATAAAAAAAATAAACAATGAATACGATTAACGATAATATGATTAGCCCACTGCCGCGGGTTTTGAAGCAATTAATGCAGGAGAAACAATTAACCGAAGCAGAGTTAGCGCGTCAAACCAACGTACCGCAACCCACTTTACACCGCATCCTGTCAGGCGCAACCAAATCACCTCGCGGTGACTCGCTAAGCCCACTTGCCAAATTCTTTTCGGTCAGCATTAGCCAATTGGTAGGTGATGAGCCATTGATGCAGCGCATGCAAGTACCTACTTGGCTGCCGGTACCCATTATCTCATGGCATCAAGCTTTCGATTGGGCAGGTATAGATGCCGGTCAAGAGCCGACAGAATGGACTTATGCCAGTCATGATGCGACAACAAATCACTTTGCACTGGTTGTTGAGAGCGACCAACTCAGCCCACGCTTTCGTGCTGGTACCCAGCTGATTGTTAAGCAGCAAGCAAGTGCCGAACACAAAGATTACGTGATTATTAAGACGGCACAAAAAGGACCTGCTCGCTGTCGACAGCTATTCGCCGAAGGTGATTTGCTATTGCTACAAGGACTTAACAATGAAACAACCGCTCGATTATTCAATCAGTTTGATCAAATCATTGGTATTGTTGTACAGGCACGTGAGCAATTTTCTTAGATCGTAGCAATCTGAGGTGGTTTTGCTAACAGCGCGAAGTCGTGGACTGCTGGCTAAGATGGCGTCCCCAAGGGGGTTCGAACCCCTGTTCCTGCCGTGAAAGGGCAGTGTCCTAGGCCTCTAGACGATGGGGACCTATTTCTGTAAGTGTATCGATGATTGTGGAGCTAGGCGGGGTCGAACCGCCGACCTCTTGAATGCCATTCAAGCGCTCTCCCAACTGAGCTATAGCCCCTAAAAGAAGAGGCGATTCTAAGCGCAGGGACCGATCTTGTCAAGCACCTTGCTGCAGCTGCAAAAATTCAAGTAGTGCATCAATGCGCTGAAGCACTTTGTTTTTACCCAGCGCGCACAAGGTCACATCAATCGAAGGCGACACTGTACCACCACTAACCGCGATTCGCAACGGTTGGGCAAGCTTGCCGAGCTTAACGGACGCTGCCTCAGCAACCTGTTGCAACAGTTCATGAAGCGCTGATGGCTGCCACACATCCAGTGCGGTCAAAGCTACGCGCAATTGCTGAATCAATGGAATGCTGTCAGTTGATAGGTGTTTTTTCACTGCTTTTTCATCATAAGATGTCACATCCTGATAAAAGTAAACACTTTTCTCAACCATCTCGACCAGTGTTTTCGCACGCTCACGCTGTAATTCAACAATGGTTTCAAGTGCTGGGCCATGACTGATATCAACGTTAACTACTTGAAAATATGACTGCAGCGCGTCTGCGATCACTGTGGTGGGAGTTTCTTTAATATAGTGCTGATTCAACCATTGCAGCTTATCAAAGTTAAAGCCAGCTGGCGCACGATTGATAGCAGCCAAGCTAAAACACTCGATCATAGCCTGACGTGAAAAAATCTCTTCATCACCATGTGACCAACCTAACCGCACTAAGTAATTAAGCATGGCATCAGCTAGAAAACCAGCCTCATGATAATGCATCACACTGGTTGCACCGTGACGCTTTGACAAGCGCTTACCGTCAGCACCAACAATAATCGGCACATGGGCGTACACTGGCAGCGTAGCGCCGAGTGCACGTAAAATATTGATTTGGCGAGGGGTGTTATTAATATGGTCATCACCGCGGATAACGTGACTGATCGCCATATCCATGTCATCAACCACTACCGTAAAATTATAGGTCGGTGTACCGTCGCCACGGGCAATGATTAAATCATCAAGCTCTGTGTTGCTGACACTAATGTCACCGTAGACTGCATCTGTAAACTGTACACTACCCTGCTGCGGATTTTTAAATCGGATTACATGTGGCTGACTGAGATCAAGCTCAGCAGGATCAAGCTCGCGGCAATGGCCATCGTATTGTGGCTTCTGTTTCGCTTGCATCTGTTGCTCACGTAATGCATCCAAGCGTGACTTCGAGCAAAAACAACGATAAGCGTGGCCATCAACCAATAACTGTTGAATAACTTCAGCGTAGCGTGGGAAACGTTGCGTCTGATAGTAAGGACCCTCGTCATAATCCAGGCCTAACCAAGCCATAGCATCGAGAATCGCCTGGATCGATGGCTCGGTTGAGCGCTCGCGATCAGTGTCTTCAATCCGTAAGATAAATTGACCGCCCTGACTCTTTGCATATAACCAAGCAAATAGAGCAGTGCGCGCACCACCAACGTGCAAATACCCAGTCGGACTGGGCGCAAAACGAGTTCTAACCGCCATTGATTGAAGTCCTTACCTACTAAAAATTGGAATTACACAGTCTAGAGGAAACAAAGCATTGCTTCAATCACTGACTGAGAGAATGACCTAAAGTATGACGATAGCGCTCATTACTGCAACCAACTCAGTTATCGATGAGTTGGCTCCGATGTAAGGCAGCAATAGTATGATTAGCAATTTAGCTTAAGTGTTAGTTTTCTGGATCAATTTTGACTGCCATACCAATCAATCGAAGTCAATGATAGCCACCCAGCAAAGAATCGAACTGGGTGGCAAATCTGTATGACATTTATTTTGATAAAGCGCCAAGTTAAGGCGGCATCAGAAAATACAAGCATCAACCAGACAGTTAATCACTGGGAATGACACCACAAGCTAACCGCTCACCAGCAATTGATTTTGCTTCGGTATAGTCATCTGCTTTTTCATGCACGACAAGTGAGCGCCCTTTAATTTCTGCCAGTGTTAAGCGTGGCGCCAACACCGCTGATTTAACTTCACCATTCAGATCAGCAAGCAAATTTGGTAAATCACCTCTCATACCATGCTCATGATATGGGCCATGATGTTGCATCGAATTATCTGGATCATAGTGACCACCAGCATCTTTAGCGTTGTTACCACAACGACCGAACTCATGTACATGAAAACCGTGCATACCAGGTGATAAACCATTCAGCTCAGGCGTGAGCAAGATGCCAAAATCAGTCTGGGTGATGGTGACTGTACCGAGTTGAACACCAGCACTGTTTATTGGTACCCTGACTTCTTCGATTGCAGCAAACGCAAATACCGGTAACAACAACATCGCAAATAAAAATTTTAGCTGCATTATCCAATCTCCTTTTTTAATTAATTTTCTTTAATGCCTTAAACTTATTATTGTTATCAAAACTCAAAACAAAACGCCCACTTATGCCTTGATGAGTTAAAAATGGCTGCAATAGATTGGCAGGGAAGCGTACCGTGCGACCGTCTTCAGCAGTTGCAACCACTGCTGAAGCCACACCTTGGTAGTAAGCGATGTATTCATCAGCGCTGATATGAAGAGATACCACCATATATTGCATCGACTTTGCCATGGCTACTCACTAGTCACATCAAAACGAATCCCTTGCGCTAATGGCAGTTCATTACTCCAATTAATTGTAGTGGTTTGCCGACGCATATAGGCTTTCCAAGCATCAGAACCGGCTTCACGTCCACCACCGGTTTCTTTCTCGCCACCGAATGCACCACCAATCTCCGCTCCTGAAGTGCCGATATTAATGTTAGCCAAGCCACAGTCGCTACCAGCTGCAGATAAGAAACGTTCAGCATGTGGTAGCTTTTGAGTAAATAATGCTGATGATAGCCCTTGCGGCACTGCATTTTGCACAGCAATAGCCTCATCCAAATCATCAAACGGCATCACATACAAAATTGGCGCAAAGGTTTCGTGTTGGACGATATCCCAATCATTGCTCACGCTAGCAATAGTTGGCTCAACAAAGAAGCCAGGGCCTTCAATTAGGTTACCCCCAAACAGAATTTCCCCACCTGCAGCTTTTATTGCAGCAATCGCACTGGTAAAAGCAGCAACCGCTTGTTGATCGATCAGCGGACCCATTAAGTTAGTTTGATCAAGTGGATCACCAATCTTAATTTGCTGGTAAGCTTTTTGTAGGCGCTGCACGACATCAGCATAAATAGAACGCTGAATCAGGAGACGACGTGTTGTTGTGCAGCGTTGGCCTGCAGTACCGACTGCACCAAAAACAACAGCTGGAATCACCAAGGCAAGATCAGCGCTAGCGTCAACGATGATAGCGTTATTGCCACCCAATTCTAGCAAGTATCTCCCCATGCGCTCGGCAACAGCAACAGCGACTTTACGTCCAGTCGCGGTTGAGCCGGTAAAAGACAATAGCGCAACGCGTTTATCCTTAACAAATTGCTCTGCCAATGCTGGTGTATTCGGAATAAATAAATTAAAAATTGCTTGGTAACCATTGTTTGCCATAACTGTGTTACAAATGTGTTGCACTGCGATAGCGGTTAAAGGGGTTTTCTCTGATGGCTTCCACACTACCGTATTCCCAGCAATTGCAGCAATGAAGGCATTCCAAGACCACACTGCGACTGGAAAATTAAATGCAGAAATAACACCCACCACGCCAAGTGGTTGCCATTGCTCATACATGCGATGCTGTGGTCGTTCTGAATGCATGCTTTTACCGTACAACATACGTGACTGTCCAACTGCAAAATCTGCAATATCAATCATCTCTTGCACTTCACCGTCACCCTCTTGTTTTGATTTCCCCATTTCAAGTGAAACCAAACTACCGAGCAAATCTTTCTTCTCGCGTAGCGCCTCACCAATTTGGCGCACCAATTCACCGCGCATAGGTGCTGGCACCCGGCGCCAATTCAGAAAAGCCTGCTCAGCTTGACTGACAACTTGCTCATAGGCATCGGCATCACTGCTACTCACTTTCGCAATCAGTTGTTCGGTAGCTGGATTAATCGAAGCAAATAATGCTGCGGTATCGATTTCAGACCAAAAGTTAGCATGCGATGAAGCTGAAGCATTAATCTCAGATAAACCTAAACCGGACAAGATCTTTTTCATGTTAACTCCTTATTAGATAACATAACGACAGCCAAAACGATTTTTTAGGAACGTATCATAATCAACGGTTTCTTGTAGAATAAAACCTGAATAGTGTTGCGGATTTGTCAAAACCATATCAACCATGGCACAAACACCAGCTGCAGTTGTGACTTGAATAGCCGACCAGTCAATCCCAGCAACCGTTTGCGGGTAATACTTATTAACAAAGTGCTGTTCAGTCAATACATTGTCTTTATAGCCAGTCACTGAAATATAAACAACAATTACATCTTGATAGGTTCTCGGAATAGCGTTTGCTAAAATTCGCTTCAGCGTATCGCGATCATCATTTAGGCGCAAATCATGCATTAAAAACCGCAATTTTTCACAATGGCCTGGATAACGAATGGTTTTATAATCCATATATCTGACTTTTCCGTTATACAGCTCAGCTAAGCTACCTAAGCCCCCCGAAGTTGTAAAAGCCTCATAGCGTTGACCATCGATTTCTATTTCTTCTAATTTTTCGAGTGGTGAAAATGCAGTGACTGTGCCATCAACCACGCCGTAGCATAGATTGCCATATTCATTGATTAAACCGTCAGTCGACCAGGTCAGAGCATACTGCAACGCATTACTGGCATGGCTAGGCAGTGCGCCAACGCGAAGCTTAACGGTATCGAGCTCATCGAATTGTTGCATGATCGAGTTTGCAGCGAGACCGACAAAACCGGGTGCTAAACCACACTGAGGCACAAAAGCCGTAGTAGCACCGTCGGCAAGCATACGAACTGAATTAGTCACCTCAACATCCTCAGTCGGATCAAAATAATGCAACCCTAAACGACGAGCGATGCTAGCCAAGGTCAGATTACAAAAATAGGGTAAGCACGAAACAACTGTTGTTAAAGCCAGTTTTTCTAATTGCTCAGCGGCAATAGCTTCATTACTGATATCGAGTTTTAACAATTCGATGCTATCAAATTTAGCCTTTACTTTTTTATAATCTTCACCAGCAAACTCTTTGTCAGCCAGGTAAATTTTATAGTCACCGGTTTCGGCAAGCAAACAAGCGATCAAAGCACCGATGTTACCTGCTCCAGCCACTAAAACATTCTTCATACAACCTCCTTATTGTCTTCAATATAACGCCTCCTAGCTCTGTTATGCTTAATGAAATATAGCATTCAATAAATAAGCAAGCCGATATCCTGCCAACACCAGTTGCTTTGCAACCACTTGCTGGCCTTGCCGAATGTACTGCTGACTGGGCTCTACCCCTTCATCAAGATTGTAGGCATAAATTCTAGCTAGCGTTAGACTTTGCTGCGCCCATTGCTCAGGTTGCTGTTGTCGAATTTGCTTACTAAGTGTCTTAGTAGGGTAGGCTTGCTTCAACTCATATGCAAATGCGACCACTTCTGTCTGCCTCATGACTGCACGCTTCGCACGCGCCTGAAATAAACCAAGCCCCGCATCCCAAAATTGATGCAGATTAGATGCAAAACTTGAATGAATTGAAAAATCATTGCCACCACGATCACCATTCGGATGCTGTGATGAGATGCGACTGGTTACA
>CAWUKA010000067.1:0-10170 GCA_963922965.1 uncultured Gammaproteobacteria bacterium | reverse complement strand
GACTCGACATTGTGCTGGGCAAGAACGAGAAGCAGCGACTGATTTCGCATTGCTCGAACAAGTCCTCGGTGGCTTGTCTGCGAATGAAACCAGTGCGCCGAACTACCATGCGGATCAGGCCAGACAGGCAATTAATCAGCAGATACAACCCATGTTGCAACGCGTACTGGATGCCTTCCCACGGGTTAACCGTAACTCATTACAAGCACTGGCAACATTTGCTGAAAGTGAAATCATCTCTCCGTATAGACTTAGAACCGGCGCTAGATTCGGCGCTAGTAGGGACCCATTACCAATTGAGATTATCGATTTGCTACGAACCTATGCAATTGAGCAATATAAAGGGGACAAAGACCAACGATTAACAGCTCTGACGCAGCTATTGCAACTGCTGCGGATCAAAGAGCCACTACAAGCTACTTATGCAGCACTGATCGCGTGCTCTGATGAACAGCTATCCGCCTTAGTGCTATTCGTAGAGCAGTTAGCCACAAAGCAGGCTAATGTGGAGCCCAGCTTAAATTATCCGATTCGGGCGCCGCAAACGTCACCCTGTCGACAAACAGACTTAACTCGTTTGCTGAACATGCCAGTAGAGACGCTGAAAACATTTACTACTAAATTTAAAAACTATCAAACACAACAGCAGTGGTATCCCCACGCTAGCGGAGAACAGTCATGGGGTTGGCAACAGTGGCCATACGTGCTGACTGTTCTATCAGCATTGGAGAATGGTGTTATTAACGCAGCATTTTTAGACACCCTGTTGACGAACGATACATCGGCCTATATTGCGGCGGCAATTTTACAACGGCTCGGCACAACACAGACTATCGCAGAGGGTTATGAGCGATTGCATAAAAGACCGTACAGCGGTGCTGTAGATGAGCAGCAAACCCGCTTGATATGCTTCATTAATGAAACTGGTCTTAATCAACAAGACAAAGCAGCGATGATTAATCAGGTGCTTGCAGTCGAGAGCTATGAAATTGATCAATTAGCGGCACTGAAACAAAGCCGCCTTCTGACAAAGGTTCAGGATAGAGCAGTTGTGGAGGCGTTGATTTCAGCTGACCCCGAAACTCGCCTCGAAACTGCACAAGTGTTGCAAAGCTTTGCCAGTGTCCAACGTTCGCTGACCTCGCGTGATATTGATAAATTGAAACTAATATCTGGTAGAACGACACCTTTAGCAGTGATTGCGAATAGGTTAGAAAACCGAGGCGAGCTTAATCGCTACTGGCAGCCAATGCTCGACTTGATTGGAATAGAAGGTTTCGATGTATCTATTTTGCAAGCTAAATTTAATCAGGCGATCGAGTCAAGATCAGATTTGGCAACGGTATTTCAGGCTCCAACTGCAGCAGCACTGGTCACTAGTAGCGCTTATTGCCCTGGACTGCCCAGCAGTAGTTGATACCAAGACGAGCAAACCAGGTTGGTTGACACTATACTTGCAGTACGTCTAATCGCTTAGCAAGCCATCAATATTTACCCAGATAGAGGCAAGGATGACTCGATCTGATCATTTTCGTATCTTCAGCAAGCAGTGCTTGCTGTACGGTTATGCCCGATTTTTAGCCTGGTGGCAAATCCTGTTTTGCCTAGTCAGCCTTGGAGGTATCGGCTGGGGCAGCTATCTGTTAGCAACCACGCCGCTGGCACACTGGACCCCTGCCATGCTTGGCCTGATTGCCTGCGGCATGCTGTTGCACGTGCTGATTGTAGCTAGCAATAAAACCTACGCGATCTTGCAAGATGCAGGTTATTTGCATTTGAGTGAGCCGCCTTATGTGGCAAGCTCGCGATATGCAAACTCAACTCGATTCCAAAATGTTGCTTACTTGAGCGCAAAGCACCGATTCGCACTAGCACAGATCTATTGGTATTGTCGACAAGCAAGTGTACCGTGCAACATCGTACAAAGCGCGAGTGGCGAACTGCGCTATCTAGCGCAATATAGCCTACGACTCAGAGACTGCTTACACAATCAAGCTGGTAGTGATGACCGACTACGGCAACTAAAACTGATTCTGTTACTACAACATGATGTACCAGCGCAATTAAAAAAAATGCATGATGTTTTCGCACCGATGCAGACTATCATGTCATGTAATACCCGAGCAACACTGAAACAGCGCCAATCGTTACTCGAAGAAATTTCAACCATGAACCTCAAAGATAATTTCTCAATACAAATTTTGGCTCATCCACACGTACACGAGTTAAAAAAAGTAATTGAACGCGCCAAGGCATTGGGCTTTATACCAGACATATCTTTAAATGTGATTGAAGCGATCTTTGTACGTGAAGCGCAGCTACAGGCAGCTAGAGCGACCTCAGTGACAAAGTTACCAGATATTGAGTTACTACAGGGGATACTAGAAGAATGCTTTGATCCAAACAAACCATCTACCAATTGGAATGCAAATGCGCAGGTACTTTTCAAAATATATCGACTCAGTGGTGACGGTAATTCGAGACAACAGTTAAGGGCATTGCTGAGCTTGACGCGATTTATCAGTACAAATGAGAAAGCATTGAAAGATAGCTGGTACGGCACATTGACTCGAACAGTTGGAATCACAACTGCAAGCAATAGCTTGCTATCAAAAGAAGGAGTTTGGGAATGGTTCAGGACTGAAAATCGGTTATTTGTGCCAATGGCAGTATTGTTTGCCCATCTACCGGCAGCGCTTACAATTAAAAATTATGAAAAATTTAAAGTTTTACAGCCTGTTAAATTAACCGCTCTAGCCAAAGTATTTAGCCAAGTCCCACCTGCTTTAGCAGCATGGATTCAGCAAACTGACATTGATGATATTATACAACGTGATCCAGCACAGCTTGTTAAAATCGTTGTCTACGGCTTTCCAACGAGAGAAACAAGAAGGCGACCACCTGAAGCAGACTTGCTTTACAGAGGTAAAATTGGCGGTAAAACCGGCTTAGAATTTTTTCTCCAACGTGACTTGCAAGATACCCGGCGAACTTCGTTTGAATGGTCTTTGAGCGATGGAGGTGGCAAGGTACAAACTCATCAATCGAAAAAAGATCAAGGTACGGCTAAACGCAACCGCAACCTATTAGCAGGCCTACGACAAAATAAAGGTGAAAATAAAGAAGCTGAAAATGAATCCAGAAGTAGTGGCAGCTTAACCCCTAGATGACTAACCCATTGCGAATGAGCATTAGCAAGCGCGACAACTGAGCGTTTCTCAGCCCATTGCGAACAACGTAGTCCCGCAGCAACCCAACAACTCTAACTACCAGGAAACACTTAGCAAATTGATCACCACTGTTCATTGAAATGATGGCGCGCATGATGTGGATAAAACTATATTTGTCTCATACAACTGGGCTGCCACGCCGCTCATGCGGCTCGCAGTGGGCTGAAGAAAGAAACTTACGATACCTTAAAAACCAAGATCACTTTGGCCACATCACTTTACGCCCGTTGCGACTATGTGGAACTTGATAATATCTCTGGGCTGCCACGCCGCTGATGCGGCTCGCAGTGGGCTGAAAAGGTAGCTACTAGCCATATTTTTTATAAAACCCATGTTGCTCATAGATACGTTCACGTTGATAAACTGCAACCGCACGTGGCTAGCCAAGTTCAGTGATGTTATTAACGATCAATTCGCAACGTATATCGTCAACATTACCACTCGCAGCCGGGACTAATTTTATATCCACTTCATACTGCTGATCGGCACGTGGAAATATCGTTGACTTAAAATCACATTGCACTAGCTGGTGCAGGCGCTGCTGTTTATCACTGCGGTGTGGAGACAACAAGCTAAACGTCAGTGGTTTATTGGCTGAGACTTTGAATGCTATTGGGTTCTGATGGCCAAAACTCTTACGCTGTAAACAGCGGTAAGGATCCGCAAACACATGTAAGGTGGTGTAGAGTCCGCGCTTTTGGACCGTGACATCAGCACTAAGCTCAGCTGGATCCATAAAGCGGTCATCATACATTTGATTCACACACGCAGTTAACATCAAGCTCGCCAATAAAAGTAATAAAAATGTTTTCGTTTCCATATAAGCCTCTTTGTAAATCATTGATATAATCATAGTACTTAAAAAAAACCACCGTAGAGTCAATTACATAGCAAAGAAAATGAGCTAATGCGAAGTGGCCGGCTGAGTGATATTGAAGTTCCCTAGCAAGATGCCGATAACTGTATTGCGAGCGCTATAATGACAACAATAAACTTCGTAGGGAAAACTGGCTAGGGGCGATTTTTCAATCGCCCCACTTTAGTTAAAAAAATTAGGCACTGTGCCAGCAGGTCAATGACTGCGTTTTTTTAACGTACAATTCGGTTTCTCTTCAAGTTTGGTCAAGCGCAGCCGATAACTTAACTGAGGGGTCAACAATAATAATAACAACATATAATAATAAGAAACTTGCAAATAAGGGGTAGTCGTACGAGGCGTTTTGAGGAACGCCTCTTTTTATGGGCGAATGAAAAGTATAACGACTCAGTTCATAGCTACTGTAGGTCGCTTATGCCACCAAGGCTGTGCTGACTCCAACTCGGCGGCTAACGCTAGCAGCTGGTCGTCAGCGCCAATCCTCGCTGCAAACTGGACGCCAATTGGTAAATTCGCTTGATTCCAATAAAGCGGCACCGACATGGCCGGGTGACCGGTCATATTAAAGAGTGGCGTGAATGCAATAAAGTTAAAGACTTTTTTATTCACTTCTCGAATCGCAATATCAGTCAACGCTTTTATCGGCAATAAACTCAAAAAATTTAGGGCTAAGTGCTCAAATAGATTCGGTTGTAACAAACCAGTTGGTAATGGTGGTTGTGCCAAGGTAGGTGTGAGCAAGACATCAAAATCCGTCAGAAAATCGCTAACACTGGCTGAGAGACGATCCCAACAATGCATGGCTTCAACGAACGCTGACGCGGGCAGTGCTTGGCCGATACGTCGCACTAGCCGAGTCGGTGGCTCGAGCTCGTTCCAACGTGGTGGCCGACCGCGTTCTTTTTCAATACGTTTGATGAGAACGGTGGCTTCAGCGACAAAAGCATTAACGATCGCGGCTTCTGCTGCATCGGTATCGATGCTCGGTTCAGCCCACTCGACATGATGACCAAGCGATTGACACAGCTTTGCTGCTTGCTCAACTGCACGTTTGCAATCATCGTGCACGGTAGCATGAAAAAAAGGCTGTGTGCTGACCGCAATTCGTAAGCGTTTGGGTGGCTGCTTGATGCTATCAGCGTAAGGTTGCGGTGGTGGTGGCACGAAGAAGATCGCTTGTGAATCGCGTTGTAAGGTCACATCTAGCAACAAGGCGCTATCACGCACACTACGGCTAATCACATGATCAATAATGCCACCTTGCAGCATGCGTTTTACCTCTGGCCCCATCACAACGCGACCGCGGCTGGGTTTTAAAGCAAATAAACCACAGCAAGAGGCTGGAATCCGCAGCGAACCGCCACCATCGCTACCGTGTGCAGCAGGCACCATACCACTTGCCACAGCAGCTGCAGCACCACCGGATGAACCACCGGCGGTAACGCTGAGATCCCACGGATTAGCTGTGACACCAGTGAACTGTGGTTCTGTCACCGGGCTCAAACCAAACTCAGGGGTATTGGTACGACCCAGTAGCAGCAAACCGGCAGCTCGATAGCGGCGAATGATATCAGCGTCAAACCGACGCTTGAGACCGGCTAGATAAGCACTACCAAACAACATTGGTTTGGCTTGCATACTACAAAGTGAATCTTTAATCAGAAACGGTACCCCAGCGAGCGGGCCAGCCGACAGTGCTTGCTGCGCTTGTTCGCGGGCTTGTTGAAAAAATTTGTGAGTCACTGCGTTAAGCTTTGGGTTGATCTGCTCGATAGTCGCAATCGCTGTATCAGTTAGTTCAAGCGCAGAAACATCACCACGTCTAATCAGCTCAGCAAGCCCGATGGCGTCATACTGCTGGTAATCTTCGAGCAATGACATAGACACCGAGCTCACTGTTAGGGAGTATCATCAACTAAGCGTGGGGTTGGTAATAAGTCTTGTCGATTCAAACCCAGCACTACGGCGAGCGAGCCAGCGATATAAATCGAAGAGTAGGTACCAACCACAATGCCAATGATCAATGCTAACGAAAAACCATGCACAACCGGTCCACCATAGACGAACAGTGCAATCACGGTTAACAAAGTTAAACCAGAGGTCATGATAGTACGTGACAAGGTTTGATTAACTGAAATGTTAATGATTTCTGCAGGTGATAATTTACGATAACGACGAAAATTTTCACGCACCCGATCAAACACGACAATGGTGTCATTCAGTGAATAACCGATCACAGTCAGCACTGCAGCCAAGGTGATCAAATTAAATTCGATGTGCTGGTAAGCAAACACACCTAAGATCAAAATCGGATCATGCAACAATGCTATTGTCGAACTCACCGCAAAGCGGTATTCGAAACGAAAAGCAATATAGATTGCTGTTAATAGCAACGATACTAGTACCGCAAGTACACCATTGGTTTTTAACTCCTTACCGACTTGTGGGCCGATGAAAGAGACGCCTAATTTTTCTGCACCCGGCAATGCGGCTAATACCGTTTGCGCCAATTTATCTTGTGCTAAATCGGCATGCTGACCGATCCGCACCATAACTTGATCAGTACCGCCATAAGCTTGCACCACTGCCTCAGCAAAACCAGCTTGTTGTAAACGAGTACGGATATCTTGTAACTTGGCACCATCTGGATAGCGCAGTTGAAGTTGAGTACCACCAGTAAAATCAAGCCCCATAGTTAAGCCGTAATGAAAAAACACCAGCATAGAAACTAACATCATCAGCACTGATAAGACTGCAGCTGACTTTTGTAGGCGCATGAAATCAATTGTAGTTTGTTTGAAGAATTCCATGGTTCGTTACACTCCAATCGAAAGTTTAGCATTGATTTTGTTACCATAAATCAACTGCACCATTGCTCGGGTAAAGGTAATCGCGGTAAACATTGAGGTAAATAAGCCAATAATTAGTGTTACCGCAAAACCCTTGACTGCACCGGTACCGACAGCAACTAAGACAAATGCAACGATCAAGGTGGTGACGTTGGCATCAACAATGGTGGTAAAAGCTTTTTCGTAGCCGGCGTGAATACTAGCTTGTGGCGACATACCATTGCGTAATTCTTCACGAATACGTTCAAAGATAAGCACGTTAGCATCAACGGCCATACCGACGGTCAACACAATACCGGCAATCCCAGGTAAAGTCAGAGTTGCACCAAGTAGCGACAGTACAGCGACTAAAAAAATCAGATTTAACCCCAGAGCTAAATTAGCGATAAAACCAAATAGGCGGTAATACAGCAACATAAAAACTACTACCAAAAGGAAGCCAACCTGAATCGAGATAATACCTTTGGCGATGTTATCTTTACCAAGACTAGGGCCCACCGTACTCTCTTCAACGATGCTAATATTTGCTGGTAGCGCACCTGCGCGCAACAATAATGCCAGATTATTCGCTTCTTTCGTCGATGAGATACCGGTAATTTGAAAATTGTGACCAAGACGAACCTGAATGGTAGCGACACTGATCACGTGCTCAGAGCGCTTAAAGACCGTCACCTCTTTACCGTTGACGAATTGCAGTTTTGGCTTAGTTTCGACAAATACGATTGCCAAGCGCTTACCGATATTTTCACCAGTTAGTTTACTAAAATAACTGACACCACTACCGCTAGCGGTGATATTAACCGAAGGCCGACCATCTTGACCAATAGCAGACATTGCGCTGGTAATAGAGCTACCTTCGAGCACAGTTTGATTTTTTAGCAAGACCGGCATTTCATTTTCGAAATAGTAAACTCGAGATCCAAACGGTACATCACCAGCTAAAGCACTGCGGACATCATGGTCTTCGTCAGCCAAGTGAAACTCAATCGTTGCGGTACTACCAAGGATTTGTTTCGCTTGTGCTGAATCTTGCACTCCCGGCAAATCAACAGCAATACGGTCCTTACCCTGCTGCTGGACAATGGGTTCGGCAATACCCAATTCATTGACTCGGTTACGTAGCACCGACATAGTCTGCTCGACAATCTGACGACCGGCCTGATGCAGTGCGTCCTCAGTCATGTTGGCATCAAGATAGTAACTGCCTTCAAACAAGCGTTTATTGAATTGCAAATCGGGAAATTGATAACGCAATTTATGCTCCGCAGCCGCTAAATCATGTTCGTTGCGCAATTGAACCAATAAGTTGTGATGCGGCAGTTGCTTAATTTGTTTATAACGAATTTTTTCTTTCCGCAACGCGTCAGTCACTGCTTTGACTAAGCCTTGCTGGCGCCGCTTTAATACCGAATCGACATCAACCGAAAGCAAGAAGTGGACACCGCCACGTAAGTCTAGACCGAGCCGCATCGGCAAGGCATTAATCCGTCGCAACCAAGCCGGGGTTGCTGGAGCGATATTGAGTGCGACAATGAATCGGTCACCCAACTTTTTCTTAATTGCATCGCGCGCCTGCATTTGTTCGTCGGTGCTTCTGAACCTGATTTGCACTGCCTGTTGGTTAAAACGGCTGTCTTTAATTTTTATTTGCTGCAAACTGAGTAATTGCTTAATGCCAGCATAAATTGATGCCGTGACTTCGGTATCACGCGCGCCAGTCACTTGCACCGCTGGATCTTCGCCGTATAAATTTGGTAATGCGTATAGTGTCGCGAGTACGATGGCAACTATGATGAAAAATAGCTTCCAGCTCGGAAAAGGATTGGTTTGACGATTCTGCATAGTTATCCTCTGCGCTCGCTGGTTTAAGATTTATCAAGCTTGAGCGTACCTTTCGGCAACACTTGACTGATGGCTTGTTTTTGCAGCCGCAACTGCACATCCTTCGACACTGATAACATGACATAATCATCAGCCACTTTAGCGATCTTACCCATGACACCACCGTTAGTTGTGATCTCATCACCAACGCTAACATTTTTTAGCAGTGTTTCATGCTCTTTTGTACGCTTTGACTGTGGCCTTATCATTAAAAAGTAAAATACTGCACTCATTAAGACGATGAAAGTTATCGGGTTCATACCATCAACTTGCGCTGCACTGTTAGCGGCAACCGCTGTCGGAATTAGATCAAAGCTCATCTTTGGGTCTCCGTTATATTAGCCAGTTGACAGACACTTTGAGCTGGCGTTGGCAGCTGCATCTGTGCGTAAAATTGCTCAACAAAGTTTGACAATGTACCGTTTTCAATTGCTTCACGCAATTGCTGCATAAGTGATTGATAATAATATAAATTATGAATCGTACAAAGGCGTGCTGCGAGGATTTCACCTTGTCGATGCAAGTGATGCAGGTAAGCACGACTATAATGCTGACAAGTGTAGCAGTCGCAATCTGGATCCAGCGGGCCAGTGTCTTTTTTGTGGACACTATTGCGAATCCGCACCACCCCTTGGCTGGTAAACAGATGGCCGTTACGGGCATTCCGAGTTGGCATCACGCAATCAAACATGTCGATTCCGCGCAATACACATTCGACTAGATCAGCCGGTGTGCCCACCCCCATTAGATAATGCGGTTTGTGCTGCGGGTAATGTGGCACTAACTCATCAAGCACTTCGAACATCGCTGGCTTGGGTTCACCGACTGATAATCCACCGATGGCATAACCAGCAAAATCCAGTTCGAGTAAGGCATCCAGCGAACGCTTACGTAGGTCAGCGTACATCCCACCCTGGATGATACCGAATAATGCCGCTGCTGAATCAGCGTGGGCACTCTTGCAACGTGCTGCCCAGCGCATCGATAACTCCATTGATGCACGCGCCTCAGCATAGCTTGCCGGATAAGGCGTGCACTCATCAAATGCCATTACAATGTCTGAACCAAGTGCACGCTGCACCGCCATTGATTCTTCCGGACCCAAAAAAACCTCTTGGCCATCGTGCGGCGAACGAAAGCGGACACCCGCTTCAGTAATTTTGCGCAGCCGACCCAAGCTAAAGACTTGAAAACCACCGGAGTCAGTTAAAATTGGTTTTTGCCATTGACAAAAATCATGTAAATCACCGTGCGCTTGAATCACATTAATACCCGGTTTTAGCATCAGGTGAAAGGTGTTGCCGAGAATAATCTCTACCCCCATTTGTTCAAG